>CAZKJB010000103.1:0-12175 GCA_964552975.1 uncultured Occallatibacter sp. | reverse complement strand
CGCGTAATTCTCCGGCGCAACCGCCGCGCATATAGAATCAGCATCTTTGCCACAATCGCGTTCTGGCAGTCCAGAACAGGAACGTAAGCGGTCGAAAAATTCAGATTCGTAGAGTAGAGCGGAGCAGGATACCCGATACGGCAGCGGATACGCAGATCAACGCTTTGCGTGGCTCCAGGCATCCACAGAATGCCCCCTCTCATCTCCCATTGGCCCATCGAAATCCCCTGCAAACCGCCGCCAATTCCAAAAGCAGCCTGACGCATGGGAATAAAACTGTCATTGGTTCCCGATTGCCGTTCCCACATGGCAAGCATATTTGATAGGCCGATTGGCAGCGTCCAAAGATTACTCCACATATAGCCGTTATAAAAACCGGCGTAGCTCAGCCCAACCTGCACCGTGGGGTCTTGTACCGAGAGAGCGGGAATTCCTTCGAGGATGTAATTGTCAAGGATTAGCTCAGGATCCCCAACATTGCGGAGATCGGAAAATAGTTCATAAATAGCCGAATCCATGAACGTGAGCAAGTCGGGATTCAGATTGGACATGACGACACCGGCTTGACTGCCGGTTCCTGTCCCAGTTCCCGTCGTATTGTTGAAAGTATCATTGATTGATGCGCGAAACAGATCACCGATAGCCTGCAAGCTCGGATACCGGATATTGCCCCCGATTGCTGATTGATTCGCCATCGCTCATTCCTTTCTTTGAAGGGGCTGCGCGAGGGGTCTGCCGAGACATGGAGCAAACTTGGTTCGCGCAGTACCCCTCCAAAGCCGTTTAGACCTCTTTATGCTTGCGGCTGATCCTGAACGGTTTTGGCCCGTCAGCCTCAAACGAGGTCAGTTCGTCATACTCTTCCTTCGTGATCGCCCGCGCCTTGTATGCCCCTTCGGGATCGATCACGCACAACTTGTCGGTTACGCTTGACTTGTGAAATGCAACCCCGGTTTTTATCGTGTCTCCGCAGTTCGGGCAGGTAGACTGGATTACACTCAAAGTGTGCCAGTTGGCCGACATCCCGAGCGCGTCCATTGCGATATGAGTATCCGGGTAGGACTGAAGAAATTCGTTCAAATCCTTCGTTGAAACCGCAGCCAGGCGCGTGGCTTCGCGGGTAAGGTAGCGATAGTGCTGGTCACGCCGTTTTTCCGCGGCCTTGATCTCATCCTCAGATGGAGGATTGTTGAGCGACGGCCAGAAACCCTCCGCAATCAGGTTCTGCCCGCTACGGTTAGCGTAGAAATCAGGGTTTTGGTCGCCAGCGTAAGGATTGACGCTGAGATTGGTCGGATTCAGCAGGTCGATAGCTGCCCGCCAACCGTCATGCTCGTCAATGCGCATCCCGCCATTTTCCTGATCCGGCCTGCTCTGTTTAATCGGGTCTGGAATGGTGCAGCAGGTGACATACCGCTCGCCGTTCTCGCAGCCTTTTAGCACGACACGCGGGAACAGAATGCGGGTTAATGGCGCCGTGCTTTTCTTTGCCACCGAATGAATCCAGACCAGCCGGCGCGGTTCACGAATCGAGTGTCCTGAAAGAATGACGCCGAAATTCTCCGGGTTTGCGCCGTGCATTGCCGATTTCGTTTTCGGGTCCTCAAAACCAAGTGCTGTGAATGATGCCATGTCTCGTCTCCTATTCCGTTACTGCCAAGCCCAATCCCCATTGGGCTGCTGCCGCCATCGCCTGCCGGAATCCTTGTTCGATGATTTCGGCACGTTTCTGGACAAGTTGCGAACCGCGCATCACGCGGCTCAGTCTGGTACCGTCGCGGGCATCTTTTGCCCGCTTCGTGTACTCATCTTTTCGCATCTGCTCCTGCTGCCTCAACGCGGCGATCTTTTGCGCATTCGACAAGCGGATCCATGCCATCAACATGGGAAGCATCACATCGAGCATGAACCCGCAAGGTTCCATGCGGTAGGTGCGGAGCTTCTGTTGCGACACAATCTCGCGCCGGATATGCGGGCCGTCCATAAAGTGCCTCTCCCGCGCCTGCTGAACGATCTCCCGATGAATAAACTTCTGCAACACACGGTAACGACCGTATTTTGGATAACCGCCGCATTGCAGAAGTCCTGTCTCCTCATCGCGGAAATCGCGCTCCCATGATTCGATACTTCCCCCGGCAACTTCCGGCGGTTCCCAAACCATCAGCGCCCAGCATGGCTCACCAGGCACAGCAGGAACCTGTTTATAGCCCTCAAATCCAGTTTCGGCCCACCTGCCGCCGATTACGATGCGCTCAGTCTCGGACCAGATGAGCTTAAAGATCGGCTCGCCATACTGATTCGTCCCGCCGATGCGAGTCAGTGCATTCTGAAACCATTCAGGGCAACTACGCATAAACGGGAACCTGTACCTCCACGCCCTTCAAATCCCCGACACGAATCTGCCAGTATTTAGGCAGATCATGTCTGAGCTTATGAGCAGGGTTGAGAAACACCGGATCGGAAAGCGCAAATTCATCAAAATAGACGGTATCGCCTACCGCAATATCGCCGCCCTGCTCTACCTGTCTGCTCACAGCAACCACAACGCCCCGGTCACTGCGTTCTTTGATATGAACGTTATCGAGGTCAATGTCAACCCCTTGCGGCTGTTCGTAGTACTCCTGAATCGGAATCTCGCGCACAATTACGCGGTCCATCAATGGTCGGCGTGGAAATGTCTCGTTCATGTCTCATGTCTCAATGGGCGGATAACCCGCCGCCCACGGGGTTAGAGGTTAGGAATCGGCAGGAACGGGCAGCCCGGAGATGAAGAATTGCTTCTTCATATCGGGGCACAGCAGGTTAAATGACCGTTCATAGGCAAACATCTGAGAATCGTAGTAGCTTGTTCCGATTGCGTTGGATGCGCCGGAACCGTCGTTTGTCGGCACAGCCGCAATCGGGTTGCCGGGAGTCCATTCATGGAGCCGGGTCGGGAACAGTTCCCCGAATGTGAAGGCATCGGGTACGATGCGGTCCATGCGGGACGGCTCGGCAGTCGAGGACCACACAATCTCTTCGCCAGCCCAAGTGTCCTGCATATACTTCTTTGCAGTGTCGGGAACCCGTTCGCCACCCTCATCCAGACGAGTGATGCCAGGGTTGTAATAATTGCCGCTGAGCGCCACGCCCTGTACGGGATTGGCATACCAGAAGCACTTCTCGTTCTTGTCGTAATCGTCGCCCATCGCCCGCATACGGATGGATTGAACGCGCTGCGCGGTGGAATTGACGATGCTTCCCGACCCGCCGAAGTTGATTGTCGGCGAAGAGAAGCGGCCCGGATAATTGGCAATGTTTACGCCGCCAAAGGTGCCGATGTTTCCGTTCTGAATCCAGTAATCCTTGCCGTAAACGCTGCACCCGGCAGCACCTGTGGCGCCCTGAATCACCAGAATGTCGCCCAGCGCCAGGGTTCCATTGCCGAGGGTTGCACTCAGGTCGGTTGTCGTGTAAATCGCCTGTGCCACAGGGTCAACAAAACTGATCACGAATGACCCTTTGTTGGTTCCGCCCACGGCTGAAAATACCTGCACGGTCTGCTGGTCAACAAAGCTCGCAGCCGTGTTCAGGCCAACAATTGCCGACTTCTGCGGGCCAGTAGAACCAATAACGATGGAAGCTGTCAAGGGAACTTGGTCGATAGTACCACTGCCATCGCGGTTTAGAACCGACTCCACGCCGTTATCGAAGGCCAGAAGCGACTTGTCCATCTCCTCGCGGGAGAACTTGACCAGGCCGCGCTCTTTGCCGTCGGTTGCATATTGAGACAGGTTGGAGATTTCGCAGACGTTGACGAAGCGGATTGGGCTGGCGCACATCGAAACGAACTGCGAACCGCTGCCGCGTCCCCATGCCGGGACGTAAGGAGCACTCGAAGTATCGCCACCGAAAGGCGCCGAAGTCCCAAGGCCGAATTGCTGAATAGGCGCTCCGCCTTGTACGCGGGTGCCGGCCCAGAACGGAGCGCGCGGGGTGCCACCGCGGTTAGTCTGGAAACTGCACTGAATCTTTTTGCCGCCTTTTTCAAGACGGGTCTGGAGTTTGTCGAAGTGCGCCTGGAGGTCTGGAATTTCCTCTACAAACGATTCGAGTTCGATTGCTTCGGTTGCAAGTTCTGTGGATAGAACACCATAAGCCATTGGAATCCCTCTGAAATGAAGTCAGGCCGTGCTTTCGCACCCCTGCTGCGTGTCTCATTCATCAGGATTCGTGGGCGGCTATCTTCTCAAGCCTTAATTTATTGACCGGCCATCCCGGTCACGAACCTTTTACTACCAAAAATCATAGCACAGGCTGTCAAGCCCGCACCTGTACCACCTTTCCATTCAACAGCGGAAAAATCTTCGCATGAATCTGGTCAAGCGTCCGGTTCTTGTGATCGATCTGACTATCAGCCGGTCGCACGGTCACAAATTGAATTCCTTTCGCCGGTGGAACGCCCTTGCCGTTACTATTTTGGTTCACTGTCGCGTTATTGCGCGGTTTGCCGTTCAAAAAAGGCTTGTAGCGTTCGTTCACCAGCGCATCCATCACCGTTTTCGAGTGCTTATCGAAGTTGACCTTCGCATAGTTCAGCACCGTAGCCGGATCGGGATTCCGCATTCCGCGATACCGCTTGATCTGACTAATATAGGCCGCTTCTTTAGCTGCGGTTGCCGCTACGCGCTTGGAAAACTCCATCTTGAGCGCATTAGTGGTCATGGTATCGAGATTGAGGCGTTTCGCGTAAGGCTGGAAGAGTTTCGTGAACTCTGCTGCCGCATGAGCATCGAGTTTAGGCGAAATATTGGCGTTCCAGTGATGCTCCTGCTGCTCTTTGCGCCAGGCTTCCTCTTCGGTCGGAGCTGTGCGCTTCCCGGCGCTATCCACAGACTTTGCCGCTCCATTCTGCGGCATCTGTTTAGCTTTATCGGCTTGCGCATTCAGCCAGCGGCCCATATTTCCAGCCAGCGCAACCACTTTCCGCTGCTGATCGGCTGCCCATGCCGTCTTTTGCTCGCTCGTCAGCCATGAAGGAGGCGCTTCATTCAGCACATCGACCAATCCATTAAAATTGCTCACCAGCTCGGACTGCTCAAGAGCTTTCACGAAATGGGGCAGCACTGCGGCGGCATAGGCCTCCGAGTCAGACTGTTCAACGCGCTCAAGAATGGCCGGAGCGAGCTTCGCCAAACCCCCATTGAAGCTATCGTCAAGCGATTCAAGAGCTTTTGGGTCTCCCTGCGCCAAAAGTTCATCGATCTCGGCGTATTCCCGAACCGTATCCTGCAAGGCCGCGATAGCTTCGGCACCCTTCAGTTCGCCGCGCTCCGGGTCGGTATGAATAACCGAATCAACGAGTGCCTTCATCCCCCGCGCTTCGTCCAGGCCGCCCTGAAATTCCTTCTTGAAGGCGAATTGCTGCCCGAACACATCCTTGAGAGCGCGCGCAAACTTTGCGTTCGCGGGGTCGGCATCGCGCTGCGCTTTCAGCCACTGCGATAATTCACGCGCCGATTTCGACTCAAAAGGATCGTATTCCTCATGAGTCGTAACCTGTTCTGTTTGTTGAGATTCGCCACTGGTACTTTCTACCGGCTGCTCGACTTCCATTACCATGCCTTCATCTGCCATGTCTCAGTCTCCTTTGAAACCGCCGCTAGTTGAGCGGCTTGCCTACCACGCTTACCTTTTGCTTCACAGGAACACCCTCGGCGTCCACGCCCTCTTTTTCCTGCGTGATTTCATGTGTCTGGTCCTGCTCCTGAAGCGCATACGGAGGTACCTGCAAGCCCATTGCCTCAAACATTTCTGCCTGCGCCTGCGGCGGGAACTTTGACGGGTCAATGCTTACGCTGCCCTTGAACTCCATCTCCTTAGGCGGCTGCAACTGTTTGAGCATCGCCATATGTTCCTGCCAGTGGAGTTTCAGGTTCTGCCAGATGGTATTCTGCTCCTCATCGCCGTGCTTTAGCTTACGTCCTGTCGGACTGGTGAGCATCCCCAGCGTAATGGCCGCATGAATCATATGATTTTCGCTATTGTCCTGTGCCACAGGCACAGTCGAAACCAGCGGAGGCAGACTCTTTAACATCTGCTGCATCTGCATAATAGCCTGTTCTCCCTCAGGCGGCATGTCAGGCCCAACAGTCTGAAGAGCCTGTTTTAATGTCTCGGCAATTTTTGCAACTTTAGGATTCGGGATTGGTCCCGAGCGCATCAGAATCTCGAACTCTCCCTGCTGCGCTTCCACCTGGTCGGCATTGGGGATGTTCAAATCCTTGAGAGACGGGAAGCGGGAGAACACGGCCAGATTGCGTGGATCCATCATAATCTGCTGGTAGAGAGCCACGTTCTGACTCTGCTCCAACAACTGCGCCATCTCCTCTTCCTGCTCGGCCATTGTCTGCGGGATTTCAAGCGATTCCGGCTGCACCAGCACATTTCCCTGCAACTTCGACAGCTCGATCTTGAGTTTCTTCTGTCCCGGCAACGATGCTGAAAAGTCCGCAATCCTATTCTCGGCCGCCGATTCAACGGCCTGCTGCGAAATCGCGCATATTCCCTCGCATAAGGCTCCCCACGGAATCGAGAACACCTGCAATGCCTGGTCCCGCTTCAGTCTTGTGGTCTTAAAGACGCCCTGATCGCTTTCTCCATCGGCTTCACCAAACGCTGCCGGCGAGCCGCCGTCCATCGCTTCGGGACCGCCCTGAATCAGCCATTGCACAAACTGGAAGATTGAATCATTAGGCCGGGGAACATTCTCAACCGCTGTCAGATCGCTTATCTTGGTTCCCGGCGGCAATGCTTCCATCGCCACCGCCGTAACCTTTGCCGGATCGTTCTGCTGCGTATTAATAGCCTGCGTATCAATGTATGGTTCGCCAGCATAACGCCGCGCAATCGCGTTGCGGTGATAACGGTCGATAAGCGAGAAATTGGCATTCAAGACCTTCTGCAACGGAAGATAGTTGGTAAGCAACGCTTCCCGGTTCTGACCGTCCCCAGGACCAGGATGGATAATCTTCACATGCTTCGACATGCGGGCATTTCTACAAAAAGCCATATTCCCGCCCGCGTGCCATACTTCCAGCCCATCAGGGAAAGTCTCGTTGAACACGTCCCTGATTTCATCATCCTCAATCCCCTCATACTCGCTGGGACGGTAGAAGGTCACGCTTTCCGTCGAATCGTTCTTGTATGCCTCGCCGCTCGAACTCGACGCCTGCACCGCTAGCCGCACGTTGATACGAGCCAGCCGGTCGATCTGATCCATGCCGCCCACGTTTCCGCCGGCGGCTATCTTGTCTCTGATCCACGGGTATTGCGCCTTGAGTTTGTTGACCGAAACCTCATGCTGATAGCGCACCCAGCCCATTTCTTCCTCTTCATCAGCCATAAGCGGAACTTTCCACTCCAGTTTGCCGCCGACAAACGTTACCTCACGACGAGCTGGCTGCTCAGAATCCATACCAGCGCTGTCGTCAGTATCGCCAGTCCCACCCAGGGAAGAATCACTGGAATCCATCTCAGTTTCAGGCGTAACGCCTTCGCTCTCCGGCTCTCCATAAACGGCCTCCTTCCGGTTCGGCAACTCCGTTCCCCAGCGCGTCTGATCGGCAACCGTATAGGTCAGCATCCCAGCCCGGCCATCGGTGCAGAACAGCCCAGCCAACTTTATGACCACCGCTTTCAGATTCGCCTGGTGCAGGAAGACTTTCAGATATTTCTCCGCCTGTTCTGACGTCGCCTGATCCATCGGATCATCGTCGTCAATCGGCGCAATGATTGTACCTGGAACATCGCGGCTCAGTAATGCAGTAATCTTTTTGTGGCGAGTTCCGAAAACATTACAACTAAACAACTTCATCGCATTGCCAGCCGCCATGACGCTGGCCGCTCCGCTGGTGCCGCTCGAACCTCCAAACATCCCCCAACCCTTCCAGCCAACATTCAGGAACTGGTAATTACGCCTGAACAGCCGCATCTCCCACGCCTGCAATACTTCCCAGATGCGCGCCGCGGCATCGCACTTGTTCACGTTCTGGGTCATTTGCTCGATGGCAGAGATATATTCGCCCATCTCATCAGGACCGTAAATCGGCTCCGGCGAACACATCCACGGCGTTATCTTGCCGGGAACATAGCCTTCGGGAAATTGTAGGGGTTTAAGACGAGGGGTTGCTTCTGTTGATTCTTCCTGCTCGGTGTCGGGAGGGTTCAGGGTCGTGTCAGGCATTTGCGCAGTTCTCGCGGTATTCGTCAGTCACCGGCTTCTGGCGCTCAAAGTCCATGCTTTTCAATCCCCGGCGTTTTATTACCAATGTGATAGCCAAGAATCAAAGCGCGATTGTACTCGCAATCCGTGATTCTGCTGCTCCCAGAAAAGAAGTCAGTTTGGAGATGCAACATCAGCATCGGATCATCAGGAACTTTATCGAGTCCTGCTCGTTGTTCTACTTTCTTGAAGTCCATCTATCCCCCATGATGCATCGATTTGAACCCTTTGGCTGATGCTTTCCTCCGCCGAAGCAATGGACTGTCCCCCGGCTTTGGTGTTAATTGCGAGGCGCTGAGCTTTTCCCCTTCAGGAACATGCAGCATCGCATGAAGCGCACCCGGCTTCTCCTCAAAACTTCCCTTTTTGCCTAAATTCACTGTCTTGGTGTGCATAGGAAGGTTATGCTCTCCTTTCGATGCCTGATCCCATTCATCAACAGACACCCCCTGGCGCTCCAACTGGCGCCGGTGGGCGTGGAAATAGCCCTGCTGCGCTCGGCTGACGTAGGGCATTACTTCTCTGCTTCCCAGCCCTCGTCCCCGTCCGGTTCGCCATGCTCCTCAGCCGCGGCACCGGCCAGTTTCTTCGCGTGTTCGTGCGCTTTGGCCGCGCTTTCGTGATCGGACTCGTGATGATGGCCGTCGGGATGCTCGCTGGTCACATGATGAACGCCCATTTCATGCTCATGCTGAAGATGAACCTCGGTCGCCGGCCCATGCTGCTCGGCCAACGCTGCGCCGTCTTCCGGCTCTCCGCCCATCTCGTTCTCCGGCTCAGCTACCGCCATCGGCGCTTTCGCCATCGGTTTCTTTGCGGGCGCTCCGCCCTTGCCAATCGGATAATTGAACATCAGTTCTCCTCTTTCGGTGGATTTTCAATCAAACTCTGCATCGCAATCGTCTGCACAGTGTCCCAGTCCAGCACCGGCACTGAAAAACCCCTCGGCTGTGCCCCAATATGCTCATTGATCATGCGCTGCTCGACCCGGTTCAGCATCCCCATCATCGCCTTATGCCGGTCCTGTTCGCGCTGCTCAAGCGCATTAAGCATCGCCGCAGTCGGCAGCAGGTCAAGGCTCATCATACGCCATACCCACGCCCGGACTTTCGCGGTCATGCTCATTGCGTACATAATAAACCCTATTCCCAGTATTGCAAGGGCTGTTTTTGCTTCTCCCGGCGCTCCGTCTCCCTCAACCTCATAAAATGCGCCTCTATCGGATCTCTACGCTCCACTTCCGCAATCTGCTCCGCAAGCGCCACATCCGCCGGTTTAGCCGCTAGGTTCAGCATATCCTGCAACCCATACCGCAGTTCGTCACCCACGTCGTCATACAAGTGATCGGTCTTGAGAATATCCTCGCCGCCGTCCTCGCTATCGTACTCCAGCGCAGGTATCGCGTCTAGCGCCTCGGGGCATTGCTCAGAGAAAAACCAGGCGTCATTCTGGATCAACTGGTACATAAACCGCCAGCCTACAACCCTTGACCCCGGTTGCATGTTCGCCTTGCGCGGTGCCGGGAACTGCTTGCCACTGTCAGCGCCTCTCGCCAGCAGTTGCGCCGCAGTATTCTGGCTGGTCTTCTCCCCAAACGCATCGCTGGACAGTATCCACGCCTTCATGGTCTCGCCCATGCTCAGCCGGCGAATGTCGGCGCCCAACTGCTGCTCACTACGCCCCGTATCAGACAGCGAAAGCACATATTCCCTATACGTGAATACGCATCGGTGCGGCGTATTCCAGTCCCTTCCCAGTAGGTGCGCATCCTGCGGCAGCACGTTGCCAACCGTATGCCAATGCACGGGACTGTGATGCTTGAATCCCCAATCCTGCGACAGCCAGCGATTCCACCACGGTTTGACAATCTGCGCTATCACCGCCGGATGTACCTTGCGCTGGTCACGCTCGAAGTTGGTAAAGTATTGCCCCTCAGGTATCTTCCAGTCGCCCTCAAGCAGCGCCTTGCGCTTCTTCTCCGGCAAGCCCATCAAAGATTCGCGGTAAACGGATCCAAGATAAGGGTTATCGTCCAGCAGCGCGGGAACGTAATGGAACTCATGCTTCAGGTGATCCAGCTCTTTCGGAAACTTGCGGTCAATCCATAGCGCCTTGATCCATTGCAACCCTTTACCAGTTGGGTTCGTCCCTGATAAAAAACATGGGCGGTCAACGCCCGGGGTGCGCAAGCGGAACAAAACCAGGTCTTCAAACACGTCCCGCTTGTTCTCGGTTAGCTCCTCGATCGCAATGTCGCAGAACTCGGCAGACTTGTAAGACATGGGATCTGATAGGTTGCGCAGCGCAATGCGGCCTCCTCCAAATTCAGGCCGTACAAAGAAGCACAAACCCTCTTTTTCGGTGCGTTTCGTAACTCCCAGCCATGATGGAAACTCACGTTCAATCTTGCTTATTTGGCGATCCTGCAGGGTTGGATAATCAACGCTGAACAGGCCTACCATTAGGCCCGTGATGCCTGTTTTCTCATATCGCCTGATCAGTTGGCGTAAACACCACCAGCGCAATAGATATGACTTTCCTCCGCCGGCAGCTCCACCGTAGAGAACGAATCTGTATTGATCAGTGGCCTCAATACATGCGCGCTGCTTATCCGTGGGCGAGATCAGCGCAGAGAGCCGTACATCTTCAAATGTCGCTGACGACACGTTTTACGCTCACTTCGCCTGTTAAATCGAGCTGCTGTTTATCTCCGTACTTCTTGGGCTGGAGTTTACCAAGCAGCCATTTGCGCGTTTCAATCTGGAGTTTGCTGCGCTCAACTTGATCGAGAATAACGACCTCTTCGGAACCATCAGCCTTGATCGTGCGTTTCTGGCAAATGCGATCCTTATCTGCGAGCGGAACTAATTGATCAGCAAGCATTTGATGCTGTAAATCGCGCGCGTGCGCATATTTCTGACTAAACTCTTCAGATTGAATCAAATGACGATAAACTGAGCGCGCTTCAGGAAAGCCGTCGCTTTCCGCGCAAATATCATCTAAACCTTTGATGTTGCCAGCGATTGCAGCGCAGATTGCGTCTTCAAGTTCAGGTGTCCAATTGATCGAAGGTGCACCGCGTTTCGCCATGCTTCAGATTGTAACGCAGATTCTGTGCCAGAACTGCGAGAATCTTCCGCGCACTGGCCAATGATAGCCGCATGAATAGCATTTTCTTTCGACTGGATCGTAGATATCAGCATTGCCACATTGCGGGCAGGTACCAGGCAGATGTTGTGTGAATGGGCAAATTGGATCACGTTCCCTGGAGCGATGATTTCCACAGTTTGTCTCCTACTGGTAACGTTTGCGCGCGTTACGGGCAAAATCTAGCATTTTCAGCGTTGGCTGTCAACTCGCATTTTCGCGAGGCGCTTTTTTCGCTGCTGTTTGGCTTTAGCTAATTCTTGTTGTTTCAGTGATTTGGCTACTAAATCGGTCACTATTTCGATGCGACGCATCAGATGCGCTTTGCGAGAGATCATGCTTCCAGTCTACCAGCACAACGCGGCACCCCTGCGCTTCAAATATCGGAATCACCGGCGCTAGCCTGATCGTGGTCACGAGTTGGAGATTATCTCGCATCTGTGGCTATTCTGCCACAGTTTTTCTGATTTAGCTAGTTAAAAGCGAAGATAGGGCGCATATTGTGTTAAATTATCAGTGGTTTAGAAGAAAAGTGTTGATAAGTTGTATGTAGTTGGATAAAGTTGATTGTGTTGGATGCAGTAACGCGCTGGGAGGCGCAAAGCAATGAAAACCACCCTCCCCGGCCTTCTGCTGTTCGCGCTGGCAATCGCGGCGGCGCTGGCCCTTCACCTGTAAACAAATCGAGGCACGAAATGAAATCAGACCCCCTCGCGTGGATACTCTACGAGCACGAATCCACGCGCAACGACATATCCTGGCCCG
>CAZKJB010000102.1:0-12235 GCA_964552975.1 uncultured Occallatibacter sp. | reverse complement strand
AGGTCTGCAAAACCTTTATGCGCCGGTTCGATCCCGGCCCGCGCCTCCAAATTCTTCAGCAACTCAAACCGATCCATCAGCGAGGCCAATTCTTGCGCTGTGGGGACTCTTGCGAGGGCCCGTTGCGCTTTGCCTGGATCTCGTCGCTGAATAACCGGTCGATTGCGTCGACGCGGACGTGGAGGATGTCGCCGACATTCACGTACTTCACTTCGTCGAATTTTAGGCTGCGGCGAATTGGTTCGCTACGAAACACCCTGCCGGGTTGCATGATTGTTTGCACACCTTGAGGCGGGATCCGGCAACCGAGTGCTGAATCAAATGAGATGGTCGAGGGCCACAGTTTTTTCGGCGTAGGCCTGGCCAATTGCGCGAAGGAGTGGAATGGCATCGACCGCATCGATCTGCGCAAGGCGTGGGTGCTCCCGCAGCACTTCTTCCATCTCTTTGGTTTTGTAGGACCGGTTGTAGCGTACATAACTGAACCACCCCGCCCCTGGAGGCGGAACGGCCACTAGATCTCCCACTTCACTGTCCAGAACTTCTCCCGCGATGCACCTGCCAAGACAACGGCAAATATAGTCCTGCTGCCATCCAATGCCCTGCAGCAGGGCGGCCGGAATTTTTGCAGCGTTATAGCCCAGCCATAATCTCGGATTCTTGACGCGAATCTCAGAAGAAAACTGAATGGTGCCGACGGAGACGAGGCGGATGTTCTCGGGGCCAGGGTTCCAATTGACGTTGTAGCCGGGCAGAATTGCGGTCATCGCAGCAATCAGCGCCGGATTGGAATAGGGCGTGATGGAGCCATCGACGAAGATCTGCTTGTTCTTGCCCAGGAGGATCTCTGCCGGATCAAAATAGACAGGCGCCGCAGTGCTTGCGCGAACCAATTCCCAGAGCGGGATATTCAAATTACAGTCGGGACGGCTGCGATCGTTGTAAATTGCATCGGGATTATTGGTAACTGGCCAAGCCGATCCGGTGCTATGGTTGCGGACCACCACTAGAAGGAGTTTTCTATCGCCCATCTCATGCTCCCTTTTCAGGAGCAACCTGCTGCCAAGCAAAGCGGGGTTGCCGTCTTCAAGAAAAAGCTGTTTGAGTATTTCCGCGAGCGGAGCGGCCTGGAAGCGAGAGTACACCCACTTTTTCGGGTTATACCATGGGACAGGCTGAAACATTTTTTGGCCGTAATCTACATAAAGCCTGAGGACCTCCTCGACCTTCATTCCCCAGCAAAGGCAGGTAGCGATAATCGCTCCTGTGCTGGTTCCGGCGAAGAGATCGAAGTGGTCGCGGAGAACAAAGCTCGGCGATTTGTTGTAGTGCTTTTCGCGGAGCAGCTTTTCCATCTCCAGTAGAATTTCGAGCGTAAAGACGCCCCTGATGCCTCCGCCATCAAGTGAAAGGATCCTTTTCATAAGGCTATTTCCTCGCTAATCCCGCAGCCAGGATCATCGATCGCCACTCGAGCAGCTCGACCAGCAATGCTCTCTCAATCTGCTCCGCAACCTGGAGCACGGAGCTCCAGGTTTGAAGCGCGTCCAACTGCTTATCCCATTGGCGGAGGCACTCGCTCATCTCGCGATATCGACGCCTGCGGCGCGCGGAATCTTTGACTAAGGCAAATGCGCCGGCCATCGTCGCAATCTCAAAGAGTGACGACATGGCGAATGCGATCCATTGGTGTGGGAAATCCTGAACGGTGATCCAGCGAGTTCGGGTGACGAGATATCCGGACGCGATCAAGATGGCCAGCACTCCGCAGACCCAACTGATGGCCTGGAAACGGCGCTCGTGCAATTCGGCGCGCGCGGCTTGGCGGGAGAAATAGGCGATTTGGTCGACGACGCGATCGCGGTGATACTCGTGCTTAAATTCGTCGAGGGATGCTCCCTTGCGACGCCGGTCGTCCATTTTGAGGAAGTTCATGGACCGCAAGATGCCGGCAAGATCGGGGATCAATTCCGGCCCGATGACATTGTAAATGCCTGGAGTGTGCCAAAGTGCCAGAACGGATCGGCTAAATTCAGCAGCCGAACGTGTTCGCGCCCAAAGCGACTGTCGCTTGTGCAGGCGAAGGATGGCGGGAAGCGCAATGGCGACGATCCCCAACACAGCACTGAGAGCTAGCCAGGGAACGGCCGAGGGAATCTCCGGCGCTACACCGCTGAGCACCGCGGCGGCGGCCGTATACACGATAGGGATCGAAGCCAATCGTCGCGCCTGGGGTGCAATACGATTCGCATTCTCATCCAACTTTTGCAAGAATGCCATTGCCAAGTCCCGGGGCGAATCGGATGGCACGGTTATGCCTACGTTAGGCAAACCGTTGAGAAAGTCCAATTCGGGATGGACCCGCATTCGCCGGGCAGCGGCCTCGTTCATCGTCTTTAGCTCGCCGGTGACACTGTGAATCCAGACGACGGGATGGCCGATCTTCTCAGCGTAGGAGACGATTTCCTGCGTCCCCCCTGCCCCGCGTGAGGGCTCCCCATCCCAAATTGCCATCAGTAGCTGACTCTCGGCGATCGTCTGAATCCCGCAATCGTAGTATTGCTCGCTACCTTCATTGCGATTGCCCGTAACCTCGACCGAAATGGCTTTGTCGAGGATTTTTTCGGTACGCTGCCACGACTCAGCCTTGAAATCGTTCCGGAAGTGTTCCACGGGTTTCGGCAATAGCACGCGCAGGGGAATTTCGAGCTCTAAACAGCTTTCCGCAAAGATCTGATCGGCGCCTGCCGCGGCGGACGACACGCCATAGACAATCCAACGGCTGGCCGCCTTTTGCCGGCGCAGGCAATCGAGGATCACTTGCCTAAGCTTCGGCTCATCGTGGAGGGTTCGGTGACCGGTAAAGCCGATGGCCAGCACTGCAGGCAGGCGGATCGAGCCGATTCGATTGGGACCAGAGGGCATACGGACCTGATGATATCCCGGCGGCTTACTCAGTGCGCAGTTGCAAGATCTCAGGCAGCGGGAACTTGGAGATATCGACAGTGACCTGCGAGGAGAGCTCGTCGATGAGGCGGAACATGTCGCGGTTCCAGGTTTCGTTCTCTCTGGCGAATTCCGAGGGATTCACGCTTTCGGGATCGACGTCGGCAACAACATATTCTTTACCTCTGTAGTCGATGCCAAGGCCAAATTCCTTTGGATTGGAAGAAGTATGCGCCATGGGCGGCTTCACTTCGCTCGGCCAGGTGAGCCGCAGAACAGGCAGGCGTTCGATGCTGGGGACAAGCTGGCTAAAGGTGAATGTCTTGCCGGCCACGTCCTTTGCGCGCTGCAAATAGGCGGGATCGTCCTGCGTAGGGTCCAATGGGTTCAATCCCTGCGCGATCAGCAAACCCACATGGATGTTTTCAACCAGGTCGTCTTTTCCCAAGGGGACTTCGGGGTCTTTTCCGGACTTTGCCAATTGGTCATAGAAACCCTGCTCCTGCGCTGCCGCGGCCATGAGACCGATGAGCGAGCGCAAGACCAGATGCGAAGTGACGATGCCATGCCCCGATGCAGTGCACGGTCCCCTGCCGGTGTCCTGATCGGTAGCCGAACCGCCAATCGCGAAACCGCTGAACAGAATCTCCAGGGTATCGGTGAGCTCGGGAGCATTGGTCAATTGGCTCAGGCTGGGATCGTTCGGAAGCAAGTCGTTCCGGAGCATATTTTCGACGGTCTTCACACTTTGGCCGTAGATTTGATCCGCGGCCTCGCTGGCGTCGGGGACCATCGTGTTCAGCTGAAACTTGGGAACGAGAGTCTTCTGGCCAAGGACCCATTTGCCACCTTTGCCATTGGCGCCTGCTCCCTGCAGCTCCCATTCCTGGCCCTTCGTCGCGGCATCGTTGAAGTCCTTGGCGAGAGGGGCTTCTGAGTTTTTCGAGGATGTGTCTCCGCCGCCGCCGCTGGCAGTCGTAGCGGCGGGGCTGGTACTTTGACCGCTGCCCGTGTCGTTGGGGATGAAGGAAGCCTGGTCGATCGCTTCAAAGCTGTTGGTTCCGCGCAATAGAAGGAGGCCGTGCTTTTGCAGAGCGTAGACGACAGCGCTGACGCGGAGGAAAGTCACATATCTGTCGAGGTCGCGAGCCGATTGAGCATAATCCGGACCGTAAATGGTCGGCGGAGGCACATTGCGAATGACCTCTATACGGCAGCCTTTGTCGGTGGGAGTCCTCGGATCAGGAGGGAGGGTGACTTCGATGCGGTCCACCATCAGCCGAAAGAGCTGATCGACGCGCCAGCCCTGCTGGAAAAGGCTATAGAACACATTCTCTGGGATTGGCTGCAGCAGGAGCTGCGCGTTGGTCTGGTCGTTGACAGGAATAAAGCTGAAGGACGGATCGTTTTCGTAAAGAAGGGTGGGTGCGCCATTGCCGGTGGGGACTGTGGTGGCCGGCGGCGAACTGACGGTCGAAATACCGCCGGTACCAGTAAGAGCGGCTTCCATACGGTAGCTCGAGGAGATCTGGCCCAGCTTGAAGAAATAGGTGGGATCGTGCTGTTCGAGGCGCGCCAGATTCAGCAACAACTCCTGGTTGGAGGTGACGGCGTAGCTGTTTTCGTAATGCGTGAAGTCGGCGCGGACTCGACGTGGCCCGCATCCGGACAGTCCCAATGACGCAATGGTTAGGAGGATCGCTGCGATGAGGCGCATCCTGCGCGACGACGCTAATGTATAGCGGCCGGCTGAACCCAGTTGATTCAGGAGTCTCAATTTCATATCGATGCCTGTGAATTGGATCGGCCAGGCCGGGGCGGAATGTGTGCAATCATATTGAACTTTGTTCACGGATGCAAGAGATTTTGGCGAGAGCATTTCCGGCAGATCGTGAGTCGTGAACCGCTGAATTTCATCGGCGTGAAATACGGCGCCGATTGATAGGAGAAATGAGCAGATTTGGATTGACGGGCAGATTTCGAGAAGTCCTGTTTGAGCAAAGCGCTTTCCAGTCCAGTAGAACGCGATCAATTCCTCATTCCCAATACAATAGATATTGATGCGAATTTTGATCTATTTTCCTGGAGCGCACTTCCCGATCTCCAGAGTAAGGGTTAGAACATGAACAGCATTGAAGCGGCGAGCCTCGAGCAGCAGTTTGCGAGCGATAACTACGCGGGAATCTGTCCTGAAGCCTGGCAGGCCATGGAGGCCGCCAACCGGGGACACGCGACCTCGTACGGCGACGACCCCTGGACGGAAAAGGCGGCGGACGCATTTCGCAACCTGTTCGAGACGGACTGCGAGGTCTATTTCGTCTTCAACGGGACTGCCGCCAATTCGCTGGCGCTGGCGTCGCTCTGTCAGTCGTACCACAGCGTGATTTGCTGCGACCAGGCGCACGTGGAAACGGACGAGTGCGGCGCACCTGAGTTCTTCTCGAACGGGTCAAAGCTGCTCGTGGCGGGAAGTGCCGAGGGCAAACTGACGCCGGGCGCCATTCACGAGCTGGCAACGAAACGGAAGGACATTCACTATCCAAAGCCGCGGGCGGTGACGATCACGCAGTCGACCGAGACGGGGCGGGTGTATACGCTCAAGGAGCTTGCAGGCCTGGCCAATGCGTGCCAGACGCACGGCTTGTCGCTGCATATGGACGGGGCGCGGTTTGCGAATGCATGCGCAAGTCTCATGTGCACGCCGGCGGAGATGACCTGGAAGAGCGGCGTGGACGTATTGTGCTTTGGCGGCGCCAAGAATGGCATGGCGATGGGAGAGGCAGTATTGTTCTTCGATCGCAGGTTGGCAACGGACTTTGATTACCGGTGCAAGCAGGCGGGACAATTGGCATCGAAGATGCGCTTCCTTTCGGCGCCCTGGGTGGGAATGCTGGAGAGCGGAGCGTGGCTGCGCAATGCGGAGCATGCGAACCGATGCGCAAAGCAGTTCGCGGCAATGGTTGAGAAAATTCCTGGGGTCCGGCTGGCGCAGCCGGTGGAAGCGAATGCAGTGTTTATCGAGGCGCCGGAGGAGATTCTGAACCAGCTGCATGCACGCGGGTGGCGTTTCTATACCTTCATCGGCGGCGCGGCGCGCTTTATGTTTGCGTGGGACAGCGATCCGGCTCGTGTGGATGCGCTGGCTCGCGACTTAAGGGAGTGCGCTACGGCGGCGCAACCTGCGTGAAGAGCGAGGCGCGCCGCGGCTGATCCTTCTGCAAACGACACAACTCACTGTTGCGGCGATTCCCACTGGCCCGATTTGGCGGAGCGGAATATTGCATCGATGACGGCCATGTTGCCGATGGAATCCTCAAGAGTTACGGGGACCTGAGTGTTTTCGCGAATGGCCTTGGCGAAGGCGTCGCCTTGCATCGTGTACTGATCGTTAGTGGGAAAGATCTCCGATGTGATGCCGCTGCCACTGAGGTCGCCGGTGGAGTCGACGAAGAGGCGAGTGGGGCGGTCAGTAGGCGCGTTGAAAGGGATCTCAAGCTCGATGCGGCCTCGCGTGCCTAAAATGTGAACGCGCTGGTAGGGAATCAACTGCGTGCTGCAGGTGAAGATGGCGTGGCCGGCAGGAAACTCGAGAATTGCCGAGGCGAGGCGGTCGGTTCCCAACGTTGGATCACGATCGAGAGTGGCGACAACGCGCACGGGTTCCTGACCAAAAGCGTAGCGCGAGGCGTGGATGCAGTAGCAGCCGATGTCGTAGACGCCGCCGCCACCCGTTTCAATACGATTGCGAATGTTGGCGGGATTGGTGTTGAAGTAGCTGAAGAAGGCGGTAACGGAACGTATGTCACCGACGCTGCCTGCTTTGAGCAATTCGCGCAGCCGCAGCCATTGATGAAAACTGCGAATCATGAAAGCTTCAGAGATTTGGACGCCGGTGCGGGCACGCACGTCGAGCAAGGTTTTGGCCTCGGCCGCGTCCATGCTGATCGGCTTCTCGCAAAGCACGTGCTTGCCGGCTTCTGCGGCCTTAATGGTCCATGGGACGTGCAACTGGTTCGGCAGTGGATTGTAGATCGCGTCGATGTTCGGGTCGGCGAGGAGCTCTTCATACGAGCCATAGGCCGTGGGAATGTCGAGCGCTTTGGCCGCTTCGCGGGCCTTGGCCAGATCGCGCGAGGCGATGGCGGCTACAGTTGTGTGCTCACCCAATTGCATGGCTGGTATGACTTTTTTTAGACCGATATTGGCAGTGCTGAGAACGCCGAATCTTAGCTTGGTGGACATAGAGGCATCATAACGCCCGACACATGATGTCCCCGTCCGCTACGCGGGCGGCGAGCATCAAGAGCGCATCCTCGGCACTCTCGGCGACGCGAAACAGACTCATGTTGCGGCGCTCGATGAAACCAGCCGCAACTGCCGTGTCGAGAAATGCCAGCAGCCCGTTCCAATAACCTGCGGTGTTGATGAGGATGCAGGGCTTGGCGTGGAGGCCGATTTGCGCCCAGGTTATGGCCTCGAGCAGTTCTTCAAAAGTGCCGTAGCCGCCGGGGAGCACGATGAAGGCATTGGACAACGCGTGAATTCGGGCCTTGCGATCGTGCATGGTGGGCACGACTTCGAGCGAGGTCAATCCGGTGTGAGCGATTTCGCGGCCCTTGAGGGCATCGGGCAACACGCCGATTACATGGCCGCCGTGCGCGAGGGCCGCATCGGCGACCGCGCCCATCAGTCCGCGGCAGGCTCCGCCGTAAACGAGAACCAACCCAGCTTTTGCGATCGCTTCTCCGAGAGCAGTGGCCTCCTCGCGAAACGCGGGGTCGCTACCAAAGGCGGATCCGCAAAAGACGGCGACGCGGCGTAGAGGTGCGGTGGATGGGGTCATGGTGCATTCAGGATATTAGCCGTTGCATGGTCACGGATTCACAGGTGCAGGGGATACCCTCCCCCCCCCCTTTTTGGGCTAAAGTCGTGATTTCATGGGGTTTAGTCTGGCGTAAATATACTTAGCGCACCATGTTCTTTTCTGCAGTTGCAGGTATTTGCATATATTCTTAGGGTTTTCCTGCAGTTTTGCCTTGCATCTTGCCTCGATCTTCCCCTAACATTTCTGGCAAGCCTGTGCTTGCCTTCACAGGATTGACCCGCCCGCTGGCGGGTATTTGGGGCTGCTTTTTAAAGTTGCATTTTGCCTGATTCCAGAGTTCTCCCTACCCTGAAATCTTCCAAGATGCCAAATGTGATGTGCGAGGGATTCCTGTCTCAATGGAGGCGGGTACTTGCCCCTCCCCGGCAAGGGTGTTTGCGCACCCAAGCCGGAGAGGTTTATTGGCCGTTAACCGGGTGGGCCGGAGTTGGCCCACATGCTGAGGTAACAACCAAATGGGATACGTGAGAGAGTTCCATTCAATCAACGAAGTACAGAAGCCCACCAACAAGCGCGTTTACCACAACAACGGCAACTGCCCTCCGGGTCGGGATATCCCCGCTTGGGAGCGTAGGCAGGGCACGGGCAGCTATCGGCTTTGCGATGACTGTAATGAGCTAAATCGCCAAGGCCGCTAGCTAATACGCTCGATTCGAAGCCCATCCGTTTCAGCGGATGGGCTTCTTTTCGTTTGAAGAACACACTACAGGGCGACTTCTACGCCGTCAAGATAGCATTTTCAACTGGTTGTCATCCCTACCACAAAAGTCAATAGTTTTTCCCCCATTTCCCACAGATATCTATAAAACCAGTGGAAAAACCCATTATACAGGGTATAATAGCACAGGGATATTCGCCATATTTTCGCTATTTTGGCGAATGAGGGCGGCGGCTATGGCACTCAGATATGGAGTGGGAAACTTCAATAAGGCGAAGTTCAAAGCGCTAACGCATTACATCTGCGCTCGGTGCGAAGACGATCCCTCGCGTCTGGGAGCGACGAAACTCAACAAGATTATTTGGTATGCCGAAACCGGCCACTTTCTACGGACCGGGAAACCGCTAACAGGAGCAAGATATGTGAAGCGGCAGCACGGGCCTGTGCCAGCGTGCATTACCTTCATGGTCGATGAATTGGTACAAGAGGGCAAAATCTTCGTCCGTGATGTTCCTTACTACGGACAAGAGAAAAAGGAATACATCAACCTCAAAGAACCAGAAATCGACAGATTTTTCTCTGCAAGCAACATAAGAGATGTTGACCGTCTAATTTACCTAGTCTGTGACACACACACAGCGAGGTCGATCAGCAAAACGAGTCACAATGAACCTTGGCGTCTAGCGAGCATTGGCGAGGACTTGCCTCTTTTTACCGCTATCGCCCTGCCAGGTGAGTTAACTGAGAACGATACAGAATGGGCAGATAAGCAGATAGCTCGGTTAAGTATAAAGGCGGCAAGCAATGCACCGAACCGTCATTCAAGATAGAGAGGTCTCCCAAGATATTGCGTCGGCCCGTAAGAAATTTAGAATGGTCGATGAAGCCATTCAGGCAATAGAGTGGACCCTCTCAAGAAACCCAGATTTAGGAATTCATCGAAGCAGCGAATATTGGCTCTACAATCAACAAGGGTTCAAAGTCCATCAAATTCCCGAGATTGTAGTCCTCTACTCCTTCACTGATGACGAAGTTACGTTTCACGCAATCGTTTTTCGAGCGGCAGGATAGCCAATTGAAAACTCCACCTGACAATCCCGAATTTGCGCGTTTCACTGACGCTATGCGCAGCATTATGAAGGTTTCGAAAACGGAACTGAATCAGCGCGTACAAGCAGAAAAGCGAGAGCCTAAGGCCCCCGCTTCCCGCGCCCCTGCCGATCGAACCAAGAGGGCCGATCAAAGCTGACCGCCCTCAGTTTTTCCGGTCAGCTCTTTGTAGGTCAGTCTTCTGCCTGCAATCTGCGACATTGCCAGCGCGAAGCGATCCGCGTCATCTAAAGGATTGTCTTTGGTGGCGCGATTGTTGTAGCGGAACACTTGCTCATCGAGGTAGCGGTCAAGGTGGAAGGGCTCCACGGCAACATACGTTCCGCGCAGTCCCCTCTTTAATAGACTCCAGAAGTTTTCGATTCCTTGAGTATGCACTTGGCCGCGAACATATTCCTGCGAGTGATTGATGACCTTGTGAATGTAGTTCTTGCTCAAACCGTCATACATCCGCGCCTCATCGGTGTAGACCTTGGCGAATGGCGTCACATTGTCGAGAATCGCTTTTTGTAGGGTCCTGCGTTTTACGGCTGGAATCACCTTTGCGCGTACTTGCCTCAGATCGCGGTCGAGGATTCCGTGAACGGCGGTCTTAGCGATCATGCCACCATCGTTTCCAATCCTGCCACGCTTGATGCTGTACTTCCGTTTCTGAGCGTTATTCATCTTGGCTGGGTTAGGGCCAATGAACGCCTCGTCAGATTCCACAGGACCACCGAAGCCAAACTTGTGCGTGCGAGTATCGCGCATCGCTTCACGAATCCTATGGAGCATGAACCATGCTGACTTCTGAGTGACCTTCAAATCCCGCGCAATCTCGTAAGAACTCACACCGTTTTTGCAGTTGACTACCAGCCACACAGCGGTCAGCCACTTATCGAGTGGGATCGGTGAGTCCTCGAGGATACTCCCAGTCTTAACGCTGAATTGCTTGTGGCAATCCTTCGCCATGCACTTCCAGATGCGGCGCGAAGAGAGGTAGGAAACCCGTTTGCCTTGGCAATGTGGGCATGTGATCCCGTCAGGCCAGCGCATTGCAGCTACAAAGTCCACGCATACGTCCGGATCGGCGAAGTAACGAGTGGCTTGCAGGAGGCTTTTGGGGAATTCCTTGTCGTTTTCCATGTATCTAAAGTATCAAAAGACTAATGGTGTGTCAAGTATATTCTTACCTTTAGTCTTGGGGTAGGTATCCTTAAGCCATTGAAAACAAGAAGGTTAGAGGATCAAGTCGTCAAGAATAAGGAGTTAGCGGTGTTAGCGGAGCTAGCGGTGCAAACCGCACCCTCGCGGGCGCTCCTGTTCTTACGCTTGCATTTGCTACTGAGGAAATTGTAACGATCTGCGAGAAATCTTCTGCAGGGTTGGTGAATCTATATTCGCTGCGGAATGAGCAGGATGCGAGGACGATTCGAGGCTGAAGGGTTGACGCCACTTCGATGCGGCTTCAGGAACGGCCAATGTTGTCGATTTCTGTTTGAATGGCGAACTGCCCCAGGGTTGCGAGCGGCAGCGCGAGGAAAAGGCCGATTCTGCGATCGAGAACGACAAATGCGTCGCGGAAGGCGCGGGAAATCTGTTCGGGAGTTCCCTCGACCGCTGCAGGATCGGCAACGCCCCAGTGCGCGGTCATAGGCTGGCCTGGCCAGTAGGGGCAGGCTTCTTTCGCGGCGTTGTCGCAGACTGTGAAGACGAAGTCCATCTTTGGCGCGCCGGGAGCCGAGAATTCGTCCCAGGATTTGCTGCTCAGGCCGCGAGTTGAGATTCCTGCGGAGACGAGTTGCGCCAGAGCCTCAGGCCGCACCTTACCTGAAGGGTGGCTGCCGGCGCTAAATGCAGTCAATGTGCCTTTGCCCTTGTGATTGAGAATTGCCTCGGCCATGATGGAGCGCGCCGAGTTTCCGGTGCAGAGGAAAAGAACGTTGTAGTGGTTTGGCATCGGCTTTGATTTCCCGGGTTTGTGGTGGGAGCTGTTTCTTCGGGAAGTAACATCCCTCAGGGGCTGAAGCCCCTGATTCTTACTGCCAGTTTCGGCACGACTCAAGTCGTGCCCTGACACGCCGTACCTGGACAGCCGCCTTTCAGGCTGTGCTATGCGTTCGCAGTGCTGCCGCAGCAGCCGGGCGCACAGCAAGAGGCCTGCGGTTTGACGGCGCGGATAAAGGCGCTGAGGAACTTGCCATCGACCGCGGGAGCGATGGTGTCGACATCGACCCCGGCCTCGGTAAGGAACTGGCGCGCGTCTTCAACGTTGTAGATTCGGGTAGGCTCGATGGAGACCTCGGCAAAGCCGGCGCTGCCGAGCCTAGCTAAATATTCCTGTTCTTCGAGCGCACCCGCAATGCACCCGACCCACAGGAGCATGCTTTGGCGCACCGGATCAGGAACGGCGCCGCGCGTGACGACGTCGGAGACAGCAAAACGGCCGCCGGGCTTCAAGACGCGAAACGCCTCGCGCAGGACGCGATCTTTGTCGGCAGAGAGGTTGATGACGCAGTTGGAGATGATGACATCGACCGAGTTGGCGGGGAGAGGAATGTTTTCGATTTCGCCTTTGAGGAACTCAACGTTCTCGACTCCCGCCTTGCGCTGGTTTTCACGAGCCAATGCCAGCATGTCGTCAGTCATGTCGAGAC
>CAZKJB010000101.1:0-12287 GCA_964552975.1 uncultured Occallatibacter sp. | reverse complement strand
CTGCCCGTCGAGGGCGCCGGTCACGAACTCCTCAGCAAGCGCAACGAGGCCGACCCGTCGCGGGCCGTGGTCGAAGCGTTCCTCGCCTTCATTGCTTTGGGTTCGTGATCGACGGGAAGCTCGCGACTGAAACGGCGAGGAATCAGGCACAGCAGGACGCGCTCCAAAGGGCCTCAATTAGTTCAAAGTAGTTAACACCCTTCGTAATAACACCTGCGGGCGATTTTACGATCTGTGCAACCCCCTGTAGGCTCTCTCTTGCAAGTCCCCCGGCTCGGGAGCGCAGCTCGATCGCGCCTGTTCTCCGCACCCAGGTCCACGATCGTCCCTGTCTAAACATGCGACCCGAAACGTTGATCCAGAAACTCTTCGCCATCGAGCGCGCCATCGGCAACGCCAGCCCCGCCGCCCTGCGCGCGATGGTCATCGATGCGCAGGAAACCGCATTGCGCATGGACCTTGACAACCTTCACGAGATGGACGGGCTTCGGCGCCGCCCCGACAAAAATCGGCATGAGGCCCCCAGCGAATGCGGCGGGACGAACGACAGCTCGAAGTTGTCTCGCGGCGCATAGATCACGCGCTGGAGTTTGGGTTTTACAGGTGTTGTACTGCGGGCGCTCCGTCGGGTCCGTTCTCCTGGACGCCGCTCACATCCCGTGGGTGGCGTCTCAATTTACGAGAAATTTCTCAGGGGTTCTGGCCTCGGGCATTTCCGAAAGCGGCGAGGTGCGGCGGCTGAAGTCCATCAGCAGTTGCACGCTCTCGCTCTCCAGCAGAATGTCGATCATCTGCTTCTCTAACTCAAGCACGGTCTCTTCGGCCTCGAAAACCATGCTGCGAATCCGTGCCGGTTCCAGTTTGCCGATGGCTTGTTCGATTTCCAGTAACTGCGCGATAAGATGGGCGGTATTCATCAGTTTCCAGCTCCTTGCCGCAACCTTCCGGTTAGTGTGCGGTCTTCCTCCGAATCTGGCTGTGACCTGAATCACGCACCGTTCGTTGTGCAATCACCGCACGCCGCATCCCGCGTACGCGCATCCAACCGCGCACGCAGCAACGCGGAGGAGGCGTACGTTCGTGGACTAAGATGGCCGGGGAGGATTTTCCGCTATGCGCGTCTCCGCATCGCTCTTGTTGCCGGCGTTCCTGATTGCCTCGTTCGCCGCTGCCCAGTCCGGCTGGCCGCCAGGCCCTTCTCACGCAACCGTGACACTGTGGCCCAATGGAGCGCCGGCCCCGTCGACGCCGGCCGCGCCTGGGCCGAATGTCACGCCCGCGCTGCCGACGGGCCCGGAGCGCGATACAACCAAGCCGACAGATAAGCCGATCGCCGGAAGGCCTATTATTCGGCTCGGCGACGTCACTATCCCCACTCTGACCCTCTACCTCGCGCGCCAGGGCGCGAACACGGGCGCGGCGGTGGTTGTGTTTCCCGGCGGAGGCTATTCCATCCTCGCGATCGACCTCGAAGGCACCGAGGTCTGCGACTGGCTCAACTCGATCGGTGTGAACTGCGTGCTGCTCAAATATCGCGTCCCGGGGAGCGGACCTTATCCGAAGTCGTCCGCGGCATTGCAGGATGCGCAGCGCGCTGTGGGCATGGTGCGCCAGCATGCGGGGGAGTGGGGCATCGACCCGAAGCGCGTCGGCGTTCTTGGATTCTCTGCTGGCGGACATTTGGCCGCGGCCCTGAGCACGCACTATGATGAGCGTCTCTATCCGCGCGTGGATGCGGCCGATGAGCAGAGTTGCAAGCCGGACTTCGCCATCGTGATTTATCCGGGCTATCTCGCCATCGCCGATAAGAATTTTGAATTCAATCCCGACATTCCGGTCACCGGGAACACACCGCCGACTTTCCTGGTGCAGGCGGAGGACGATCCTGTTCATGTCGAGAACGTGCTGCAGTACTTTGAGCAGCTGAAAAAGGCGGGCGTTGCGGCGGAGCTGCACGTCTACGCCAAAGGCGGGCACGGGTATGGGCTGCGGCCGACGGATTTGCCGGTGACACACTGGCCTGAGCTAGCGGCTACCTGGCTTAAGACCATCGGCATGGTGGGAAAATGAAGCAAAGATTGTTACAGATAGCCGCGATGAGTGCCGCAATCCTGATCGTGTCCGTCGGTACGGCCCAATCCACCGCGCGCCAGGCGCTTGTGATCCCTTTGAGCGCGTCAGGCGGATATCAGGAGCTGCTGCAAGGCGCGCCGCAAACAGCCGGCGTGCGCAGCGGCTTCGTTCGTCTCAAGCCTGGCGAAACCGTTGGCTGGCACACGACCGGCGCGCACGAGGAGACGCTGGTGATTCTGCATGGCAAAGGCGCGGCCCTCATCGACGGCGAGCCCGATCACCCATTTGTCTCGCCCGCTGTTACCTATATTCCGCCTGCGACGCGCCACAACGTGCAAAACACCGGTTCGGAACCGCTGGAGTATGTGTATGTGGTCGCGCCGGTAGCCAGGAAATGATCAGCTGCCGGCTTCTCGCCACCAGCCAGCGCCCGCTAAAGCCGAATGTTCACCAACCCCTCGCCCGTAGCCGCCGGGGGATTGGTGGGCCGCTGGGGAGCGCGCCAGTAGTCGATAAACGAAATCTGGTGGACGCAGCTCACCGTGCAGTTGGGCGCGCAGCCTTTTTCCGTGAAGAATTCGCGCCTCAGATCGGCCTTCGTGTAGTCGGCCAGCGGCACGCCGGGATATCCGCGTTGCTGTGAGCAGTAGTGCACCAGCCCGTTCTCGCAGATATACAGGAACCGCGATCCCGCGCGGCACCGCCAGTCGTTGGGCTCGCCGTTCGCGATGTTCACCTGGAAATGATTGAACCGCGAATAATTCCGCTTCTTCCACGAACGCATCTCCGACCAGACTTTCCTTTCATGGTCGCCCAAGGGCTTCAGCTGCCCGCTGCCGTCATGGATGATCCCGATGGTCGACGTGAACCCGAGGCCCAGCGCGCGCCGCCCTATCGTCAGCGCGTCGTCGGGATTCTTGATCCCCCCGCCGACCACGGAATTGATGTTCACATGAAAATCGGCGTGCTCGGCCAGGAACTCGAGCTTCTTATCGAGCACCTTCAGGCTCTTCTTCGAAATCTCATCCGGCTGCACGTTGTCGATCGAGATCTGCAGGTGGTCGAGGCCCGCCTTGTTCAGCCGCTGAATGCGCTCCGGCATCAGCAGGTAGCCGTTCGTGATCATCCCGGCCATGCGGCCGTGGTGGCGGATGCGCGCGATGATCTGGTCGAGCTCCGGGTGGAGGAGCGGCTCGCCACCGGAAATCGTGATGATGCTGGTGCCGAGGCGGGCGAGGTGGTCGATCCGCCGGACCATCTCTTCGATCGGCACCGGCTTTGAAACGTCGTCGTACTCATTGCAATAAGCGCACGAGAGATTGCACCGCCGCATGGGCACAATCTGCGCCATCACCACATGGCGGGTCGAACCCAAAGCATGGGCAACCAGGCTCACCTCCCGCACCTTGCGTGAGGCAGCCTTCAGGCGGCGGGCGACGGTCATTTTGCGGGCCTGGGTCGTAACGACGCTGCCCATCGTTTCTGCCATATCTCTTCTATTGGAACATACCCGCCCATCGGTCGCTATGCTCAAGAATTGAAGGGCGGTTAGCAGGCGGTGAACGGGAAACCAAGGCGCTAATCGGCTTCGTACCGCGCCACCGCGACGCTGTAGTGCGACGCGATATAGCGTGGACCCTTCGAGGACTGCGCCAGGACGCGCACGTCGACCCCGCTGCCGCCGACGTGGACCTGAATGCCGGCATGAGGGGTGACGTGCGCCAGGACATTTCTGTCCGGCAGCACCAGAGAAGCATGGTTCTGGGGTGCGAGCAGCGCGTGGACCATGGTCAGCATGGGCCCGTCGCCGAATCCCGGCCGCAGCAGGTACGCCTTCCCCTCGAACAGGATCGTGTAGTATTTGTCACCGCGATGGTTACAGTTTGCAAAATAAGGATCGGGGGCGCAGGTGGTGACGCCGAGGTAGGTCGCTTCACGATAATCGGCAATCGGCGGCCTGCGCACCGAGGGCACCTGGGCCGCGACCGAGCCACAGCAAAACGCGCAGACCACGAGCGTCGCGGCATATCGGTGCACGCGCGCAGTCTATCAGAAGGGGGCAAAACGCAGCCGGTGGATTTTCCGTGGCGTTCGGATCAGTTCGCGACGGGCTCGCGGCTTCACGCCCCAGCTCGCGGGTCCTGGCTCCCAGGTTCTGGCTCCCGGGTTCTGGCTCCCAGGTTCTGGCTTGTTGCCTATTCTCCGATCTTCGGCGCTATACTGCGGCGATCCACTCAAAGGAGCTTGCCATGGACTCCAGAAGCGAAGCGGTTCTAGCCACCGTGAGCCCGGACTTAGCGACGAAAGTGCGCGCGGCTGCGGCACAACTCGAAGCGCAGGGAACCTGGTTTCTCGTTGTCTCCGGTTTGCGGACCGCGGCCGAGCAGAACGCCCTGTATGCGCAGGGAAGAACCACGCCGGGACATATCGTGACCAATGCCCGAGCCGGGTTGTCCATGCACAACTACGGCCTGGCGGTGGACGCGGTGCCGTACCTGAGCGGCCCCTCCGGCGCGCTCAACTGGACGCCGGCTACGCCTCAGTATCAGGCGTTTGTGGCGACGATGAAGGCGCAGGGCCTGATCTGGGGCGGCGACTGGGTGAGCATACCCGACGAGGATCATTTCCAGATGCCGGGCCTGGCGGTGACGCCGACCAGGGCCATGCAGGCCGACTATGGGGACGGTGGTCCCGCCGCGCTGGCCGCGATCTGGACCAAAGCCACATCGGGAGCCTACGCCTGAAAGGGGCTTCAGTGGCTCCAGGCTCTCGGCTCCCAGCTCCCAGCTGTTTTTCTAGCTCTTGTCCTTCGGCCGCCCTGCCACCATGTTCACGGTGCCCTCGTGCCGGTCGCGGATCACGGTGAGCTGCACCTGCTTGCCGCGATTGGCGTGCAGCGTGTGAACCCACTGGCTGGTCGTGGCAATATTCTGCCCGTTCACTTTCGTGATCACATCGCCGGCGCGCAATCCCGCGGCCGCGGCGGGACTGTTGTCGTCGACGCGCCTCACCAGCAATCCCTGCCCATCATGCACGCCGAAATAGTTCGCCAGCTGTGGTCCCAGCATGTCCAGGTCGAGGCCGGTGTAGAACGGGTTCGACGTCAGCGATGAAAAAATCCCGTTGCCGAAGCTGCCGCCCGTGCCCGCGGGCTGAGCATCGCTGTCCGGATCGGGAACCGGAATATGCTGCGACCACGCATCCGCTTCGAGCGTCGCCTTGTCCGCCAGCTGCACCGACAAGGTCTGCTGCTGCCCGTCCCGGCTGATCAGCAAACTCACCGTGTGGCCGGCCGGCGTGTCGTGCAGCATCCGCTGCAACTGCGCCTGCCCCACAATGGCCTGCCCGTTCATGCTGAGGATCACGTCGTGGACCTTGATCCCCGCCTTGC
Organism: uncultured Occallatibacter sp.; assembly: GCA_964552975.1. Taxonomy (GTDB): domain Bacteria; phylum Acidobacteriota; class Terriglobia; order Terriglobales; family Acidobacteriaceae; genus Telmatobacter. Next base: position 6,823 of record CAZKJB010000101.1, on the reverse strand, counting down.
ATGCCGGCGCGTCGTGATCGACCGTGGTCACTTCGACGCCCGTCGCCGCCTTCAGCTTCAGCTGCGCCGCGCGATCCGTATCCACGTCCCGCATCCCCACGCCCAGGTACCCCTGGGATGCCTGGCTCACCATCGCGGGGTCCTGCCCAGGGATGGCGATGTGCTCCTCCGCAGGCCCGGAGAACGAAGCTTCCGCCCCCAGCAGGCCCTGTTGCCCATGCACTACGTGCGGGAGTGACAGTCCGCATGCGGCGACTGCCGCAACCGGAATGATTTTCAGCATCGGCCTCAAAAACGTGCTCATACAGCGCCTCATCTTCTGCCTTAGTTTCTGACGAACCTGTGCAGCGCATCGTCAACCGGCTGGCTGACATTCATGATGGTACGAAAGCAGCAGCCGGTTGTCTCTACTGAATCTGCGAAACCTGTTCGAGGTACTGCCGTGACATCGTCCGGATGTGAGGATTCTGGTCCCGGTTGGCGACGGTTTGCAGAACCGCCTGCACCGCCGAATCGGCGTCCACCGGTTCCAGCAACCCAATGGCTTCCGTGCGAACTCCGGCGTCGGAATCGTGCAGCAGCGCCTCCAGAACGGCGTCCCGCACCCGCGTGTCGATCGGGACATACGCCTCGAGTCCCTCCAGCGCCTTGCGCCGCACGCCCGCATCCCGGTCGTAGCGCAGCGCCACCATCAGGGCGTTGCGAATCGGTCCGCCTGTGCACTGGTGCCCGGCGCGGCATTCCTGGGCCAGCAGGTTCACCGAATCGTCGTGAACCACAGGATTGGCGCGGTTGCGCGCCCCCAGCAGCAGCAGCTGCCGAATCTGCGGATCGTCCAGCGTCCCAAACGCGGTCTCCGGAATCACCCGGTTAAAGCGCACTTCAACGTTTTCCGAACCCGGTTCGAGCGTGATGCTGCTCACGCCGTCAATTTGCGCGGCGTCCACATCCGCCACCACCGGAACCGCGGCCGCGGCATTCTGCACAGGCTGGCTTGCATGCGCCGTACGCTGACCCGCGCGATAGCCGCCCCATCCGCCTGCGGCCACGCCCGCCACCAGCAGGAACATCGCCATGACCGGCGCGCCCTGCAACGTTCCCACGGCGCGGCGGAAGCGCTGGCTCACACGGCGAAAAAATCCGCCCTGCGGCATCGCGTCCAGGGCTTCATCGAGCCGCAGCCGCGCCCGCGCCAGCAAGCTTGGCGACGGCTCGGCCACCGGGACGCCGGACATGGCTTTCTGCAGCCCCGCGATGGCTTCCATCTCCTGGCGGCAGTGCTCGCATTGCGCCAGATGCTGTTCCAGCCGATGCGCCCGGTCGTCGGGTAACTCTCCATAAACCGACAGGACGATGTCTTCCTGTGCCAGTTCGCAATTCATAATCGTACGTGCCTCACTTCGCCTCGAAATTTTATTCCGACTGCTTTCCGGCTCTTTCGTCCGGTCTTCTTAGTAGCCCGTGGCCAGCTTTTCTAATCCCTAATCCCTAATCCCTGCTTTTATCTCAACTCAGCCAGCTTCGCCCTCAACTTCTTCGTTGCCCGGAACAGCGTGTTCTTCGCCGTCTCTTCCGTCGTGTTCAACATCTCTCCGATGGTCCTCAGCCGCAGCCCCTGGTAATGCTTCAACTCGAACACCATCCGCTCCCGCGGCGTCAGCTCGTCGAGCGCCATCATGATCCGCTGCCCCAGAAATTTCCTGTCCAGCTCGCGGCCTGGATTCGCGCCTGAGCGGTCGTCCGACACATTGGTGAGGAGGTCCATCTCTTCGCCCGACGAATCGATGACTACGGCCTGATCTTCGCGACGGGATTTGCGCCGGCGCAGATGATCGAGACAGAGATTTGTGACGATGCGATAGATCCACGTGTAGAACGAGCACTCGAACCGGAAGTTGCCCAGATACCGGAACGCCTTGAGGAACGCCTCTTGCTGTATGTCCTGCGCGTCCTGTTCCGACCCGGTGAGGTGCATCGCGAGCCGCAGGACCGCCTGATCATATTGACGAACCAAAGCGTCAAACGCCGTACGCGAACCGGCCTGCGCTTCGCGAATCAGATCGGTTTCGGCCAGGTTCTCCCGGAGGGGACCACCCATACGCGAGGATTGTATTCGAGGCCTGGCGGGGGAAGGCCGGACCGGGGACAAAAAGCGAAGCGCTTCAGCAGGCATTGAGGCTCCTGGTGGCGTGGGTTGCCGCGTCGGTTGCGAGACTACGCATCGCTTCAGACGATCCAGAATCGATTTGGTGAGCAACGCAATCGAAGGCGCGTCGCAGCCGAGCGCCAGGCCCCGGTTTCCAGTCTCCAGTCCCCGGTTTCCAGTCTCCAGTCCCCAGTCTCCAGTCTCCAGTTTCCAGTCTCCAGTCCCCAGTCCCCAGTCTTCAGTTCCCAGTCCCCAATCTCCAGTCCCCAGTCTCCTGATCACTGACAACTGACGACTGGGGACTGACGACTGGGGACTGGGGACTGGGGACTGATCACTGGCAACTGATCACTGATTGCGGCACAGTGCGCAAATCGCCGCTCCGTACCGTTCCGCCTTGTCAGGCCCAATCCCGCGAATGGTCAACAACTCCGGGAGGGTTCCTGGAGCAGCCACCACCAGCGCCCGAAGGATCGCATCCGAGAACACGAAGAAGGCCGGCTTGCCTGTCTGCGCCGCCTCCGCCTTCCGCCATTCCCGAAGCCTCGTCTCCAACTCGACCTGCACCGGCGTGAATTGTGCATGCGCCCGCTCTGCCCGCGACTCCTTCTCCTTCTCCGCGATGCGTTTTGCCTGGCGCCGCCGCCCCGCCGCCGCAACCTCGTTTTCCTCGGGAAGCAGAACCCCCAGCGGCTCGGTGTCGCCCAACCCACGGCCTTCGTTCGTCAGATACACCTTCTTGTACGCGACCCCCCGCCCCTCCGGGTTGGTCCACGTCGCCGGCATCAGCGTCACCAGCCCCGCCCTCGCCAGCCCATCCAGCAGCCGGTCGAAATACCTCCGATCTTTGCCGACGCCTGCCTCTGTGAACAGCCGTCCTGAGGCCATCCCGCGGGTGCTCTCCAACTCCGCCAGAATCGCGCGCGAATCGCGCTCTTCCTTCTGCGTCGGTTCCACATAACTGCGCGCAGCGGTCAGGTGCGGCGCGCAAAAATCGCAATGTCCGCACGGCCGGCTCGCGCCCGCAACGTCGCCAAAATGCCGCACCAGCGCGGACATGCGGCACTGCGGTGTTTCGGCATACTGCACAATGCGGTCCAGCTGCGCTTTCCGATGCGCGACCTGCGTCTTGTATCCGGAGCGCCAGTTGCTCGCCTCGGTCGCCCGCACCTGGCCTTCCATGTCCAGCTGCGCCGCCCCCTGCGAACAGAGCTTTTCCACCGCCTTGCTGAAAGTATAAGGATCCATTTTCAGCCGCTCCCACAGCGACTCCGGCGGCCCAAAGTCCGGGGTCAAAACGCGCGCTACCCGATCCAGATCCTCTACCGGCGGATAATCTCGCTCGAAGAAGCTCTCGTGAATCCGCCGATCCGCGAAGTTGTGCAGCAGAATCGCGCGCGACTCGTGGCCATCGCGACCCGCGCGGCCGATCTCCTGGTAGTACGCCTCGACCGAGCCCGGCAGCGCCGCATGAATCACAGTGCGAATATTCGCTTTGTCGATGCCCATGCCAAAGGCAATTGTCGCCACCACAACTTCCAGCTTGCTTTGCAAAAACGCGCGCTGCACGCGATCGCGTGTCCCCGCATCGAGCCCGGCGTGATACGCCGCGGCCGGAAACAGGTAATTCAGCTGCAGCGCCAGCTCATCGGCTCCCCTGCGCGACGGGGCGTAGACAATCGCGGGGCGCCTGGCCTCGACCGCCAGAAACTCCGCGACGAACGCCCCGCGCTCCGGTTTCGACAGCTCCACCACTTCGATCGCCAGATTCTCGCGACGGAAGCCGTGGATATAGAGCGAGGGCTCGACCAGTTTCAACTGCTCGACGATGTCCTTCTGCACGATCGGCGTAGCGGTCGCGGTCAGCGCGATGACAGGCGCGGGCCGCAGCAGCGGCAGATAATCGCCGAGGGTTCGATAGTCGGGCCGGAAATCGTGGCCCCAGCCGGAGATGCAGTGCGCTTCATCGATGGCGATCAGCGAGGGCTTGCGCTTCGCCAGCATCTCCGGAAAGCCCGGAACGCGCAGGCGCTCGGGCGCGATGAAGAGGAACTGCAGCGCGCCTTCGAGATAAGCGCGGCAGGCCTGGCGCGCATCGTCGCGCGAAAGCCCGGAGTGGATGCGCGCGACTTTCAGCCCCTTCGCCGCGAGTCTGGTCGACTGGTCGTCCATCAGCGCGATCAGCGGACTCACCACGAGCGCCGTGCCTCCGCGAGCGATAGCCGGAAGCTGATAACACAAGCTCTTGCCCGCGCCGGTGGGCATCACCAGCAGAACGTCGCGTCCTTCCGCAACGGAGCGGCAAACGGCTTCCTGGTTCTCCCGAAAATCGGAAAACCCAAACGCCGACCGAAGGAGAGCCACAAGATCCATCGATCTCTATTTTCTCCCGAGCCGCCCCCAACGCCCGCGGCACGGATACAGTCCGCATGCTGAAGTAATTTCAGGCATGAATTCTGTCGCCCTCAAGCGAATCGCCGAGCGGCGCGGGGATGTGGAAAACTTGTCAAGAGGGAGTCCCAAAATCCAAAGTAACAACTCCACATTTCATGTCACTTACACGCCAACAACTCCAAAGATATTTGGCAGGTTTATTCTCTGGACTCGGTATCCTAAAGATATAGGGTAGACAAAGAAATCTTCCCGTAACTCCTGTAGATCGGAACCGGCTAAAAAGCCTCGCTCACGCGAGGCCTTTTCACTTGCCTGGAGAAGCTGCATGACCTGCGATAGTCCAATACGCTCCACCGAGTCTGTATCAAACTCGGCTGCGCCTGCAGCAAACTTGGCCGCCTTTGACGCAAACTCGGCCGAGTACCCGTCAAACTCGGCCGACTATGCATCAAACACGGCCGAGTTATACATGACTTATCCTCAATCATCTGAGCCTAACTCGGCCGTGATTGACGCAAACGGCGCCGAGCCTGCATCACACTCAGCCAGGTATCTATATGACAGATCCCCAGTCACTTGCCGGGGTAATCGGATCGAGCCATTCCGCCAACGCTATGAAAATAAGTCACCGGCCGAAAATCAGACCCCTTCAAAATTTCGAGGGCCATTGTATTGGCCCTCGGAGTTGCCGGTCCGTGGTTTGGTGTCGGTAAAGCGTGGTGTTCCGGGGGAAGGTGTTCAGAGGGTGCTTCCGATAGTGTTGAATTCGTTGGCAATGTTGTTAGCGAGAGAGCCCATGGCGACGACAGCTCCAAGGGCGATTAAGGCAGCAATTAACGCATACTCAATGAGGTCCTGACCGGATTCCTCGTTGAAAAGGGCCCACAGCAGAGTCTTCAACTGCATCGCGATCTCCTGAGGAGCCCCACGATGATTGTTTTGGTCCCCCGGTTTCGTGGGGCTTTACCACTGTTAAGCCATTGAATCCTGCGGTTGGCTGAGAAGCAATCACACGGGGGAGGAATTACGTTAGGGTTGAAGCACGGAGCGCATGAGAAGAGGGTTTGCAGCGTATGAAATTCGGACAAGTGTTACCGCAGGAAAGCTGGCGAGTTTTTGCGCGCTCCCGAGGCGGGGATTCTCTCAGCCGACCATGCGCTCCATTTCGGTGGGCTTGAGGATCACGATCGAGGCGCCGTGGCGGGTGATGAGGTCGTCGCGCTCGAATTGGTTGAGGAGCCGGGTGACGGTTTCGCGGGAGGTTCCGGCCATGTTGGCGAGCTCTTCGTGAGTGAGGGCCATGGTGAAGCGCATCTCGGGCTTGCCGCAGGAATTGGTGCGGGCCCAGTCGAGGAGGAGCTGCGCAAGGCGGCCTGCAGCGGAGCCGGAGAGAGCGAGGCGGCGCGCATCGAGGAAGACTTCGTGGTATTCACGGGCGATGACCTGCGCGGCGTGGCGGCTGACGTCGCCGTAGTGGCTGAGGAATTCGAGGAAGTCACGGCGGCGAACACTGCGAACCTGGCAGGGCTCGAGGGTCTCGGCGGTGACTTCGTAAGGGAGGTCGTTGAGCGTGGCTGTGAGGCCGAGGACGTCGCCGGGGACAGCGATCTTGAGAATCATGGTGCGGCCGTCGCGGGAGGTGGCGGCGAGCTTGACCTGGCCGGAGCAGACCACGAAGATGCCCTGGGCGCGCTGGCCTTCTTCAAAGACGATGGAGCGGCTGGGGTAGGAGATCTGCATGGCAATTTCGTCGAAGCGCTCGATGGCCTCCTCAGGGAGGTTGCAGAAGAGGCGCTCGGAGCGGTCGGTGCACTGAGCGCAGCGATCGGGCACCTGGCGAGTCGCCGTGGGATTGCCATTTTTGGGTGGGTTAGACATCAGCTCCAGCTTTCGGCGGAAGAATTGCGGCCTCGCGCGCGAGGAAATGGATTGCAATGTCTCCTGGAGGGCCGCACTTGTTCCCCAGGCGGCCTCCAGGTCTCGACGGCAAATGAACGGGTGCAGGCGTCGCACAGCCAGATGACCCTCCGCAGAGTGGTCTGGCATTCACCCGCAATTCCGGAGTCGCCGAGGAAATCGACGGCGTAGATCCCGCCGCTGCGTAAATAGAGCGATTGGGCACCGCACGCTGGGTTCGCACACGTCATGTGTCGCTCCTGGAATTTGGACAGCACTGCAACCTCGAACTCAGCCGATGACTTCAACCGATAACTTCAACCGATAACTTCAACAGATAACTTCAACAGATAACTTCAACAGATAACTTCAACAGATAACTTCAAC
>CAZKJB010000100.1:0-12307 GCA_964552975.1 uncultured Occallatibacter sp. | reverse complement strand
GTAACGAGCCTGATGGGCTTCGGGACAAATCTGGTGACGGGCGACTACTCGCGCGGCGCGACCGGATTGTGGATCGAGAACGGGCAACTGACGCACGCGGTGGAACAGGTGACGATTGCCGGAAATCTTGCCGAGATGCTGCGCAGTGTGAGCGCGATCGGCAATGACCTGGTATTTCGCGGATCCGTTGCAGCGCCGACGCTCCGAATCGACGGCATGACGATCGCCGGAACCTAAATGGACGCGAGCCACGGGAATGATCCGCGCGGTTCAGCAAGCCGAGCGCAATGACAAAGACGCGCCAAGCTGGGGCACCCACGAAAAGCACTGACAATTTTGTTTAGTGAGCTGAATCCGGGGCGGCCGGGTTCGTGGGGTCTTCGCCGTATGTCTGGTAGGGGGGCGGCTCGTTGCTCGTGGGCATGGCAGCAAGGACCTTCAACTGCTTCTGAACCGTATCCCACGCGCTCGGATCATTCTTGGTAAAAATCGGCGCATTCGGATCGGCGTAGTACGCAAGTACGTCTTGCTTGATGCCGGGTGGGATGGCCTGCCCCGGATTCTGCGTGAGGCGCGCAAGCAGTGTGGCGTACGTCTTATCGGTGAGCGAATAGCCACCGGGTTTGACAGGCTGACCGGTGTCGAGATCGCGATTGACGAAGAGGTGGCGGGGGTCTTCTGCCTGGGCATTCAATGGCGCAACCGTAATGCCGGCAAGGGGCGCAACGCGATTTGCGACCGGCGTAAGGAGTGTAAGGCGGCCGCGGATCGTCGATGTGGATGAGACCATGCTATGCACATAGTCGGCTTCAGCCGCAGGGGTGGGGCCTTTTATGGCGAGCATGGCGAGCGGCCCGAACTTGGGAACGATGCGAATGAAAAAAGCGATGAGATGCGTTTCAAATCCAGCCTTTCGCCGATAGGCGTCCCAACCGTAGAGTTTGGAAGCGTTGGCTGCTTCGAGGGCGATCTGTTTCGCGTCGGAGTTATCGGGGTCGGGCGGTTCCTGGCTGCGATGGATCAGGGCCAGGGCGTATGCGGCGCGCGGAATGAGCTTACGGGTGGCCATGCGGTACGAGTCGATGTTGAATGCACGGCCATGGCGGGTAAAGTTTTCGCTGATGCCATAAGTCTGGTAAACGGCGAGAGCGAGCTGGCGGGTGGGAACGTTGATCCCGATGTGGCGCAAGTATTGGAGCGGGGCAAAGCGGCGTTTCGTGATTTGGTCGATGTCGAAGGCGAACTCGACCTGAACATGGGGATGCTTGCCCTGCGCGTAGTTGACGGAGGGACCGTAGCGGGCCGCGAGCTTGGGAAACTGCTGGGCGACGGCGCGGTTGGTTGCCTGCGAGTGACCGATGGTGTCGCCGATGTAATGGGAGAGCGCGCCGGCAGCGAAGGCAAGCTCGTTGGCGTTTTGGGCATTGCGAAAAAGGGCGAGGACGAAGTCGCCGGTGCGGACATAGTGCGTGAGGTCAGAGAAAAGCTGGTCGCCGAAAGGATAATAACCCACATCTTGAATGACGCAGCCTCCGTAGGCATAGGCGCGGGCACGGTCGAGCTGCGCGGGCGTGAGATTGGGATACCGGCTCAGCAGCAGGGGAACGATCGAGTCCTGCCATGTGAGGTCAATGAGCTGCTCGTGAGTGAGAAGGGAGTAGGCGGGCGCATGCGGAAGCCATGCGATGAGGAGCAGAAGAAGGAGCGCGATATTTCGCTTGCGTTGAACGCACATGGCGATTAGGACGCGCGAAACTCAAAAGAAGCTAGGACCTTCAGGCCGGGATCCCGATCGAAGGATTCGAGCGACCCAACTGAGGGGAAGGACTCGGAGCCAACTAAAGAATTACTACGATGCTGAAGCAAATGCAAAGGCGCGAGCCGCTAGATCTGGCTGGGCAAGGGGCTTTGGGAGCGAAGTGTCACAACGGTGATTTCGGGAGGGCAGTTAAGGCGAAATGGAAGTTCGACTGTGCCGATGCCGCGGTTGACGTGAAGCTGAAGGTTACCGAAGCGAAACCAGCCTTGGACATATTTGTGGCCGTACGCAGGGAGGTGGAAAGGCGGAAAGAACGGGACGCGAATCTGGCCGCCGTGGGTATGGCCGCTGAGCATGAGAGCGACAGCCTGGCCCTCGGGTTGCATGAGCAGGTCGTCAACGAAGTCAGGGGCATGGCAGAGAAGAACGATTGGTTCGTTCGGAATATTCCGGATCGACTCAGGCATGGCGGCGGTGGGATCGGGTACGCCGCAAACGGGATCGTCGAGACCTGCCAGCCAGAATCTGCTGCCGGCGCACTCGATGGGCAAGTATGAGTTTTGGAGCACAGGAATGCCGTTTGCTGTGAGAGCCGCAGTGACTTTTTCTTCTCCGACCAAGATATCGTGATTGCCTAGACAAGCGTAGCGCTGAGGACATTGGAGCTCACTGAGGATGCTGGCACTCTGTTCTACTGCGTGCTTGAAAACTCTTTTCGAAATCGGCGAACGGGTGACGTAATCGCCGGTGAGGAAGACGGCGTCTGGGTTGAGCCTGTTGATGCAGTTGACGGCTCTGTGAATGAAGAAAGGCTCAGTGCACTCATCGAGATGGATATCGCTCAGTTGCGCAATGCGGAAGCCGTCGAATGCTTGCGCAAGACCAGGGAGATAAACGTCCCGGCGGCTGATTTCGATCCAATGCCGCTCGACTTCGCCCGCGTAGAGGGCTGAGCCTGCCGCCGCGCACGCGCTTGCTGTGAGAAAGCGGCGGCGCGTGATGGACAGCGTGGAGGAGGGCGGACTCACTGTTATATCCCATGGTACCGGACTTTAAGGAGTTCGATCTTACCTGGACCTAAACGCAATGCAGACTTTAGTTTGGGCAGCGGTTTTGTCGTTGACTCTAGGCACGGTAAGCGCGCGGAGGATTCGCTCAAAGAATCTAGGGTTCGGCGGGGATGGCGGCGAAGTAGCGGGCGACATCGAGCCAGTGATCGACGCGGACAAAGCCAGTTGCGGTGAGATTGTGCGGCGCGGTGAAAAGAAGTCCCTGGCCTTCGAAGCGAAGAAGGTTCTTGGGCAGGTCATCGATCAGAAAGTCGGCACGGAGAATTCTCTTATCGCCGCAGAAGACATAGTGCGTGGGCGGGATGAAGGGAAAGTGGCGCTGCAGCCAGCGGTACTTGGGTCCAAGAGAGTTGGGAACGACCATCGCCTGCGTAGCGATGAAGATTTCAAAGCGGGCGGAGAGCTCCTTGAGGACCGCTTGCGCGTCGGGCATCAGGGCCAAATCTTCAAAAAAGTCCTCGGCGTCGAGGAAGGCACGGAGCTGTGCCTGGCGATCGAGTGGCGCAATCTCCCAAAGCCCTTTGCCCACGAGATCGTCCGGGGTCAGCTCCTCGTCGAAGGTCTGGTTATAGCGGCGCAGGTGCTCGGCGAGGGTATCGGCCATGACCTCGTCCATGTCGACACAGATGCGCTGCACAACAGCTCCTAAGGATTGGTCTCAAGAAAAGGGTAGCAGGAGGCGTGGGTTTGTTTAGGGATCATAGAGCCGCGAAGGATTCGAAATTGCATCACTCCGGCTGAGGTGCCGGGCCCGGAGTTTCGGTTCCTTTGATCCATCGTTGCGTCTGGGCGAAGGAGTCAACATCGTCTTCGAGATCGGTAATCACTGCCGGCATTCCCACCCAGGAGCCGACATAATCGACGACTTCTTTTTTATGGTCGTCGATGGAAACCGAGAGAACGTAAGTGGGATTATCGGTGACCCCTGCTCTGTACTCATCGTTCATCGAATAGAAATCAGCAGCGACGAATTTCTTTGCCAGCTCCCGAACGGCATGAGGGTCTGCCATATCAGTATGACGGCCAAGCGCGGCTACAAAGGCGTCGCCTTCAAAGACAATGCCACGGGTGGTGACAGAAACCTGGTACGAGGGGCATCTGCCGTAACATCCCGTTCGCCTGAGCCGAATCGTCACGTTCGAATCGGGTCGAACGACGGGCGCGAGCATGTGGATGAGCGGTAAGCGTTCGGGCGGAACAAGGTCGAGATACTCATCGACCCTTGCAGTGATGGGCTGTCCATTCTGCTCAAACGGTGTGAATTTCCAATGAAGCACCTCCGTTCGCAAGTCCGGCCAGAATTTCAGAATGTCATCATCACCGTCGGCAGTCGCCTGCATCACGTCTCCCGCTGGAGAAACAAGCAGGGTGAGGTGAAGCTGGTGGAAGCCGGAACTTACGCCTGCGTGGGGAATCGTCCTCCGGTGCGGTTTGATTTCGTGGGAATAGACAACTCCGTAATCAAAGGTTGGATACTCGGCTGGTTTCTGGCCTATGCTGCGTGAGCCGGCACCCAACAGCAGACATGTGACAGCAACGATGGCGCGAATCATAGGCGACATTCAAGAACGCCGCTGGGCTACGCTTCCGCCTGGCGCGGTTTGCGCACGGCGCGGCCTGCGCCGGGAATTGACTCCGGTTGGGGCGCTTTGGGCGCGGGCGCCATGGCGGGATCCCAGTAGAGGAGGCGGCTACAACTGTCGCAGGTGAGCAACTCGCCCTCGCGAAGCTGGTTCCAAACCTGCGGGCGTACGCCCATTCTGCAACCGGTGCATTGCTGATTGTCAGCGCGGGCAATGCCGGTGCCACGAGACATGGAAAGGCGGTCAAACCGCGCGAGCCAATCGGGTTCGATCTCCGAGCGGACAGTTCCGCGGGTGACGTCGAGGGCGGCAACCTCGGCGGCGAGTTCCTGCTGACGGGCGGCGATACGCGCCCGAACGGCCTCAAGCTCGCCCGCGAGCAATTCAACCTGGGCGCGGGACTGGGCGAGCGCAGCCTCCTGCGATTCTGTGCGCTCGAGGCTGGCATACTCTTCAGCTTCGAGGCGGTCGGCTTCAGAGGTTGCGAACTGGATTTCGTGTTCGATGGCCTGTGCCTGCTCCGGAGTTGTAACGGTGTCGAGCTGGATGCGCAAGCGGGCAGTCTTTTTTCGGTGCGTGTCGGTCTCGCGCTCGAGTCGGGTGCGAAGCGCTTCTTCGCGGCTGAGCTCGGCCGAAGCCTCAGCGGATTGGCGCTCTCGAGCGGCAAGCGCAGCCTGGGCCTGGGTGATTTCGGCGGGCAACGAACGTATTTCCTGGTTTAGGCGTGCACGGTCGAGATCGAGGGCCTGGAGTTTTACGAGGTGTTCAATCAGCGCTTGCATCTGTGACAAGAAGTCTACGGCAAAGGGGTACGGGGAACAAGAAGGCAGGTTATAAGGTTTCGAGGTTTCAAGATCCCGAGGGGCTGGGGCCTCGATTCGGCGAGGACGGCATCAAAGGGAATTAGTGGGAGAATCGACGGGAAAATTCAAGGTGGAGGAAGCCTGCGAAAATGGGCGCAGGGAAGGAATGAGCGTGGCGAGACAGGAAAAGGGATTCTGGCGCAGGCATCGATGGCTGAAGTGGGTCGCGGGCGGGCTATTGGTGGTGCTAGTCGCACTGGGCGCGGCAATATCGATTGCCGTCCGGCGCGCGGAGCCGTTTTTGCGCGCACAGATTGTGGAGAAGCTCAGCGAGCATTTCCACGCGCGCGTGGAGCTGGATTACTTTCATGTATCGCTCGTGGATGGGCTTCGGGCTGAAGGAAAGGGACTGCGGATCTGGCCGCCGGACGATGCACTTCGATTGCCGGTCCAAGGGGAAGAAGGGACGGACGCGACCAAGCCGCTTGGGCCGCTGATCGAGATCGCGGAATTCCGTTTCCATGCGCCGCTTGAGTACACGCCAGGCCGGCCGATCACGATTCGCACCGTGGAACTGAAGGGGCTGGCTATCGACGTGCCGCCGAAGTCGCACTTTGCTCACGCTTCAAACGCCGAGGACAATGAAGCGGGCCCCGGGCACAAGAATTCGCCGCTGATTCAATTCGAGGTGGAGAATGTGCAGTGCACGGGAGCCCACTTGACGATGGAGACAAGCAAGCCGGGAAAACTGCCTCTTGAGTTTGCGATTGCACGCGTGAAGCTGACCCACGTAAGCGCGGATGGACCCATGCACTTCGATGCAGAGCTGACCAGTCCAAAGCCGGAAGGGACGATCTTTACTTCCGGCAACATGGGGCGCTGGGCGACGGAGGATCCGGGCGAGACTCCTTTGATGGGAGAATACCGATTCGAGCACGCAGACCTTGGAGTCTTCAAAGGGATTGCGGGAATTCTGGAATCGACGGGTAAGTATCAGGGAGCGTTGCGAACCCTGGTGGTGGACGGGCAGACGGATACACCGGACTTCAGACTGACGAGCTTTGGAACGCCACTGCCCCTGCACACGCAGTTTCATGCGCTGGTGGATGGAACGAACGGGGATACGCGGCTGGAGCCAGTGGATGCGATGCTGGGGCATTCGCACTTTGTCGCGGAGGGGCAGGTTGTGCGCGTGCCGGCAAAAACGATGCAGAACGGATCTGCACGGCCGGAAGGACACGACATTGCACTGAAGGTGAACGTGGACCGAGGACGGATTGAGGACTTTCTTCGACTAGCAAGCCGCAACGGAACGCCGCTGATGACAGGAGATGTGAAAGCGAAGTCCATCGTGGATGTATCTCCGGGTTTGGAGCCTGTGCAGGAACGGCTGAGGCTGAATGGGAGTTTTGAGCTTGCGGACACGGAGTTCACGAGCGACAAGATACAAAACTATGTGGGACAACTCAGCTTGCGCGGGCAGGGGCGGCCGAAGGATGCGAAGATTAGTGGCGGAGCGGACGTGCGTTCGGCAATGCAGAGCGACTTCAAGATGACGAGCGGAGTCATCAGCCTTTCCGATTTGCAGTACACAGTGCCGGGGGCAGAAATCGACGTGAAGGGCACGTACGGCGTGGACAAGGGCGCACTGGATTTTGTGGGAACCGCGAGGACGCAGGCAACGGTTTCGCAGTTGGTCGGCGGATGGAAGGGCTTTCTACTGAAGCCGGCTGATCGAATTTTCAAGAAAGATGGAGCAGGAACAGAAGTCCCGATTCATGTGAACGGCACACGCGAAGATCCGCATTTTGGAGTTGATCTCAAGCGCATGAAGCACAGTTCGCCCGAGGCGCCGGGGGGACCGCGGTAGGCCACGACCAACCGACGATTGGGCATCGTAGCAATTAGGAAAAAGAACGGGGTGACCGCCAAGCAAGAGGCGAGTCGAAAGTGGAGAACGATCGAGAGCTGGGTTGCGGTCGTGTTGTTTGTGGCCGCAGGGCTGAGCGCAGGAGGGCAAACGGTGCCCGCAAAGGCAAAGGAAGCAGCAGGGACGGACGAACTGGACTGGTGGAAGAACGCGGTGATTTATGAGGTCTACCCGCGCAGCTTTCAAGACACGAACGGCGACGGGGTCGGCGACCTGAACGGGATTACCGCGCGGCTTGACTATCTGAAGGAACTGGGCGTGGACGCGATCTGGCTGACGCCGGTTTATCCTTCGCCGCACGTGGACTTTGGCTACGACATTTCAAATTACCGCGACATCGACCCGCAGTACGGCACACTGGCTGACTTCGACCGCCTGGTGGCCGAGGCGAATAAGCGGCACATCCGCGTGATTATGGACATGGTGATGAACCACACGTCGGATCAGCACGAGTGGTTCCTGCAGTCACGGTCGTCGCGCGACAATCCCTACCGCGACTGGTACATGTGGCGCGACGGAAAAGGGCAAACAGAAACCAATCTGGGAGAGCCGCCGAACAACTGGCAGTCGTTGTTTGGCCACTCGGCATGGCAATGGGACGAGAAGACGCGGCAGTACTACTATCACAAGTTTTATATCCAGCAGCCTGACCTGAACTGGCACAACCCGAAGGTACACGAGGCGTTCAAGGACATTATCGCTTTCTGGTTGCAGCGAGGAGTGGGGGGATTCCGCTTTGATGCGATTACGACGCTCTTTGAGGATCCGAATCTGGCCGATGAGGGCGTGGTGCTGGACAAGAATGGCAAGCCGGTCATCAACGCTTACGGCGACCCGCAACTGGACGGATCGAAGACGGACAATCAGCCGGGCGAACACGAAGTGATAGAGGAAATGCGGGCGGAAGCAGACAAGTTCCACACGACTGCATTCCCCGGCACTCGTGTTCTGATTGGCGAGACGTACTTGCCCAATGTCGGCGAACTGAAAAAGATGTACGGAACGCCGCAGAATCCTGAGTTTCACTTGCCGATGGACACGCAGGTGGGATTCATCAACAAGCTGGATGTGACGGTATTTCGATCGAAGCTGATCGATGCCGAGACGCACCTGGCCAATCACGTTCCGCTGTTGCTGTTCGACAATCATGACAACCATCGGATCGACTTGCGCTATGGCGACGGCGTACACGATACGGAGATTCAGCGCGCGATTGCAGCGATCCTTTTTATGAGCCGGGGTGCGGCGTTGTTCTACTACGGCGACGAGATTGGGATGGTCACTACTCCACCGAAGCGCAAGGAGGACGTGAAGGATCCGATCGGGATCACGGGCTGGCCAAAGGAAAAGGGACGGGATGGCGAACGCACTCCGATGCAATGGGATGATAGCGCGAATGCGGGCTTTAGCAGCGGAACACCGTGGCTGCCCATACCACCCAGCGCGGCGGCGATCAACGTGAAGGCGGAGGAGAACGATCCGAATTCGCTGTTGGCTTGGTACAAGGCGCTGATCAGGCTGAAGAAAACGAATGCGGCGATCAAGAACGGAAATAACGTCATGCTCGATCCGGAGAACACGCAGGTGCTGAGCTGGATGCGCCAAGCGCGCGGCACGCCCCAGGTTGTAGTGTGCGTGAACTTTACAGCCGAGCCACAGACCGTGAATCTGCAATCGAGCGGAGCAGGATTTAAGGCGCGACAAGTAAAGACGTTGCTGAAGACCCCCGGCGCGACGGACCCGGTTGCGCTGGATCAGATTCCGCTCGAGCCGTTTGGGGTGTATGTCGGAGAGGTGCGGTAGATTGGCTACTCGAATTAACAGGGCCCGATAAAACGAGAGCCGACAAGTGAAGATGCCGCATGGGCGAGGCGGGAATTGGAACATTACTTTCGTTTCAGGAGTTTAAAGGAATCTGCGCTAGACTAAAGCCCTGACTTTTCCCCGTTTCTGCCGTCCTCGATGGCAAGTTCTGCGTCTAAATCAATAGTTTTTAGATATCCGGGCGCCTGGCGACCAAATAGCTCAATCAATCAATTTGGGGATAGGACCACTCGAATCGAAAGCCAGCCACATCAACGTCTCGGGCCGCGAGGCCCGCTCGGTCGAGGAAGCTTGCGCGCCGTGCGCCTGATCTGCGCAGCTCTGCTGGCGCCGGCGGTCTGCGCGATGGCTCAGAGTACGGGGGCGTTGGCTGCGGCAAATCCGGATACGGCAGCGGCAGCGACGGGCGCGAGCATTCAAAATAGCGGAAGCATCCATGGCGTTGTGACGAGCAACGACGGCGCGGTATACGAGGGGGCTCGCGTGCAGTTGAGCGGTCCCGGTAATTCACCGATAGCCTCAGAGGAGACGGATAGTAACGGTGCATTCAGCTTCGCGAGAGTTCCTGCAGGGGCATTCAAGCTGACCGTCTCCTCGAATGGATTTGTGAGCCAGGAAATTTCCGGCGTGGTGCATGCCGGGGAGTCATTTTATGCCCAAACCATCGTGCTGCCGGTCGCAAAGACTGCGAGCGAAGTGATGGTGTCAGGGGGGTCGCAGGTGGAGATCGCGCAGGCGCAGCTTAATTTTGAGGAAAAGCAGCGCGTGCTGGGGTTTTTCCCGAACTTCTACGTCAGCTACGACCACAACGCAGTGCCCCTGACGCGGCGACAGAAGTATCAGCTCGCCTGGAGGACGGAGATTGATCCCGTGACGTGGGCGATGACGGGTTGGGTCGCCGGAGTTGAGCAGGCCGACAATACGTTTGCTGACTATGGGCAGGGAGCGCAAGGGTACGGCAAGCGATTTGGGGCGAACTATGCCGATGGTTTCTCCGGCACAATGATCGGCGGCGCGATTCTGCCATCACTCTTGAAGCAGGATCCTCGGTACTTCTACAAGGGGACAGGGTCGATCATGTCGCGCACGCTCTATGCCATTGCAAATTCTGTGATCTGCAAAGGCGACAACGGACATTGGCAGCCAAGCTACTCTGCAATCGCGGGCGGACTGGCGGCCGGCGCCATTTCAAACCTCTATTACCCATCTTCAAGCCGCAGCGGCGCGGATTTAATGTTCGAAAATTCTCTGGTGGGAACAGCCGAGGGCGCATTGCAGAACCTGATTCAGGAGTTCGTCATACGCAGGCTGACGCCGAAGTTGCCGGTTTACCCCTCAACCGGGACACAGCAATTCTAGTTCCCGGCCGTTAGCCGGCGATCGATTCCACGAGCCGGTTCATTGTTTCTTCCTGTTGCTCCATCGACTCAACCAGTTTGAACTGCGTGCGGCAGCGGTCGAGATTGTGGCCTTCGCGGTGGACTTTGTAATAGACGTCGCCGGCAAGGTAGTCGGCGAGAAATCGAATACCCTGCTCGAAGGTGAGCAGTTTTCCGGCGAAGGCAAGATGCTGCTTTTCGGCATTCGTGAGAAATCCGCCGGCTGCCTCGAGATAACCGCGCAGCAGCGCTTCAAAGAAGGACATCCGCATTGTCACTTTAGACAGATCCTGATCGTCCTCTTCGGCCGGATTGGTGGTGGTGCGCACCATGTCGCCGAAATCGTAGAGCGCGAGACCGGGCATGACCGTATCGAGATCGATGACGCAGATGGCTTTCTCTGTTATGTCGTCGAGCAATACGTTGTTGAGCTTGGTGTCGTTGTGGGTAATGCGCTCGGGCAGGTCGGCATTGAGCAGAAGGTTTGCGATGGAATGATGCGCCAGGGCGAAGTCGATCTCAGGGCGAGCGAGGACGGCGCGGTTGTGAGTGTCAGCTGCGATGGACTGCTGAAGCGCGGCGAACCGTTTGGGACTGTTGTGAAAATCGGGAATGATCTCGTTGAGACGCGGCGCAGGTAGACTGGAAAGCTGCTGCTGAAAGGCGCCGAATGCGCGGGCAGCTTGGAAAGCCTGCTCTGGAGAAATCGCAGCTTCAAGGGTGTGAGCATTAGGGATGAAGCGATAAGCGCGCCAGGTTTCTCCTTCAGGGTCGACGTGCCAGGAGACGTCATCGCGCGTGCGAATGAGCGTTAGCACGCGCCGGGCGGAGTCTGGCTCAGTGGCTACGCCTGAGGCGAGGTGAGCGGTGACGCGCTCGATATTCTGCATGACTTTGGCTGGATTCAAAAAGACGTTGCGGTTGATGCGTTGCAGGATGTAGCGCGAGGGCGTGCCGGCCGCATGGCAAGTGACGCACCAAGTGTCATTGATGTGGCCGTTGCCGTGAGGCACGATGGCAGAGATTTCGCCGTTGAATTGGAAGCAGCGCGCGGCGGCGGCGATTCCCAGCCCCGGGTTCATGGCCAGAGTTTTTCGGGATAAAGCCCGGCGCTGATGAGCTGGCGAACGCTCTGGATAACGCGCGGGCGATCTTCGCGGTAGGTGACGCCGAACCAGGAATCATTCGTGCGCAGGACTTTGACGCGCGCCTCGCTGTCGCGTATCAGGTCGCCGACTGTGTTCGGAATAAGGCACTCGGCCTTCGTGTCGGTACCGCTGCGTTCGAGAAACTTCTCGAAGCGCTCGCGCAGCTGGTCGAAGACGCGCGGAGTGAAGGCCCACATGTTCATTGAGACCGGCTCATCGCCCGAAAGCTGGGTGACGTTGCCGGAGGGATCAGTATTGCGAGCGCCGTTTCCATCGCGCTCGATCTTAGTGAGCTCCATGATGCTATCGAGCGTGTTGTCGCCTGAAACGCGACAGACACCGCGCGCCACCGAACCGAAATCGGAAAGCGTGTTGCGCAGGATGAAGCCGACCATGGCGTAGTCGGGAGAGCCGGAGGTGAGATGGCCGGCAAGCTCGCGATAGCCTTGCGCTCCATAGAAATCGTCGGCGTTGATGGCGGCGAAGGGCTCGTGGATAGCGTTGGCGGCTACAAGAATCGCTTGGGTTGTGCCCCACGGCTTGGTGCGACCCTCGGGCACGCTGAATCCAGATGGAATATCCTCGAGCGATTGAAAGACGTAGTCGACGGCAACGCGTTTTTCAAAGCGTGCGCCGACCGTCTCGCGGAAGGCTTCTTCTATGTCTTTGCGGATGACGAATACGAGCTTGCCGAAGCCGGAGCGAAGGGCGTCGTAGATGGAGTAGTCGATGATGGTTTCGCCGGCGGGACCAACAGGGTCGATTTGCTTGAGGCCGCCGTAGCGGCTGCCCATACCGGCAGCAAGAACGA
>CAZKJB010000099.1:0-12399 GCA_964552975.1 uncultured Occallatibacter sp. | reverse complement strand
GATGAAACCGGCTGGCAGTCATTTGCGCGGCTCAAGCTGATGGACCAGCTACACTTCTGGCTGTCGGATCAGCCACACTTCTGGGCACGCTGCCACGCCGACCTGTCTTCGCTGCGTACCCTTGCGCATCCGGCGTTGCAGGTCTTATTCAACACGGCCTACCAGGTCTATCTCGATGGCGCACTGGTCGGAGCCAATGGTAATCCCGCATCCGGCTTCCACTACCACAACTCCTACGAGACCTTCCCCTTGAGCGGTTCGCCCATAGCCGTCGGCGACAACAACACCATCGCCATCCGCTTCTTCCTTCGTGTATCTTTCCAGCAGATGCCGAACCCGGAACTACAAGTTCTGGCCGGCGATGAGCAATCACTCCGCCAGCACCGCGCAACCCTTGTTCTCGCCGGTGCTGCAAACTGGCTACCCACGGCCATCGGCTTTGGCGTTATCGGGGTTGCCGGCCTTGTCTTTCTTGGCCTCTATTCTTACGATCGTAGCCGGCCCGAGTTACTCATCCTCGCCATCGTGTGCTGGAGCCTTTCGTGTATACGAATCCTGCAGGCGCTGTATGGGTCTTACATCCGCGTCTGGGATTACGAGTACACCGCCCTCACCCTCATTGCATTCGCCGGAACGAACCTGATGCCCTTCTTCGCTTACTGGCTCAACCGCCGGAGGGTTCCGCTCGTCTACAAACTCGTCACCGGGATCAACATCGCCTTCTGGATCTATTTGCTGTGCGGGCTGTTTCTGCCGCTCGACCCCGCATTCCGATACGATCGCGTAATTGCACCCGCCAGCATCTACACCGTGCTCACAGCTGCTATTTTCTCCAGCAGCTTGATTGCGGCCTTCTTGCCATGGCGCGCCGTCGCGCCGCAGAGGCGTCCGCTGGCAATCTGCTGCTTTGTGTGGGCATCGGCGGACCTCCTCTATATTTTGCCTATACTCACCTCGTCCTTCAGCCCGGAAACGGCAGCCCTTTACTTCCATCTGCAGCCGAGGCTGCTCGAGCTGCGCGCCTTCGGTGTGATCTCCGCCATCATCGCTCTGGTCGCGCTGCTCTTGCGCGACCAGCAGCGCACGGCTCGGGAACGCGCAGAGATGGCTGGCGAGATGCGTGCCGCGCGCGCTGTGCAACAGGTCATCATTCCGGAAGCTATCCCCTCCGTGCCCGGGTTCAACCTCGAAGGCGTCTACAAACCAGCAGGCGAAGTGGGCGGGGACTTCTTTCAAATCATCGCCACGCCCGGCGGCGGCGTGCTCGCAGTCATCGGCGACGTCAGCGGCAAAGGCATGCCCGCCGCGATGACCGTGTCGCTTCTTGTCGGAACCCTCCGCACCCTCGCGCACTACACGCAATCACCCGGCGAAATTCTGCGCGCCATGAATCAGCGGATGCTGGCCCGCTCGCATGGGGGCTTCACCACTTGTCTGGTTCTCCTCGCCGACCCTGACGGTAATCTCGCCGTCGTCAACGCTGGCCATCTTGCTCCGTATGTGAATGGCGAAGAGATGAAGGTCGAAAACGGCCTGCCGCTGGGTCTCGCTGCCGATACCAAATACACGGAGTCAGCATTTGCCCTGGCCCCCGGCGCACAGCTCACTCTCGTCACCGATGGCGTTGTTGAAGCCCGCAATGCGACTGGTGAGTTGTTCGGGTTCGAGCGGACGCGCGCGCTCAGCTCCGACTCTGCCGAAGCAATTGCTCATGCAGCGCAGGCGTTCGGGCAGGAGGATGACATCACGGTGCTGACGCTGACCCTCGCACCAGCGGAGGTCCCGCATGCATAGGCTGCCCATCGCTATCCTGATGGTTATCGGCGCTTCCCTTATCGCGCCGGCACAAACGCCTCTTCAGTGGGAGCAGGGCTCCGTGCCCCTGGATAACGGCTGGCGTACACAGGCTGGGGATCAAGCAGGCTGGGCCGCGCCCGATCTCGATGATTCGAAGTGGCAACTCACCGCGCTCGACGAATCGCGCGCGCCCACCCCTGGCAAATACGACGAGCGCTGGTATCGACTGCGGATCGATCTTCCGGCGCAGCATCCTCCTCTGTCTTTGCTCATCACCGCGCCCGGCGGGACATACGAAGTTTTCCTGAATGGACGCCTCTTGCCCGGCGCCGTGCTTCTTCCTCAGTGGCGCGCGATCTGGTTTCCCACCGCACAGGTTGTACCCGTCGACGGTTCGGGTCCCGCCGTCCTTGCCGTACGCACCCGCGTGCCCAACGCCTCCTTCTTTTTTGCGGATCACAACGTGATCCGCGTGTCGCTCGGCACTTCGGCGGCAATCAGTGATGCCGCTCGCACCGAACAAAGCGACCGGTTCAATCACGTTGTCATCGGTTTCGGAATCAACATCCTCATCGCTTTAGCCGCCTTTCCGCTGATCCTGCTTTCGCGCTTTCAGCGCAACCACTGTGAATATTTGTGGATCGGCGTCAATCTTCTCGCGCTTGCCTGTCTGAACATCGGAGAGGCGCTGGTGGGACGCTGTTTCGTCCCAGGCTCGTTCTTTTTCTTCCTTGTGTTGCCTGCGCTCTACTTCGCGCCGATCGCCCAGATCGAATTCACCTTCAGTTTTGCCGGCCGGACAGTTACACGGCCCTGGCGCGTCTATCAGGCGGCCCTGCTTCTGGCGATCCTCGTTTTCCCCGCTCTGGTCTGGATTGGCGTCCTCGGCTTTTTCCCCTACCAGGCCGTCGAGGCGACCCTCCTTCTCCCTGCCAGCATCGCAATGCCGGTGCTGCTCCTGGTCTGGTACCGCCGGGGAAATCGCGAGGCCGGCTGGCTCATCCTGCCCAGCCTGCTGCCGCTGCTTTCCGTCTGTCTTGTCGACCTTGGCATCATCGGCAATTGGGTCGGCTCGCCATCGCTCGCTACCATCATTCGTGGCGTCCCAATTGGGCCCTTTACCCTATGGATCTCCGATCCCGCCGACTTGCTCTATCTTGTCGCCATCGGCATTGTGATTTTTCTTCGCTTTAATCGCGTGAGCCACCAGCAGGCGCGCTCGGCCGCGGAGCTCGAGGCGGCCCAGCGCGTGCAATCTCTTCTAATGCGTCAGGTGCACGCAGATGGAGCTCTGTTCCGCACCGAAGCCATTTATCGGCCCGCAAACGAAGTAGGCGGCGACTTTTTTCATACCGTGGAGATCGAGGGACTGGCCCGCATCGTGGTTGGAGATGTAAGCGGCAAGGGACTCGGGGCAGCCATGCTGGTAGCCACGCTCATTGGCTCGCTCGATTCGAACCGCAGTACCGACCCGGTCACCGTGCTGAATCAGTTGAACCATCTATTATTGGCTCGCCAGCAGGGGGGATTCGTGACGTGTCTTTGCGCAAGCATCGACCAGAATGCTCTGGTCAGAATTTGCAACGCCGGCCACCTCGCGCCCTATCGCAATGGCGAAGAGATCCCTCTCGACTGCAGCCTACCCCTCGGCCTTGCCGAGGCTGAATATAACGAAACTGCCGTGCAGCTAGGCCCCGGCGACCGCTTGACCTTCCTCTCCGACGGCGTCGTTGAAGCGCGCAATGCGACCGGTGAGCTGTTCGGCTTCGCTCGCGCGCAAGCCATCTCCACCCAGTCCGCCGAAAGCATCGCCCGGACCGCACAAGGATTTGGTCAGGAAGACGACATCACCGTTCTCACGCTCACCTTCGCTCCAGTCGCGGTGGCTCATGCGTAAAGTTCTTTCCATTGCATTTCTTTGCGCTTCCTTCCTGCCTGCAATTGCGCAGTCCTTCGACGCCACGTCCGCTGGGGGACCGGTGACCATAAATGCCGCATGGCGATTCCACACTGGCGACGATCCGCAATGGGCGCAGCCCAATTTCGACGACTCGCATTGGTCGTTGTTGCGAATCGATAAGACGTGGGCCGAGCAGGGCTACAAGGGTTATTACGGATTCTCGTGGTACCGCATCCGGTTGAAGCTTCCGGCGACGCGATCACCCCTTGCTCTCGCAATCACAGAAATCAACAGCGCAGATGAGATCTATGCCGATGGCCAGCTCATCGGCAGCATCGGCAAAATGCGGCCAGTTCCGGTCTGGCTGGCTTATTCAGGAGTTCCGCACTCGTTCCCGCTGCCGTTGGTATTGAACGGAAAGATGATTACGCTCGCTATTCGAGTCTGGCAACCGGAAGACTCCGCCAAGAACTACCCGTTTGTGGGCCGGGCCCCGAATCCAAGCCTGGGGGCGAGACAAACGGTCGATCGCCTCGGCCAATTGGCAGTTTTTCAATACGCCATCTCGATTGTCCCTGACTGGATTGTTTCCGCCGTAGCCGCGGCGATCGGTTTGTTCAGTATTGGTCTTTTCCTTCTCCGGTTGCGCTCCACAGAGTATGCCTGGGCCGCTCTCTTTCTCTTCTGTGATGCCGCCCAAACCGTCGGCTCGTGGTGTTATCGCACTTATTTCTGGCCGGCGCACGTCTGGATCTTCGCCGCAAACTGCATCGAGGCAGCCATGGTGATCTTCTGGCTGCTCTTTATCTGGCGCTTCCTTCGCGCACCCGCCGACAAACTGCTCCGCACCGCCGTTGTCTTGTTGTTGCTCGCGCCCATTCCTTCCGGACTCGCCGTTCCGGGCTATATTTCGGTTGATTATGCAGATTTAGTCTGGGTCTTTGTTCCACTGATTCTTTGTACCCTCGTCTTTGCGCGGCTGGTGCGTCTGGCGTGGGCAGGGAACCACGAAGCGCAATTGCTTCTGGTCCCATTCCTGCTCAGCAGCTTAATGACTGCCTTCATGCAGTTTCTGAAGTACCTCTATTACGCCGATGCAATCAACACTTACACGTGGACATTTCTTTACCGGGGCTCTCTCTTTTCGGTCACATGGGAAGACGCGTCGTCTCTCGTCGCCTATCTCGCCATTGCCGCTCTGCTAATGATGCGCTTTACCCGCTCCGCCGAGCGCGACGAGCGGCTCTCGGCCGAGATGGAAGCTGCACATCGTATCCAGACGCAGCTCGTTCCGCTCCACCTGCCCCCCACGCCGCATTTCCATTTTGAAACGGCCTATCTCGCCGCCAGCGAAGTGGGCGGAGACTTCTATCAGGTTTTTGCTCAGCCCGACGGCGCGGTGCTTGTGACCATTGGCGACGTAAGCGGCAAGGGATTGAAAGCTGCCATGCTCGGAACGCTGGTCGTCGGCTCACTGCGCGCCCTGGCGCAGGAAGACCTCCTGCCTTCCCGCATCCTCGCTCGGCTCAATGCGCAGCTTTCCGCGTCGTCCGACGGCGGTTTTGTCACCTGCCTGGCCCTTAAGGTGACGCCTGAGGGCCAAATCGTCGTCGCCAACGCGGGTCATCTCGCCCCTTACCGCAATGGCGACGAGTTGAATGTCGACTCTGGGCTCCCGCTGGGCATTACGCCCGATGCCAGCTACGTCGATTCTTCGATTGCTCTTGCGCCAGGCGAGCGGCTCACCTTTCTTTCCGACGGCGTCGTCGAGGCCCGCAATAAAACCGGCGAGCTCTTCGGCTTCGAGCGCACAGCCGCCATTTCCAGCCAATCCGCGGAGTCCATCGCCCAGGCCGCTCAGGCCTTCGGTCAGGAAGACGACATTACCGTCCTCACGCTTACACTTGCGCCCGCGGAGGTTCTGCATGCGTAGCGCCCGCATTGCCTTGCTGCTTCTGTGCGCAAGCGTGCTGCCAGTACGCTCGCAGATTTTCGACGCCTCGCAATGGTCCCACGGCGTGACGTCGATCGAGGCACTCTGGCGCTTTCATACGGGCGATAATCCGCAGTGGGCCTCGCCCGATTTCGACGACTCTTCCTGGCCGCTGCTCACTTCCGGCAAGGACTGGTCCCAACAGGGTTATCGCGGCTACTCGGGCTACGCCTGGTACCGGTTGCGCCTCAAGCTGCCCGCGACCACCGAGCCACTGGCGGTCAACATCGGCCACATCAACAGCGCCGCCGAGCTCTACGTTGACGGGCAGCTCATCGGCGCCAACGGCATCATGCGCCCCGAGCCCGACTGGAGCATGCAGCTCAAGGCCAACGCGTTCCCCCTGCCGCCGGCACTCAACGGCCGCACGGTCGAGGTCGCCGTGCGCGTGTGGAAGAGCCCGGTGGCTTCAAGCTACTCGGGCGGCGGATTCCTCGCGCACCCTCAAGTGGGCTCGCTGGACCTGATTCAGGCCGGCCGGCGGGTGGCATTCGATGACAGTTTCGCCAGCCGTCTTTCCGCGCTCGCGGTCGATCTCCTCACCCTCGTGCTTGGCGGTTTTGGCCTGGGGCTTTACCTTCTCGACCGGCGCAACACCGAGTACGCCTGGTTTGCGGTATGGGGCATCGGGACTGCGCTGCTCGATGTGCTGAACACGACCATGGTCCTGCACCAGAGCAGCGCCACGTTTGTGGAC
The DNA here is from genome assembly GCA_964552975.1 of uncultured Occallatibacter sp. GTDB lineage: Bacteria > Acidobacteriota > Terriglobia > Terriglobales > Acidobacteriaceae > Telmatobacter. The sequence continues at coordinate 6,012 of CAZKJB010000099.1, read as the reverse complement.
GGCGACAGCCAATTGCTCGCTCTCCCGCTTTATCTGGCGGAAATCCTCTTCCTTTGGGGATTCCTCAAGGCGCGACGCAACTGGATGCTTTGGACAGCGTTCTTGTTCGATGCCGTTGCCCTCGCCGGCAACTCGCTTGGCTACCACAACGTAATCTCTCTGCCCACGGGGAGAGCGATCATGTCCAGCTTCCTGGGGTTGGTGTTCTTGCTGGTTATCGCGCGCGTTCTGCTTTCGTTCAAGGCCGGCAATCGCGACGCGCGCCTGCTGATCGTTCCCGTCTGCCTTATGGCTACTGGCACCATCGTCGAAGAAGTTCGCCAGGCCATTTTCTTCGCGGGCTGGTCACGCGACCGGGGCGATCTCGTCTTCTGGTCCAACGGCCTCGTAACCGTGGACTGGAACGACGTATTTGCGGTTCTCTACCTCATGACCATCGGTTTCGCGCTGATGCTGCGCTTCACGCGCTCCGCGCAGGAAGAGCGGAGGCTCTCCACCGAGTTCGCCGCGGCGCGCGAAGTGCAGTGCCGTCTGGTGCCGGCCGAGTTGCCCCTCTTGCGCGGGCTCCGGCTCGACGCAGTGTACCTGCCCGCAACCGAAGTCGGTGGCGATTTCTACCAGATCTTCCCGCTACCCCATGACTCCGCCCTGATCGTGATAGGCGACGTGAGCGGAAAAGGGCTGAAAGCAGCCATGACTGGAACCCTGGTTCTCGGCGCCCTGCGCACGCTCGCCCAGGAAAGCATTTCGCCCGCGCAAATTCTTGCGCGACTCAATGACCAGCTTACCGGCTCGACAGACGGCGGCTTCGTCACCTGCTGCGTGGCTCATGTCTCGACGGATAGCCTGCTGACACTCGCCAACGCCGGCCACCTCGCCCCCTATCGCAACTGCATGGAGCTGGCCACCGAATCCGGATTCCCGCTGGGCATGGTCCCTGGCATCGCCTACACCGAGACCTCCGTTCCCCTCGAACCCGGCGACCAGCTCACCTTCCTCTCCGATGGCGTCGTCGAAGCGCGCAATTCTGCCGGCGAGCTCTTCGGCTTCGCTCGAGCGCAAGCCATTTCCGGCCAGCCAGCAGAAGCCATCGCCCACGCGGCGCAAGTCTTCGGGCAGGATGACGACATCACCGTGCTCACGTTGACCTTCGCTCCAGTCGCGGTGGCTCATGCGTAAGCTGCTGCTGATTTTTCTCGTTGCCGCACCGGCCCTCGCCGCTCTAGCTCCGCTCCGTGCCCAGTCCGTGAATCCGGGCATTCGCATCGTCCCGCCGCAGCAGTGCGTGTGGCACGATGGTGACGATCCTAGATGGGCCGCAGCCAACCTGGACGAATCCGGCTGGCAGCCGCTCGCGGCGTGGAAGCTGCCCACCACCCCGCATTACTGGATACGCTGCCACGCCGACTTGTCTTGGTTGCGCACGTTGGCGCAACCCTCACTCGCGATCTACCACAACACGGCCTTCCAGGTTTATCTCAATGGCGCGCTGGCCGGGACGAACGGCAACCCCGCAACCGGCTTCGCTCGCGTTTATTCGTACCTAATCTTTCCAGTCGAAGTCTCACAGTTTGCCGGCTTTCCCTCCGCCGCCGGCCGCGCAAGTTCCATCGCGATTCGCGCCTTCCTTCGCATCCCGGCGCCGGCACTGCCGGATACGGAGCTACACGTTCTTGCCGGAGACGCAGAGGCGCTCCGCGAGCACCGCGACAGCCTCGCTCTTGCCGGCGAAGCCAACTGGCTCGCAGTCGCCATCGGCTTTGGCGTCATCGGCGTGGCAGGCTTCGTCTTTTTCGGGCTTTATTGCTTCGATCGCAGCCGGCGCGACTTGCTGGTTTTGGCCATCGTTTGCTGGGGCCTGTCGGGAGGGCGCGGCATCGTGGAAATGCTGATTGCGGCTCACATCGGCCTGTGGAGCTGGCAGTACAGTGTTCTCTTCCTCGTCACATTCATCGGCACCCACTCGACGGCATTTTGCGCTTACTGGCTCAACCGCCGCCGCGTTCCCCTCTTCTACAAGATCGTCACCGCGTTGTGTATGCTCAACTTTTTGTATGAGTTCTACGCTCTGCTGCCTCCGCTGGACGCCGCTTACGGTTACGATCTCCTCGAACTGCGTACCGGCAACTTCTTCATCCTGTGCTCTTGCATTCTCTCGAGCGCCTTCATTGCGGCCTTCCTGCCCTGGCGCACCGTCGCACCGCAGAGGCGTCCACTGGCGATCTGCTGCTTCCTGTGGGGAACCGTGGACCTCGTCTTTCTCATCCCGATGCTCCTCAGTGATCTAAATCCCTCGATGCAGCCGATTTTTGATCAAATTCATCCGCTGCTGCTCGAAGTGCGTAGCATCGGAATCATCACGACCATCGTCGCTCTCGTCGTGCTGATCTTTCGCGATCAGCAACGCACGGCCCGGGAGCGCGCAGAGTTGGCCGGCGAGATGCAGGCCGCGCGCGCCGTCCAGCAGGTGATTGTCCCCGAAGCGATTCCCTCGGTGCAGGGATTCAATCTCGAAAGCGTCTACAAACCGGCCGGCGAAGTGGGCGGGGATTTCTTTCAGATCATCGCCACGCCGGAGGGGGGCGTCCTCGCCGTCATTGGCGACGTCAGCGGCAAAGGCATGCCCGCGGCGATGACCGTGTCGCTCCTCGTCGGCACATTCCGCACCCTTGCACATTACACGCAGTCGCCCGGGGAGATCCTGCGCGCCATGAATCAGCGGATGTTGGCCCGTTCGCATGGGGGCTTCACCACTTGTCTGGTTCTCCGCACCGACCGTGACGGCAAACTGATCGTCGCCAATGCTGGTCACCTCGCTCCCTATTTGAATGGCCGCGAGATGAAGGTCGAAAACGGCCTGCCACTGGGACTCACTGCCGATGCCAATTACACAGAGTCAACCATTACGTTGACTCTCGGCTCACAGCTCACCCTCCTCTCCGACGGCGTGGTCGAGGCCCGAAATCTGACGGGGGAGCTTTTCGGCTTCGAACGCACCGCGTCCATATCGACCGAACCTGCCGAAAAAATAGCTCAGGCCGCGCAGCAATTTGGACAGGAAGACGACATCACCGTGCTAACTCTCACTCGCGTGGATGCCACCCCTGAAACCGCTCTTGCTTCGGCCCATTCAGCCCTATTTTCAGGCCCTGTCAAGCCCTGAAAGGACAAAATAATCATCGAATATAGTGTTTATAATCAATGATATGGGAGAATCTCATGTATACATTAGCGCATAACACTCATATTTTATGAATCATTTGTGCTATAGTTTCATCAGATTGGTTGAGTGGCTGGTGCGCAAGCCTGGCCCCAATCATCAAGAAATCCATTTGGAGGAAATGAACCATGGCAATCACTCGTTGGGACCCTTTCCGAGAAGTCGTTGCTCTGCAGAACCGCGTCAACTCGCTGTTTCGCGATTTCAGTGAATCCGGCGATGCAGCACTGAGCACGGCTGGTTTTGTGCCTGCCGTCGACATCTATGAGGACGTCGAAAAGGTCGTTCTCAAGCTCGAAATTCCGGGCGTGGAAGAGAAGGACCTGGATGTGCGCGTGGAGAACCACACGCTCACCGTCAAGGGCGAGCGCAACTTCGAGAAAGAAGAGAAGGAAGAGAACTTCCATCGGATCGAGCGGCGCTTTGGCACCTTCTATCGTGCCTTCACTCTGCCGTCCACTGTGGACACAGAGAACGTGGGCGCGAGCTACAATGCAGGCGTGCTCAAGCTGGAGCTGAAGAAGAAGGCCGAAGCCCAGCCTAAGCAGATCAAGATCAACGTCGACAAATCGCTCGCTGCGTAAAGGCAGAATTCCGCCACCGGATTTTCGCTTCGGCCGCGGGCTGGAAGCGGCGGAGAATCAACAAGGCGCCGGGAGGCCGTGTCGGCCGTCTCGGCGCGTTTGTTTTTTTCGCAACAAAGTTCAAGAATCAGAATCCTAAAGGGCGACTGGACGCTGGCTCCCCGGCAGATGCAAGCTAGAGCTAGCTGCCAGTCGCTAGGAGAAGTTTTTTTATGGCAATTCGATGGGACAAATTTACCGTCAAGGCACAACAAGCGATGCAGCAGGCGCAGGAGCACGCTGCCGAGCTCGGCAATCCCGAGTTGCAGCCGGTGCACCTGTTGCTCGCACTCGTTGAAGACCGCGAAGGAGTGATTCCCGCGGTCCTCGAAAAGATCGGTGTGCCCACGGAGCGGCTGGAGAGCGACCTGCACGGCATCGAGGAAAAACTGCCTCGAGTGGCCGGTGTAGCCACGCAGCCGAGTGTCGGCCAGGCGCTGAACAAGGCCCTGGAACAGGCCTTTCGCGAGGCCGCAAATTTCAAGGACGAGTACGTTTCGACAGAGCATTTGCTTCTCGGCATAGCGCACCTTAAAGGCGACGCGGCGCGCGATGCGCTGGTCGGTCTCGGCGCTACAAAAGACGCCATTCTGAAAGCACTGACTGCCGTGCGCGGCTCGCAGCGCGTCACCGACCAGAATCCCGAAGGCAAGTTTCAGGCTCTGGAAAAATACGCGAAGGACCTCACGGAGCTGGCCCGCAGGGGCAAGCTCGATCCGGTGATTGGCCGCGACGAAGAGATTCGCCGCGTCATTCAGGTGCTGAGCCGCCGCACCAAGAACAATCCGGTCCTCATTGGCGAGCCCGGCGTGGGCAAAACTGCCATCGTCGAAGGCCTCGCGCGCCGCATCGTTTCCGGTGACGTGCCAGAAAGCTTGCGCGACAAGCGTGTTATTTCCCTCGATCTTGGCTCGATGCTTGCCGGCGCAAAGTATCGCGGCGAGTTTGAGGACCGGCTGAAAGCGGTCCTCAAGGAGATTGAGGAATCGAACGGCCAGGTCGTTCTCTTCATCGACGAATTGCACACGCTCGTGGGAGCAGGCGCGGCCGAGGGCGCCATCGACGCCAGCAACATGCTGAAACCGGCGCTGGCTCGCGGCGAGCTGCGCGCCATTGGCGCCACCACGCTCAACGAGTACCGCAAGTACATCGAAAAGGATGCCGCACTCGAGCGCCGCTTCCAGATCGTCTATGTGGGCGAGCCGAATGTCGAAGACACCATCGCGATTCTGCGCGGGCTGAAAGATCGCTACGAGGGGCACCATAACGTGCGCATCAAGGACGCTGCCATTGTTGCCGCAGCGACGCTCTCGCATCGCTACATCAGCGACCGATTCCTGCCCGACAAGGCAATCGATCTGGTGGATGAAGCTGCCGCCTCGCTCGCAATCCAGATCGGCTCTGTGCCGACTGAGATCGACCAGTTGGAGCGCCAGGCCACGTCGCTCGAGATCGAGCGCGCGGCACTAAAGCGGGAGACCGACTCCAACAGCAAGGAGCGGCTCAAAGCTGTGGAGCACGAGGTCGGTAACCTGCGCGAACAGATTACCGCGTTGCGCGCGCGCTGGACCAAGGAGCGCGAGGCTATCAACCGCATCGGCGACTTGAAGAAGAAGATTGAAGCCCTGCGCTTCGAAGCGGAGGAGCAGACTCGCAAGGGCCAGCTCGACCGCGCTGCGCAAATTCAATATGGCGAGTTGCCCAAGCTCGAAGCAGAACTGAAGAAGCTTGGCGCCTTGCAGGACGGGAAATCGGGCGCGGCCCGCATGCTCAAAGAGGAGGTCGACGAGGAAGACATCGCCAAAATCGTAAGCAAGTGGACGGGTATTCCCGTATCGCGCATGCTCGAAGGCGAGGTCAAGAAGCTCGTTACCATGGAGGAGCGCCTCCGCGAGCGCGTGGTGGGCCAGGACGCGGCGCTGAGCGTGGTTGCCAACGCAATTCGGCGTTCACGCGCGGGCTTGAGCGATCCCAGGCGGCCGATCGGCTCGTTCATTTTCCTTGGACCGACGGGCGTAGGCAAGACCGAAACCGCGCGCGCATTGGCTGAGTTCCTCTTCGACGACGAGCATGCCATGCTGCGCATCGACATGAGCGAGTACATGGAGAAGCATGCCGTTGCTCGCCTCATCGGCGCGCCTCCGGGATACGTGGGCTACGACGAGGGCG
>CAZKJB010000098.1:0-12404 GCA_964552975.1 uncultured Occallatibacter sp. | reverse complement strand
GCCTATTACAACCTTGTGCGCCGTCACAATACCCTTCGCTGCACCCCGGCTATGGCGGCGGGACTGGAAGGTACCTTCTGGACAGTTGGGGACTTGATCGAGGCTGCAAAGTGACCTATCTGGAAGAACTAGAAGAGATTATCCATAAGCTGCACGGAGTCCATTCGACGCATGTCCAGAGTGTCCCTGTAACAGAGAAGTTTGAAGACAAAGTGCTTTGGGATGGGGTCGTAGAAGTATTCCAACTGCACGGCCATCCCAAGGCCACCCACGCCTACGCTTGGAGCCACGAAACAGGTGATCCCAAGAATCCCAAGCGGAGTGTGACGGTGCTGAAAATACCCCCCGCTGTGTCGCCTGAAACAGCCGTCCGAGTTGCCATCATGCAGGAGATAGGAAATGCCGAAACAGCCTAAGAAACGGAAACCCGGACGCCCCAAGTTACCGAAGGGGGAGGCCAAGGGGAAGATAGTGCCAGTCCGGTTTGGCCCGGAAGAGTTAGCTCGGGTATACCGGGCTGCGGAATCATCTAACCAAACGGTGTCACAATGGATTCGCAGCACTTTGAGTGCCGTTACCGAGGTTTAGAGACATGGAACTCAAGTTAGGACACTACCGATTTTTCTGATGGGCTTGCGCAGTTTTACAGATACAATTAATAGTGGGGACAGATGTGATGCTAAGCAACACAGCGTTGCAGGAAACGGCCGGCACCCGCTCAAACGGTACGAATAACGACCAGGCCAACCTGCTACAGCAACTCACGACGGAGAGCCAGAACGAAGCCTCGCAAGGGCTCGACACGAAATCCGCACTCGAAATTGCCCGCATCATCAATCATGAAGATTCAAAGGTAGCGGCCGCTGTAAAGAAGGCCATTCCCGAGATCGCGCAAGTGATCGATCAAGTGGCGCGGTGTCTCCGCGACGGCGGAAGACTCATTTACGTCGGCGCTGGTTCAAGCGGCCGAATTGCAGCGTTGGATTCGTCGGAGTGCCCACCCACCTACTCAACTGCGCCTGGTCAGGTTCAATACATCATGGCGGGCGGCCCCAAGGCGCTCGCATCTGCGGTTGAAGTTAACGAAGACTCTGAAGATCTGGGCCAGCGTGATATCGCGCGGCGCCGTCCCACTCGCAAAGACGTGGTGATTGGCGTTTCCGCCTCGGGCCGCACTCCTTACGTTGTCGCGGCTGTGGCGTATGCCCGCGCGCGCGGAGCGCATACGGCCGCGGTCACTTGCAATCAGGCAACTCCCCTCTCCGAGGCCGCAGACATCACGATTGTCGCTGAAGTCGGTCCTGAAGTGGTCTCCGGTTCCACGCGCATGAAGGCCGGCAGCGCGCAAAAGATGGTTCTCAACATGATTACCACTGGCGCCATGACTCGGCTGGGCTACGTGTACGAAAACCTGATGGTCAACGTGCACATGCAAAACTCCAAGCTCGTTGAGCGCGGGATCCGGATTCTGATGCGCGCCTGCAATATCGATCGTGCTATGGCCGTCGATACTATTAAGAGCGCTGGACGCAGCGTGCCCGTGGCGCTCGTCATGCTGAAAGCCAAAGTCGACAAGCCTGAAGCGGTACGGCGTCTGGCAAAATCCGATGGCAACGTCCGCCTCGCGATTGAAGACAACGTGCTCGAACTGTAGCGTTCCGCTCCAGCAATTTCCCAATCAACACGACAGAGAGGCATCGCGCCTCCTGCGGCCGGCACGCTCGACTTGCGCGCGCTCGTATATGTCGATGCGCCCTAAGGAAGAACGCGCTGCATGTGCAGATAGAGCACGAGATTGAGCACGACGCCAACAGTCAGCAATCCAATTGCGATGAAGGCGCCAATCTTCACCTTGTTGCTGAAGTGTTTCAAGTCCTCTAAGAGTTCCTGCTGCTCCAGAGTATTCCGGTCCGTCGCTTCGCGCACCATTTCCAACTGATCTTCGACGCGCTTCAGCGTTCCGTTCTGCTCCGTCAGCTGGTCGCGCAACTGGCGATGCTGAGTACGAAGCTCGGCCAGGCCTTCGTTGAGCGGCGCCAGATCTACTTTAGGCGGTGGTGGCGGAGGTTCTTTCGGTTGCGGATGCGGTGGAGGCGTCAGGAAATTTGAAACGGCGGTGCCGATGTTGCCGTCGAGCAGTGGCAGGATTTTCTGAACGAGCGGCAGAGCCAAGCGCACCACGTCGATCGCGCGCTGAAATCCTGAAGGCTTTTCGGTTGTCGTTCCGCTCGACAGAGCGCGGCCTTGAGGCTGAGGCTGAGGAGGCGGGATCGGGCGGCTATTGTGGGTACCGTTGCTCCCGTTGCTCCCATTGGTCCCGTTACTCCCGTTACCGCCGTTCGTACCAAGTCCCTCGAAGAGCGGCGGGGCCTGCTGACGGCTGCTGGAGCCCATCGAAAGAGGCGATCCGATAGCGCGAGCGTGTTGCTCCGCCAATACTTGGGCTACCGTGTCCCGTGCGAAATATTCCCGATCAAAAGCTTCGATTTCCTCGGGTTGATTCATGGTGTTCCTTTTCCCTATCTGGGGGTAGTCCTCAGATATATATGATTTTTTGTCGAATTGGAAGTGGCTTCATGTTACTTCAACAAGTACTGCAAGTTACCGACGGGCGTATTCTGGTAACCAGGAGAGGTACGTGAGATCACAATTTTCGCACGCGCTTCGTTCGGTCCAACGAAGCATTCTGGCCGGAATTATCACCGTCGGCCCGCTCTTTGTAACCTATTTGATCTTCAGTTTCCTGCTGGAAACTCTGGCCAAAGCGGGATTGCCTTTCGTCCATCTGTTCGCCATGTTTTTCCCGGAGGATTGGTTCACCGAACCCTGGCTGCAGTCCGTATTGGCCATTGTGCTCACTCTGATGGTGCTCTGGGTGGTGGGGCGAGTCACTTCCCTTGTCGTGGGTCGCCAGGCCTTCGGTCTTTTTGAAGCTCTGCTTGAGCGCCTGCCGTTTGTCGCCAAAGTTTACACATCGGTCCGCCAACTGTTGGATACGATGATGGCCAAGAAAGAAACAAGTCAGCGAGTAGTGTTGATCGACTTCCCGATTGCGGGACAAAAGAGCATCGGCTTCCTCACACGCACCCTCAGCGACTCGGCAACCGGGCAGCCGCTTGCTGCGGTGCTGTTGCCAAACGCAATTAATCCAACGTCGGCCTTTCTGCAGATTCTTCCCATGGACCGTGTCATCGAAACCGATCTAACCATGGAACAGGCAATGAGTATGGTGATGACCGGCGGCGCGGTGGGGCCGGAGACGATTCAATATTCGCCGCGTATCAGTGAAATGGAAACAAAGTAGCCGCGGGCTGCCTCTCAGTCTCAGATTACGGCGCGAGAGTTACGTTCGACTCGTCTGCACTCGCGTTCACATCCTCTTCTGCGTGCTCGCTTTCGCGTGTGACCTTGCGCAGGCTCACATGCTCGAACTGAGCCCAGATCAATCCCACGGGAACAATGCCAAGAAACGTGACGAGCAATAGCGTAGCCGCACAGGCGGTAGCTGCTTCGGGTGCGGCGTGCAGAATTCCCGTGAGAGCCACGACAACCAGTCCGATTTGCGAGAACCACCCGATCACCGGAAGCTGAATAATGCTGGCGGTTCCACTGGCAACCATCAGCAAAACGCACTTGGCAGGCGTGATTGCCGCGAGTTCAGGGCTGGCGACGAAGGCCCTGCATGTTTCAAAGTAAGCAAATGAAATGATCAGCCACATGCTCAGAGAGAGGCCAACAACGGCCGCAAAGTCGCCAATGGAACGCATGGTATCGAGGCCGGAATGAAATACGCGGATCTTGTGCGCGACGGCGTGGCCAAGGTTCTTTGAGACGATCCCAAAACTCCGCTCGAAGAGTGCGGCAACAGTGCCGCCGGCAAGTCGCACAGCAAAAAGAAACAGCGTGCCGAGCAGCGTGAGCACGAGTCCGCCATATCGCGCCACAAACAAAGCCAAAAGCTGATGATGCGGAGCGAGGTGAGCAAGAGGTCCGCTGTGTGCGGTAGCGTTCAGGATCTCGTCGCCCGGAACCCCGACCATCGCGACAGAAAAAATGAGCGCCATTGATCCCGCGTCCAAAAGCCGTTCAACAATGTACACCGCGATCTGCGAACTCACCGGCAAGCCCGTTTTCTTTGCCACCAGGTACGGCCGCACTGGATCCGCAACCCGTCCGATCAACGCGACCGCCGTGAATCCGATCACTTGCGTTCCCACAAGCGAAAGCGGATGGACCTTCATTTTGTGGCGCACCAGACGACTCCAGCGAAACGCCCGGAACACAAAAGCTGCATAGATACAACCGGTAGCCATGGCGATTCTGAGCCAATCGGCTTGCGCAGCCTGCGCGCGAAAAAGCTGAAAGTCGAAATGAACTCTTGTGCGTGCCCAAAGCGCTGCGGCAATCAACACCGCCAGCACGACAAGGCCCATAATCCATTGGCTTTTCTTCACGTGCGATCCATCTCCGGGGGCGTCGCGTTGGACTATTGCTATGTTCTCACGCGCATGAGCGCTCTAGAGCAAGCGGGAATCCGCGAAGTGACCCTTCCTTGTCAATTCCCTGTGAACGACGGAAGTCTTGCCGGCCATCAGCGTGATGCCGCAGTGAATGCGGCGCGCCTCATTGTGGTTTCGCGGGCCTGCACGCGGCGATTGAATTCGTGAATCACGCGGGCCACATAGGCACGAGTTTCGCGGTAGGGTGGAATGCCGTGGTACTTGTCCACCGCTTCCGGTCCGGCGTTGTAGGCCGCCAGCGCTAATGCGAGATTGTCACGATAGCGCGTCAGCAGGGAGTCAAGATAGGCCGATCCGCCGCGCACATTCTGTTCCGGCTGAAAACTGTCGCTCACTCCAAGCACCGCGGCAGTCCCGGGCATGAGCTGCATCAGGCCCTGTGCTCCGGCGCGGCTCACAGCCTTTGCATTGCCATTGCTCTCGGCTTTCACAACGCTGGCCAGCAGGTCGACGTCGATGTTGTGCGCCGTGCCCGCTTGAGCCAGCATCTCGCGCAGGTCAGCACCAGTCAGACTCGTACGCGCGCCCGGAGTTACGGCCGCCGTTGGCGTGGGCTGGTCAGGAGCCTTTTCGACCGTTGCAATGTCACCCGGCGCATATTCGATGTAATTGTCTTCGCCCGCGTTCAGGTAAAGCCGCACGTGCCCCTCGACTTGCGCGTGATGATCGCAGACTTGAACAAAACCGTTCTCGAGTGTCACTCGCTCGGCAGCGCGCACCGGCATCGTCAACCCCGAAAAGGCCGCACCGGCGAGGGCCGCGATTGTTCCCGTTGCGATCAACAGTCTTGCGCACATTCTCCGTCCCTCGTACTTCGAACTGCTCTTCTTCATGCCTGTGCTGCTTCCAACTTCGCAAGCGCCGATTCCAGAACCATTGCCACGCCGTCGGCGTCGTTCGATCGTGTCTGCTTCCAGCCGCGCATCTTTGCGAGCGTGCGTAACTCTGCGGCGGCATTCGCCATCACGATTCCCTGCCCCGCCCACTCCAGCATCCCCACATCGTTCCAGTTGTCGCCGATCGCCATTGTCTCTTTGCGGTCGACGCCGAGCCGCGCTGCCAGCCTTTCGAGCGCAGCGCCCTTTGATACGCCGGGAGGCAGCAAATCGAGGATCGACAAATCACGGGCCGGATATTCCGTCCGCGCGCAACCGCACTCTTCAGCCCATTGGCTGGCCTTCACTGCCTTCTCGGCCTCCATCATTTTGCCAATGGTCCCCGCTGCCATGCCTTGAATCGGATCATCTCCATCGACCAGCGCCGACTCCAGCGGCCTTACTACTTCAATCGCGTTGTGATTGGCCTCGACCCAAATGGCAATGCGGCCATGCGCCTGCTCGATATCTTCAAGAACCAGTTCCCCGCGTCCCGGACGATCGAAAGTAAACACCACCGCCCCATAAGGACGAAGCAATCCGCACAATCCACGCGCGACGCGCGCTTCCATGTAGCTGCGATCGATTGTCTTGCCGTCGAGCGTCGAGGTCACTGATCCATTCGACGTGATCATGGGCGTATCCGCTCGCAATCGCAGGCCATCGAGCAGAGGCATCGTGTAAGCCGATCGCCGTCCCGTGGCAATAACGACCGTAATGCCCGCCTCTTGCGCACCTCGCAGCGCGCGCGCATTCCGCTCGCTTACCTCGTGCTTAAAGGTTGGCAGCAGCGTGCCATCCATGTCGATCGCCACCAGGCGAACTGGGGGGTGCATAGGGATTAGTGTACCGGGCAGATGTGAAACCAATGTCACCTGACCGGCGCGGATTGGTTACGAAAGGACCAATTCAGGCAGCGGTCCCCTGCAATCGGCTAGTCTTTTGCTATGGAACGGATTTGCAGCCAATGCCTCGCGGTGCTGGCCCAGGCGGCGAAGGCAGACTGGTGCCCGGCCTGCGGCGGCGCCTTGCTTGAGCGTTCAGTCCTTACAGAAGGCTCGCCAGACGCACAAGCTCAAGCCAGTTCCCCCGCTGAAGTGGACCATCGCGGCATCGTGCTTCCGCGCCGGCACGCGCTCGGCGGAATCATCACGCCGCAGTAATCCTTACTCGTAGCGCAATGCTTCAGCCGGCAAAACGCCGGCGGCCGCAGACGAGGGATAGAGCGTCGCCAGCAGCGAAATCCCAATCGATACAGCAGCAACAATCACCCCATGAATGACCCGCGGTGCGAACGGCAGCGTGTCAATGGAGTAGACATCCGGAGAGAGAGGGATGCGGTAATAACTGCCGGCCCACGAAGCAGCGTACCCAAGTACCAGGCCTGAAAAGGTGCCGATCACGCTGATGAGAAAGCCCTGAAGCAGGAAAATTCGCCGAACCTGCCAGGGCTGCACGCCGAAGCTCATCATCACCGCGATGTCGCGCGTCTTCTCCATCACCATCATGGTCAGCGCGATAAGAATGTTGAGCGCAGCCACGATCACAATCAGCGCGATCACGATAAACGTGACAACTTGCTCAAGCTTAAGGGCGCGAAACAGCTCGCGATTCTGTTCTGTCCAGTTGGTGGTCTCAAATCCCTTGCCGGCTGCTTGCTGAATATCGCGTGCGATCTCGGGGGCACGATTTGGGTTGTCCACTCGCAGGCTGATCACTGACACGAGGTCCGGTTCGTCGAAGAGCCGCTGCGCATCCTGCAGGCGCAGAAAGCCCAACTGCGAGTCGTACTCATAGAAGCCGGTGTGGTACGTGCCAGCTAACCGGAATCGCACATATTTTGGAATTACGCCCATTGGCGTCATCTCGCCTTGGGGGCTGATCAACGTGACGGAGTCGCCCGCTTGCGCTCCAACAATCTCGGCCAGGTCTTTGCCGAGAACGATTGGCGGTAACTCCTGGCTCACCGAAGTTTCGCTCGAAGCACTTGCAGAATCCGGTTCGGGCTCAAGCGCGCTTACGGTGCTGGGCGACGCCGAAGAGAGCAGATGACTGACAGAAAGCTCCTGATCCGGAACAATCCCTTCAACCATTGCGCCGCCATCGCGCGGGCCGCGTGCAACCAGCACTTGCTCATACAGGCCGGGAGAGGCGGCGATTACGTGCGGCACCGCGCGGACACGAGCAAGTACGTCACGCCAGTTGCTGATGCCGAAACCATCCACCGCCATCAGCTGCACGTGAGCGCTCGAGTCCACCAGCCGATCCTGCAGATTGCGCTGCATTCCGTTGGTGATGGCCAGGGCGATGATCAGCGCAGCCACTCCGGCGGCGACTCCGACAATCGAGATCACCGTAACGACGCCAACCACGGCCTGCCGCCGCTTGGCTTTCAGGTAACGCGCCGCCAGAAAGAGCTCAAATCGCATTGCGCCTACTGTTCCTGCGCAGGAATCACCGTTTTGGCCACGCCCACATTTTCGTAGCGGTCATAAGCGCGGATCGTAATTAAGTGCTCGCCGATTCTCCCGGCTTCCGCGTCGAGTGAGATGCGGAATTCATAATGCTCGTGTTTGGCGTCGGACAGTTTTCCAGGCGGGTCGACGTATTGCCACGGTCCTGCATCGAGCGAATACTCTGCGTGGGCCACCGGCGAAGCAGCATCCTCTGCGTCGAAGCTGATAACGAATGGCTTGTGGCAAATAGAGCCCGTGCACTCAGCAGGCTGTCCGGCTGCCTTGAAATTTGTGACCGCCGGCGGAGTCGTATCAATCACAAAACGATCGCTGACTTTCTCGCCGCTGAGTCCTTCGCCTGGAGTGTGCGATGGCGCATCCGAAGCAATCACCTTGATCCGGTAGCCCCCGTCGGGGATCAGCGAGGCATCGATGCTGGAGGCCTTGTCAGTGATCTTGTCTTTGAGCAGCCGCCAAACGTTTTCGCCGTCGCCGCGCAGATACAGGGAATACATAAGGTCGTCGCCATCATCGTCGTGTGCTGCCCAGCGGATGGTCACAGCAGTCCGATCTTTCGTTGCCTGGAGCGGCGCATTGGCGGCAGCGTCGTAGTTGATCGTTGAATTCTGGCCCGACACGGGAAATGTAATGTTGACCGTTTGCGCCTGCGAGTTGATCATGTTCTGCAGATTGATGCGCGCTCCCGGAACCACCACCATGTCGTCGATGACCGGAGCCGAATTCACCGGCAAATAGTTGACGCCGACGCTGCCCAGCACGCCGCCTGCGTGAAGCACAGCTTTCCATTGCAGGAAGCGCCCTGCCGGCGACGCCACTGCGCCATCCTGCGCCGGCTGCCAGTCGCTCCATCCGCGCACCGGTTGCTCCACATTGCCTGAACGAGTCTCGAGCTCGTAGCCTTGCGATCCCGGCTCAATTTCGATGCGGCCAAATCGGGCGAAGGCTCCGGCATCCAAAACATCGCTCGCGTACTCGTGCGTATTCGCTGCACCCAGCCGAAACACCTTGCCCGTGTTTCCCGTGCCAATAAGAACGCTGTCGGAGGATTGCGCAATCGCCAGACTCAATCCCTGCTGCGCCTGCAAGTGTCCGACGTCGGCAAAACTACCGTCGTCCTGAATGCGGAAGATCCGCCCGCGATTGCCGCTGAGAGCAAGCAAACCATCGGGGCGGTCGGCCAGCGCGTAGACGATCTCGTCCCTGCCCGACCACAGTCTGTGCGGAGCCTGGCCTTCTTCCAGGGCGAAAATCTGGGTCCCCTCCGGCACTGAAGTGCTGGAGTTGGCGGCCTGCAGCGATCCTGGCTGCACGACCGATATGGTGATCGAAGCCATTCCCTGCACGGGGAGCGGCGGCAACGGATTATGGCTCTTGTCCCCGACACAAGCCGCGTAAATCGTTCCCTTGGCACCGATAGCTAACGCCGTGATCTCCCTGAGCGGAGCTTCAAATAGCACATAGCCCTTCCCTTGCGGGCTGATGCGGTAAACCAGCCCGGACCCGTCGGAGCCTGCAATCAAGTTTCCCTTTGAATCCCACGCAAGTACGCGAATGTGCGCTTCGTCGCTCTTGAAGAAGAGCTCCGGGGTCGCGCTCGGTTTGGTTGGGTCCACGCGGTACACGGCGCCCGGGTTCCCTGTTGCGATATAGAGCCGGCCCTCGGAGTCGAATGTCAGGTCCCAAATGTAATGAGAGTTCGAATTTGCTGGCGTCGTGGCCGGCTTGATTTGTCCTGGAGCCCCTTCGTCCAGCCTGGCTGGATCGAAGACAACCGTTGCGCTCGACTCATCCAATTTCGCGTTCGCATTTTCGTCGAGCTTGTACACCTTCCCGCTTGGCAACGTCGCCGCATACAGAGAACCGTCGGGGCCAGCACGCAGGGCCTGGACGCTGAGATCTTTGGTCTCGAAGAGGGTGGAGGGCTTGCCGCCCGGTTGATCGTTCAAGCGCAACACGGCCGCAGGCGAGCCCGTTCCAGCAAAAACATTGCCGCCTTTGCCAGAGGCTAGTGACCACACAAATGTCGAAGGAGTGGTCACGAGCTCAGTCAAACCGGGGCTCTGGCGCAGATGACCGTCGCTCTCAATCGCTATACCGTCCGGGGTGCCCTTCTCAAAATCGTCCATCTGGGACTGCGCCCATAAGTGGGTGCCTTGCGCTACGGTTGGAGAGGACCCTGCCATGAATCCTGCCGCAAGCGCGGGGAGGACTAAAGATCGAACGAGTGCCGGCGTGAAGCAATGAAAGAAGCGGTCGAGACCAAGCATTCTGCGGTTGAGTTTACTAGAGCCTTGATGCTTTAACCTATTTCGGCCCTTCAGCCTATTTGGACGCTTCAATCTACCTGGCGCGAGCCATTCAACCAATCTGAGACACCAAACCCGAAACCGCCGCGAGCGACTTCGCCCGTAAGTGACTTCTGCAAGCAGCTTGAATTCGAACCTTCCGTCCACATCCTGGACTCAGCACGGCGCCTCAGAATCCATCTCATAGCTCACGTTTGTTGTCGGTCTCTGCTGTGGAAAAGGAGGCACCAAATTATCTCCGATTTTCGGCCTGGTTTTGGTTCAGGCCGGCTGGGCAGCCCTGCGAACCGCTGAGGAGAAGGGATGAGGAAGGTTTCGATCCGAATGAGTGAGCCAAGCACAATTTCAGCCCAATCAACACCTCTTTTGCTTTAATGAACACGACTTATCCTGCCATTGCACTTAGCTGCTAACTTTCCCCACTCCGCTGTTGCCAGTCGTATTTTTAGGAGACTAGTATTCGTCTAGTTTCAGGGGGCCGCGACCAGGCACTTCGGTCCTTCCGCACGTTCCACTATGTATGCAGTTCCCAAGTTCACAGAGCTTCATCAACCAGCGGCGCAGGATAGCTGTGGCGTCCGCGGACGGAGTGTCTCGTCATGGCGTGGTATGCCTACTGCATCGGTGAAAAACAAGCATTTCCGGCTTTAGCGCGTCATCGTAAGCCGGTCCCAATGGAATCAGTCCTTGGTGTTAGCGGCAATCAGGTATTCCTTTATCCGGCAAGTGACCTCGCCGTTATTGTGAGCGAGCACAATCCCCGGGAAACCCTCAACCAAAAATCCGGCGTCGATCACGCAAGGGTCATCGCCGACTGCTTCCAACATTCCACCGTACTTCCCTTCCGGTTCGGCACCGTCTTCACGGACGACGAAATGCTCCGCAAGTCCATTCGCTCCAACCAGCGTCAGTTCCTCGGCAACATCGACAAGCTGCGCGGCAAGACCGAGATGCACCTCAAGATCTTCGTCGACGACTGCTGCACGCGCGAAATCGAGAAGCATCTCTCCACCGAAGGGGTTGGCCGCGAATATCTGAGCAATCTGCGGGAGAACGCCTCGCGGGCTCGGGAGCGTCAAACGCGGGCGCGAGCGGTGAGCTTCCAGATGCACAGGCTCTTCCTTCCGCTCGATGAAGAAGTGAGCTGCCGGCTCATCGATAACGGAAAGATGATGCTTGATATCGCACACTTGATCGATCGGAAGACCGTGGAGCGCTACCAGAACAAATTTGTCACTACCAGCGCCGCCATGCGCGGGTGCCAGATGCAGCTCTCGGGACCATGGCCTCCTTACCATTTCGTCCACCGCCTCACGCGCACATCGCATGGGCATGCTCAACCTGCGGCAGCACAAGCGGCCGCGGCAGCAGGCGCTCAAGCCTCCGTGGGAGTTCTAGAGCCGGCAATAGCCCTCGCTTGAAGCCGGGCACCATCGATTTGCAAAAAAGCTCCAGCTTCTGCTGGAGCTTTTTTGCGTAGGTCGATTTTTCGGCAGCGCCTGTAGGGCATTTCCCTTCAAACCCGAACTATGGCCTATCCTAGAAACATGAGTGAGCAGCCGTTCGATGCGGTCCAGGATTCGGTCTTCGATCTTCTAGTTGTCGGCGCGGGGCCCACGGGGCTGGCTTGCGCCATCGAGGCGCAAAAGGCCGGGTTTCGCGTGGTACTGGTCGATAAGGGCTGCGTCTGCAACTCGATCTTCCACTATCCCGCGCACATGACCTTCTTCACCACTTCGGAGCGTCTTGAGATCGGCGGCATCCCTTTTCCGAGCACGAATGCCAAGCCCACACGCGCTGAGGCGCTTGAGTACTACCGCCAGGTAGCGGTTTACTACCGCCTTGACGTGCGCCAGTACCACCGCGTGGAGAATGTGACGGGGGCCGACGGCGCCTTCACCGCTCATACCGTGGACCGTTTCGGGCGTCCGGGAGCAATCGAAGCGCGCAAGTTGGCCATTTCCACCGGCTACTACGACCTGCCCAATTGGATGGGCATTCCCGGCGAGACTTTAAGTAAAGTCCTCCACTACTATCACGATCCGCACCCGTATTACGGCATGGACGTAGCGGTCATTGGCGGCAAGAACTCCGCTGCCATCGCCGCACTGGAGCTTTGGCGGAGCGGTGCTCGCGTTACGCTCGTTTACCGCGGAGCCGGGATTCAGCCACACGTGAAGTACTGGATCAAGCCGGACATCGAAAACCGCATCAAAGACGGCGAGA
>CAZKJB010000097.1:0-12477 GCA_964552975.1 uncultured Occallatibacter sp. | reverse complement strand
CCCATCAGGCCCGCAGCACGGCCCACCAGGTGATCGGGGAACAGATCGGTGACCGCGGCGAACATGTGCGCGGAGAGAAAGTTATCAGCGGCGATTGCCACGGAAAGCACCGTGAGAAGCATCCCGATTGAGCTCATGAGCGGCACCGCAAAGCTGAAGACACAGACAAGTGCGCTGCCGTACATCAGCGAACGCCGCGTATTGCGCACTGAGAGTCCCCTGCGCAACAAGACGCCCGCAGCCCAACCACCAGCAATGCCGCCCACATCGCCCATCAGATACGGAATCCAGCCGAGAAATCCGATCTGAGCCATCGACATGTGACGCGCGTTGAAAAGATAGAGCGGCGTCCAGTACCAGTAAAACTGCATCACCGGCCCAATAAAGAACCGGCACAACATGACACCCCACGTCGACGAGTTACCGAGCATCTGCCACAGCGACACCACGGGAAGGGAAGTATCCGTCGCAATCTTCGGCTCGCGCCTGTAGACAAACCACCACAGCGGAATCCAGAGGAAACCGCACACAGTCGGCACCAGAAACGCTGTGCGAAATCCGTAATGCGTCAGCAGATAGACGATGACCGGCGGCGCGAGTGTAGCGCCAATCACGCTGCCGCCGTTGAAGATGCCGATGGCCAGCGTGCGGTCTTTCTTTTCGAAGAGCCGCGTCACGGTCTTCACTCCGCCGGAGTAGGCGCCGCACTCGCCTGTGCCCTTCCAAAATTGCGAGAGGCCGAGCGAAATCCCGCCAGTCGCCAGCGCAAGCGATCCCGTCGCTGCAGACCACCAGGCCACCGCCGCCGACAGACCCAGGCGCGCCCCCAGGCGATCCATCAGGTAGCCCATCGGGAACTCGCCCGACATCATGCCGAAGCCAAGGGCCGAAACGATTCGTCCGTACGCCGCATTCGAAAGGTGGAACACCGTTCGCAGAACAGGAGCCATGACTGAAAGCGCCTGGCGCGCGATGAACATAATGACCGTAAGAACGAACAGCAAGCTCAGGATCAGCCAGGGATGCTGGTTCGCGGGCCCTGTGGCTGTCGTTTTGCTTTCAGCTTGGCCAATCTCGTCAGCTTCGATCAATCATCCTCCAGCCATCGGTCCCAGCATACTCTGCTCCCCGCGCCATGGCCCCGCGCACAGACGCATTCTTCCCGGTTCTCGCTCTGAACCGGAAACGTCGGCAAGAAACAATATCAAGCACCTATGAGACGGTGTCAATCGATTGCGAACGATGATGAGTTGTTCATTTCCGGTCCAAGTTAAAGATGCGGTACATCTCATTTAGGTACATGTATTTATAGGAGCCATCTTTCCGCTGCGAACGCCCGGAATTCTTCCCTGATCCCACCCACTGGAGAAAAAATCGATTGAAATTGATTGACAGCCGTTCTTTCGTCTGCCTATAATTCGGCCCGAATCAGAGACCGTTGTTTCTAGCCAAATTCAGACTGCAAAACCTTCTGGTATTTGGAGCCCGGTGGTATGCAAACGATTCGCGTGCTTTCGTTAGCTGCTCGATTCCAAAGCCGGGGCATTGCAGTATTTCGCGTTTGCAATGATGCATTCTGAGCGGAAAGGCGGCGGTTCTTGACAGATTCCCAGACAAAACATAGAGTGTGTTTACCGGACACGGCGCAAATTTGCTCCAGCGCCTCTACGGAAAATCTTCTGAGTTCAGGATTCAATGAGTCCAAGATTCACCACCGCGATGTGTCCTTGCTGCTGTTCCATCAGCGCAGCGCGGGTGTGTGCTTCGGACTAGACTCACGCAGAGTCTCTGCTTTCCAACGACCCACCCGCTACACGGCGCGGTGGGTTTTCTATTTTTTGCGGGGTTTCACGGCCGAACCAGAAATTCAGAAGCACCGGTGGCGAAGTGGCTAACGCGCGGGTCTGCAAAACCTGTATTCGCGGGTTCGATTCCCGCCCGGTGCTCCAACATCCCAAAGACTTCATTCGGTCGCGTGAAGTTTTGACCGGGCGCTTCACTAGAACGGCAAGAAACCAGTGAGTAGGTTTATGAACTTCAAAACACGCAGAGAGGTTTTGCAAACCGTGGCAGCCCTGGCGGCTTCGGGAAATCTCTCGCTCTTCGGATCGCAGAAATTGTTCGCGCAAGCTGGTCACGTCCCTGCGGGCATCCGTTTAGGCGTGCAGTTAAATGCGTTCCCCATCGACCCCAAACGCTTTCAGACATTCTTAGATACGCTCGAACTCATCAAGCAAACCGGCTATCAGGGTTTTGAAGTTGGCTTTCGCAATGTCAGTGGAGAATTTGACAGTCCGGCGGAGCCGCGCCGCGAGATCGAGCAAACCGGCCTTACATTCTTCGGCATTCATATCTTCATGCCCAGCTTTGAAATGTACGATCCCAGCATCAGAATCGCGGCGCCCTCGACCTACGAACCTGTCGCACGAGGAGGAGCAGCGCTTGGCGCAAAGCATCTCATCCTCAGCGGCGCCCCGGCCGGCGACCCTGACCAGCTCAAACGCAAGATCGACGGCCTGAATGCCGCGGGTCGTTTTGCACAAAGCGCCGGCATCGGCCTTGCCTACCACAACCATTGGTGGGAGTTTCAATCGAAGATTGGCGAGATCGAAGCTCTCTACACGCAAACAGATCCTGGTCTCGTCCATTTCGTGCTCGACGCCGGTCACGCCTATCATGCCGGTGCTGATGTCCCCGCGTTCATTCGCAAGCATTCTCATCGCATCGTCGGCTTCCACATGCGCGACTTCAAAAACGGTGACTACGTCGAGCTTGGCACCGGAGATTTTCCGCTCCATCGAGTCGCCGCAACCATCGAGCAGATCGGCTGGAAGGGATGGGTGGAAAACGAAGAGGAACGTGCAGACCATTCACAGGCCGGCCTGAAGGTGATCGGCCCGGCCTACAAGGCACTCAGGGAGGCTTTTACCTCGTGAACCGCCGTGAATTTCTCTATACCGGGGCGGCGGCTGCCGCTGTTGCAACGCGTAGTGCAGACGCCCGCGCGTACTCCGCGATTGCCGGCGCCAACGATCGCGTTGGCCTCGGCGTCATCGGAGCCGGGCGCCGCGCTTCAGAGGTATGCCGATCTTTTGCGCAGGATCCCAGGGTTGAGTTCCGCGCGCTCGCCGACATTTACGACAAGCAGATCTCCGCGTTCCAGGACCGTTTCAAGGAACACGTCGCCCATGCTGAGGTCTCGGTCGAATACCAGAAGATGCTCGACAGAAAAGATGTGGACGCGGTCTACGTCGCAACTCCCGATCATTTGCACGTGGACATTGCCAAAGACGTGCTGGGCGCCGGCAAGAATATCTATCTCGAGAAGCCGACAATACACCGCTGGCACGAACGGGAAACGCTGGCTAACGCCGTCGCCGGCAGCAAAGGAATCTTGCAGTGCGGAATGCAGCAGCGCAGCGGCGCGCATTACATGCAGGCGAAGAAGGAGTACTTCGACACCGGCAAGCTCGGCAAGGTCGTCTTTGCTCGCGCCGTATGGCACAACTTCCCCTGGCAACGCCGCGTCATTCCGGACCAGCCCAAGCCCGACGGTCTGCGCTGGGATCTATTCCTTGGAAACGCGCCAAAGGTCCCGTATGAGTTGTCCCGCTATAATTCGTGGCGTTCCTATCACGATTACGGCAACGGACTTCTCGCCGACATTCTTACCCACTGGGCCGACGTAGCGCAGTGGATGCTCAGCGACAACAAACCGGTGAGCGCGGCTGCACTCGGCGGCGATTTCCAGCTCCACGGCGACCTCACCAATCCCGACACTGTCACTGCGGTCGTCCGGTACAAGGATTGGAATTTGAACTTCGAGTCAACGGTACTTTCTGTTCGCAACCCGCGTCCCTCTGTGTTCTTCGAAGGCACCGAGGGCAGCCTCGATATCACGCGCGAGGGATACGTCTTTACTCCCAACAGTGGTGACCCTGTCCAGGTTCCGTCGACACAGAACCTCGAAGGCGCACACACTGGAAACTTTATCGATGCCATTGTGAAAGGCGACAAAATCAACGCCGGCTTGGAAGACGGGCTGGCGGCAAGCGTCCCGGTCATGATGGCTCTGCAGTCGTACTGGTCGAAAAAGATCAGCACGCCCGCGGATCTGGCTTGAAATTTTCGCGGACGGATTTTTTCGTCGCTCGCAACTTTGGCACCCGAGAGTCGATGACACACGGTGCAAACCGGGAATGGACTTCGATCGATGACACATCACGAAAGGCATCGGTCTTCTATGGAAGCGCAATCAACGGTGGCGTCGAACCAGGGCGGGCGATTTGTGGCCATAAATCCGCCGTGCCTGATTCACCTTGACGGCTGGATCGGAATGGGCTCGTGAAGCAATCCATTTTCGATTCTGCCGGCAAGAACGCTGAGGAAGTGACGACACTGACAGCAACCAAATACATCATCGGAAGCCTTCCCCAAGATGCTTCTGAATGAAAGGGAAAAAATGAACAACCTTTTTCGCAAACTACTCTACGTCGGATTCGCAGCTCTTCTGTATCTGGGTGCTGCGCCGCGCTCATCTGCTCAATCCACCGGCACCCTCCGCGGAACGGTGACTGACCAGAGCGGGGCGGCCGTTGCCAACGCATCCGTGGCGGCTACCGAATCGAACACGGGCATCAGCCGTTCGGTTGCCACAAACGAGAGCGGCATCTTTGTCTTTCCCAACTTGCCCGTCGGCGTATACTCGCTCAAGATCTCGGCACCGGGATTTGCAACACAAAACCGGCCGGCTCTTGAGTTGTTGACGGGGCAGGTGATCGACCTAAGCGTCTCCTTGTCAGTCGGCAAGCAGAGCACTGAAATTACGGTTACGTCGGACACGCAGCAGATCCAGACCAGCACTTCGACGGTTGCGCAGTCGGTCAGCGAGCAGCAGATGCGCGATCTGCCGCTGAACGGCCGCAATCCGCTGCAATTAACAACGCTGACTGCCGGCACCGTTCTCACCACCACGGGCACTGAGAGCGGCCAGGAAGATAATACCGGCCTATCTGTGAACGGGCTCAGAGCCACTGAAAATACATACACGCTCGATGGCACGATCTATGTTGATCGCTTCTTCGACTCCGTGCCGACCATGCCGAATCCCGACGCATTAAAGGAGTTCACCATTCAGGCGTCGAATTATAGCGCCGATCACGCCGGGTCTGGGGCCTTGGTGCAGCTCTCCACGCGTTCTGGAACCAGCGAATTGCACGGTGAAGCTTGGGAGTATTTCCGCAACACGGTGCTCAATGCCCGCAACTATTTCTGGCACAACACGTATGAACCGCCGTTCAAGCTGAACCAGTTCGGAGGCACCGTTGGCGGGCCGGTCTTCAAGAGCAAGAAGGCGTTTTTCTTCTTCTCGGCTGAAGATCTGCAGCAGCGCTCGGCGCCTACACCCATCACCATTGAGGTACCCACGCCGGCTGAGGTCACTGGCAACTTCTCGGCTCTTGTGGCCCAGGGCATCGCGCTTTACAACCCGGTCACTGGCTGCGGCTATGGCCAAACGGGAACCGCGCCGGCTTGCAGCGGTACGATCACTGACATCATTCCCACTGCCATGGACACGCTCTCTGCCGCAGTGAACAAGCAGTATCTTGCCGCACAAGAAGCATTGTCGATTCCTGCAACCGGGGCAAATCTCGGACTCTACAACACTCTCACCACCAGCACCAACAACAACATCGACAGCACGCAGTACCTCACGCGGCTCGACTACTCTGTCGGCGAGAAAGACAGTCTAAGCGGCCGCTACTTCTACAACCAGGACAATTTCCAGCGGCCGTTCACCGCTCCGCTGGGATTCTATGCGGCAAACCTTTTCCGCAATCAGTCGCTCACCATCAGCGATGCGCATGTCTTCTCGAACACGCTCACGGGCGCTGTCTACGTTGGCGGCTATCGTGGCGCGCGTACGCAGATTCCTGAAGCGCCGGGCTTGAAAACCGATTTTCAGCTTGGTCAGACCGGCGTTCCTTACGGCAGCCCGAATGAAAGCCTTGTGCCGTTCCCCGGCGTTCGCGACAACCTTGGCTACATCAACGTCTTCTCCGGCGGCGCGCTCACGCAGGACTCGACCACGTTCGACGTCACTGCCATGGTCGTCAAGCTGCTGCACACCCATACCCTTACGATGGGCGGCGATTTTGAGCGCACGCGCATCGATGCGGACGACTACTCCTACACACCTGGCGACAACACCTTCAACGGTGCGCGCACCCAGGCGCCGTCCGGGGTCACCCTCCCGACAGGATTTACCAAGAGCGGTAATAACTTTGCCGATTTCTATACCGGCTACGAATCCAGTTTCTATCAGGACAACGGACGCAAGTTCTATCTGCGCGAAGTTCGCCCGTCGCTCTATGTGGAGGACGACTGGAAGGTGAATGCGAAGCTCACGCTTAACCTTGGCCTGCGATGGGATCCATGGATTCCGCCGATCGATGACAATGGAACTCTCGTCGGATTCAATCTGGCCAACCCCAGCTTCCAGTCAACAATCGCTCCCGGCGCACCGAAGGGCCTGATGTTCGTCGGCGATCCGGGAACCACATCGGCGATTTATCACAACAACTTTAAAGATTTCGCTCCGCGCGCAGGTTTCGCATACAACCTGTTTGGCAACGGCAAGACCGTGGTTCGCGGCGCCTACGGCCTCTTTTATGGAATGCCTGAGGGCCTGCTCTATCAGAGGACTGACGCGATGCAGCCAGTGGACCTCTACCTCAACATTCCCAACCCGCCGCAGTGGGACAACATCTACGCCGGCTATCCCGGCGGCGATCCATTCCCTCGCGGTCACATTGCGCCCTCGGCGTTCAAGAGCTACACGTTCCTCACTCCACTCGCCGGCGGAGTGCTGAATCCCGCCTCGAAGGTGGAATACACGCAGGCGTACAACTTCACCGTCGAGCAGGACCTGGGACACGGGTTTGCCTTCAACGTTGGCTACGTTGGCAACCACGCCGAACACGTCATGGCGTCCCGGCAGTTCAATCCTGCACTTTACAACCCCGCCGATAGCCCAGCCGACACCGTCGGCAATGAAAACAATCACAGGCTCTATCCTGGATTGGGCGCGGTCGAACTCGCCGACTCCTGGAACTATGCAATCACCAATGCGCTGGAGATGAATGTCACGCGACGTTCGGCTCACGGCCTCACATTGCTTTCCAACGTTGTGTGGATGAAGACCATCGACAACGGCTCATCGGGAACCGAAGGCCAAACCGGGCCGCCGAATCCCTTCAACCTGCAGAGCGCTCGCGGAGTCGCCGACTTTGACCAGGCGGTGCGCATTACAGGTTCGGCCAACTACCCGCTGCCGCGCTTCCACGTCAACAACGTGCTAGGCTCTATCGCGAACGGATGGCAGGTCAACGCCATCGTTACCTCGCAAGGCGGCCTTCCCTTCGGCATCGTTAGCGGCGTCGACAACTCGCTCTCCGGCGTTGGCAACGACTATGCGGTTTACGTGCCGGGCGTCAGCCCTGCTCGTCCCGCCGGCGCTTCCAAAACGGCAATGTGGTTCAACCCCGCTGCTTTTGCCAAGAATCCGCTGCCCACGGCGAATGGCAACGTCCAGTCCTTCGGCAACGTGCCGCGCAACTCACTGCGCGGGCCGGCGTATGAAGACACCGATATTTCGCTCTTCAAAGATATCGCTTCGGAGCATCGCGTTCACGGCCAGTTCCAGGCGGAAGCCTTCAACGCGTGGAACCACACCAACCTCGCCAACCCCGGAAACTCGGTGAACTCAACCGGGACCTTCGGGCAGGTCACCGCCACCAGCAGCAGCACCGGGTCAGTGAACACTCCCTCTGCTGTCGGCACGCAGCGCGTCTGGCAGTTTGTAGCAAAGATTATTTTCTAAACAATCGCCGGAGCTATGCCGTGGGGTATGGCTCCGGCATTTCTGTCTATACACTAATCGTGCGCAGGCGCCGGAGGCGGTGCAGTCGAGGACGGCACTGGCTTTCCGTCAGCGGTACGCGCTTCCATCAACTCCACTCGCGTTCCGTCCGGATCGTATAAGTTCACTTGCCGCTTGCCATTCTTGCCCACTTGCATCTCGAGCGGCTTGGCATAAGTCAGATATGCCTTGTAGGCCGGCCGCGATTCCAGTTCCGTAATCGCCTTCTGCACGTCGGGAACAACGAGCGACAGGTGATTCTTGCCGCCGAAGGTCGCCGGCAATTTGTCATAAAGCATCAGCTCGATGTAGTCCCTGCCGTCAGGCACGCGCAGATTGATCCAGCTCAGCTCGTTCGGATTGCTGCCGCCGCGCCATGTTTCCGAAAATCCAAGCAAGCCCTCGTAAAACTTGAAAGCCTTGTCCACGTTTCCCACCAGAAAGCCCGCGTGATAAATGCCATCGGCAATCCGCGTGGCGGGCATGAACTTGCCCGCAGCCTGAGCCTCGATCCCATCGGGAAGGCTCTGCACGAACTCGATCAGCGTTCCGTCGGGATCCTTAATTTCGAATGCGTAGTCTCCGGTGCGGGTCTTCCCGCTGCCCGCCTTCACGTCAATCCCCTTCGAACGCAGGTAAGCGCGCATTTGCTCCACGTTGCTCACACTGAAGCACAGATGGCTCATCATGTTGGGCGGTGACGTCGGAGCGTCGGTGAATAATTCCACATGTTGCCGGTCGTTGATCTTGATGAACGCGATGCGAATCTCGTCGGTTCCCGGCCGGTTCAGCGTCGTGTACTCGTCGAACCCGAGCAGGTCGTGCCAGAACCCAATCGTCTTCTTGAGATCCGTGACAAAATACCCCACGTGCGAGATGCCTGTGATCAAAGGCCTGGGCGCCGCATCCTGTGCGTGCAGAATCCCAGGCGCCAGAAGCAGAACACCGGCGGCGACAAAGAAAAACTTAGAAACACTTCGGGTGCGGTGACAACAGTGAAAACGCATTGCGGATTCCCTTCGATTGCAATGGATTCCTTGCAGTTGGTTCTAACTCGCCGTCGATTATACCCGGGGGCCTCTGCACTCGACGATCAATTCCTCAAGACCAGACGACCACGCCCTCAAGCGCTTCATCAATTCGCGCCAGCGATTCTACCGGCAGCGTAATGCCGACCGCGCGTGCGTTGTCTGCAACCTGTTCCGGTCGCGATGCGCCAATAATCGCCGATGCCACTTCCGGCCGCCGCAGAACCCATGCCAACGCCATCTGCGCCATCGTCAAACCGAGCCCGGCCGCAATGTCCTTCAATCGCGCAACTGCCTCGAGCAGAAAATCCGACCGGTAGCGACGGCCTGCCGTTTCCATAAACTGATTCATCTTTTCGCTGGCCGCCCGGCTCCCAGGCGGAGGAGGCGCTCCCGGCGCATACTTCCCGGTCAGCACGCCATGCGCCAGCGGAGAAAACGCCAGGTTGCCGATTCCGTGCCGCGCGCAGGCAGGAAACACATGGGCCTCCGGCTTGCGCCACAGCATCGAGTACTGCGGCTGACTGGAAGAGAAGGGAATCAGCCCACCCTCGCCGGCAATTGCCGCAGCCGCATCGATCTGCTCCGCCGTCCACTCGCTGAATCCGATAGCCCTCACCTTACCCGCATCCATGGCGCGGCCAAGCGCTTCCATCGTCTCTTCCAGCGGAGTCTCTTTGTCGTAACGATGGCACTGGTAGAGATCGACATACTCCATGCCCAGACGTCCGAGCGATCGCTCCAGCTGCTTCTCAATCTGCGATCGAGAAAGACCATGATCCGGCTCGTCGCCTACTGGAAAGAACAACTTCGTCGCAATCAAATACCGGTCGCGTGGATGACTTCTGAGTGCCTGGCCCAACACTCGTTCCGCTTCACCGGCTCCATATTGATTGGCAGTATCGAAGAGAGTGATCCCCTGGTCCAGTGCCGCATCGATGCATCGGATTGCTTGCGCGCGCGCAACGCCGCCAGCCACCGTGAGCCATGTGCCGAAGCTTAACTCCGAAACTTCCAGCGGCCCATTCCCGAGCTTTCTATATCGCAAACGTCCTCACCCGCACATCCCTCAGTCTGTCCCGCGCCGTCAAATTCCCTACTCTCTACTTTCTTGTCACCTTGTCCCCTGTTCTTACCCCATCGCCTGCACTGTCCCCTTGCCAACCAGTTCCTCCACGCGATCGACCCAGGCTCGGTCCGCGGAAACGCTCATGCTTTCCGGCTCCAGGATCACCGCATACTCGCCTTTTCTCTCGAGATGCAGCATCACTTTCCCCGGCCCTGGCGCCGCATCCGCCGCGCTTTTTAATCCCGCAAACAATTCCTCGCTCGCGCGATCCATACTGATGCGAATGCGCACCGTGGACGGCAGCTTCACCTGCACTTCTTCGAGCGTTTTTACCTGGCTCAGCGCAATCTTCGGAGCCGCATCCTCCTCGCCCATCAGCGTCCCGCGCACCAGCACCGGCGCCTCAATCTTCAGTTGCGCCGCAAGCCGTTCGTAGTCGCGGGCAAAGCAAATCAGATCGATCTTGCCAGTCGCGTCTTCCAGCGTCGCTTGCGCATAAAGCTTTTGATCGCGGCGGCTTTTCTGCACGCGCAGCCCTTGCAGGATTCCCGCCACCTGAATCTCGTCGGCCGTATCCTGTTGCTGGCCCCAGCGCCGCTCGGGCGGCTTGCGCTCCAGCGCCTCGGCCACGGGAATCACTCCGGTCAGGTTCCGCAGCTTCTCCGCATATTTGTCCAGCGGATGCCCCGAAACAAAGAATCCCAGAACCTCTTTCTCATTCGCCAGCCGCTCGCTCTCCTCCCAATCGGCCGCTTGCGGCAGGTCGTCGGCATCGCGTCCGCGCGCCGGCCCTTCATCGAAAAGGCCAAACAATCCGCTCTGGCCTTGTTCCGCATCGCGCTGTGACTTTTGCGCCCGCTCCATCGCCTTGTCAATTGCTGCAGTCAGCCGCGAGCGCGAGCCCAGAGAGTCAAGCGCTCCCGCCTTAATCAGCGAATCGATCACACGCTTGTTCATCACGCGCAAATCCACTTTCGCGCAGAACTCCCAGAAGCTCTTGAAGTGCCCATCCAGCTCTCCGCGCGCCTTCAAGATCGACTCAATCGCGTTGCCGCCCACGTTCTTTACCGCCGCCAGCCCAAACCGTATCGCCTCACCCCC
Source organism: uncultured Occallatibacter sp. (assembly GCA_964552975.1). Lineage (GTDB taxonomy): Bacteria > Acidobacteriota > Terriglobia > Terriglobales > Acidobacteriaceae > Telmatobacter. Next base: position 1,358 of record CAZKJB010000097.1, on the reverse strand, counting down.
CGGCGTAACTTGAGGCGTGAACTTGGCTCCCGAGACCTGAACGTCCGGCGGCTCCACGGGTATGCCCATCTCGCGGCACTCGCCGATATACTTCACCACGTTTTCCGGCTTCGACGTTTCCGAAGTCAGCAGCGCCGCCATGAACTCAACCGGATAATGCGTCTTCAAGTAGGCAGTCTGGTACGCAATCAACGCATACGCCGCCGAGTGCGATTTGTTGAATCCGTACCCTGAGAACTTCGCCATCTGCTCGAAGATCTCGGCGGTTGCGGACTTTGGATGTCCCAAGGCCGCCGCGCCGCTCATGAACCGATCTTGCTGCAGCGCCATCGCTTTGGGGTCCTTCTTTCCCATAGCACGCCGCAACAGATCGGCCTCGCCCATCGAATAGCTCGCAAGCACATTGGCGATCCGCATTACCTGTTCCTGGTAAACGATCACGCCAAACGAATCTTTCAGGATCGCCTCAAGCTCCGGCAGCATGAACTCCACCTTGCGCCGTCCCCACTTGCGCTCGATAAAGTCGTCGATCATGTCCATCGGTCCCGGCCGGTACAGCGCATTCAACGCCGTCAAATCCTCAACCGTGTCCGGCTTGTACCGCCGCAGAATGTCGCGCATCCCGCTCGACTCAAACTGGAAGATTCCCGAAGTCAGCGCCGTATGAAACACCTTTTTAAACGTCTCCGGATCGTCGAGCGGAACCATGTCGATGTCGAGCTCTTCCCCGCGCGTCTGCTCAATCAGCTTCAGGCAGTCGGTAATCACCGTCAGCGTCGCCAGGCCCAGGAAGTCCATCTTCAACAGGCCCATCTTCTCAACGGACTTCATGTCGTACGCGGTCACAATTTCGTCGTTCTTTGTTTTGTTCAGCGGCACCAGCTCGGTCAAAGGCCGCGGCGCAATCACCACCGCCGAAGCGTGCACGCCCGAGCCGCGCACCAGGCCCTCCAGCTTTTTCGCTGTGTCGATCAGCTCCCTGATCTGTTTATCGCTTTCGTACGCCTTACGCAGGTCCGGCACATCTTCCAGTGCCCGGTCGATCGTCATTCCCACCGTTGCCGGAACCAGCTTCGCAATCCGGTCCACATCGCCGTAGGGCATATCCAGCGCGCGCCCGCAGTCTTTGATCGACGCCTTCGCTGCCATTGTGTTAAACGTGATGATCTGCGCCACCTGCTCGCGCCCATACTTGCGCGTCACGTACTCGATCACTTCGCCGCGGCGATTTTGGCAAAAGTCCACGTCGATATCCGGCATCGTCACGCGCTCAGGGTTGAGGAACCGCTCGAACAGCAGTACATTCTGCATGGGATCGATGTTGGTGATCTCCATCGCGTACGCCACCAGCGATCCTG
>CAZKJB010000096.1:0-12498 GCA_964552975.1 uncultured Occallatibacter sp. | reverse complement strand
ACGAGCGGCCGGTGGCAATGACCACGCGTGCGGTGATGGAGATGGCCTGGGGCGGCGTGCCGGCGACTACGGGCAGCGCAGATGCTAACGCGAGGGGCGACGCCGACATCGCGTTTTATAAGAAGTGGGCAACCGAAGAGTTCGGTGCGAAGTCAGCCGACACGCTGGCCAAGGTTTACAAAGAGTATTTTGCGGCGCCCGCGCCGCGCCCGTCGTTCGGGGCGCCGCGCATGACCTCGGCTGGCAACGCTCCGCTGCCCCCACCGCGCTACAGCAACGTTCCTCTCGTTGTCGGCGACCAGCACTATCACAGCGAAGCACGCCGCATCATTCTCGACGACCTCAGCGGCCACCAGGTCGTCGGCATACCCAGCCAATCGCCCAAGTGGACGCAGCCTCGCGTAGGTTTCACGCAGAATGACCAGCAGCGCGCAGCATTTCTCGATCGCGACATCAAAGAATGCACCGATGCCCAGCCGAGATGGGATGCGGTGTGGAAGGATGCGATTGCCGCCGAGAGCCTCGTGGACGCAACGCGGCGCAACTACTACCAGGCAGAGATGCTGACGATGATTGCCATCAACCGCGAGAGCAACAGGATGTTGCTGAATGTGGCAAAGGCGATGAAGGACGCCGATGCCGGCGATACGGCGAAGGCAGAAAACGAGACGGCAGAGGCACTGAAGTCGCTCGACGCGATCCAAGCGCAAATGCACGCGGCCGAATACGGCAAGTGGAAGAACTGGTATCGTGGCGATTGGCTGACAGGCGTTTATCGCACGCGTGAGCTGGTGCAGGATTACGCCGATCATCTGAAAGATCCGATGGCAAAGCTTCCAGCGCCAGCGTCGTGGAGCGGGTGGGAAGCGTACTTCCACATCATGCAGTATGAGGGGGACCGGTCAGTCGACGTGCACTGAGGCGGGATCAGGGCGAAGTCCGTTCAGCTATAATTTTCAATACGACTAGTGCAGCCTTGGCATGCGCGAGGATGTTCTCCAGCCCGGGAGTTCTTCGCACAGAGAGGCCGGGTTGAGAATGACGGACGAAGAAAACATTCTTGTTACCGGCGCCACCGGCTTTCTGGGAACGCAGCTTCTGCGCGAGCTATTGGAGCAGAATCCGCCCGCCAAGTTGACGCTGCTCATCCGCCCAAGAACCGGCCAGACCGCCCAACAACGCGCCGATGCGATTATTCCTGCCAGAGATCGGACGCGGGTCGAGGTAATTGCGGGGGACGTTAGCCTTCCTCATTGCGGCTTAGAGTCCTCAGACTACGATCGGCTTGCGGCGGAGACGACGCGTGTGATCCACTCCGCAGCCACGGTGCGCTTTGATCATTCGCTCGAAGAGGCGCGCAGTATGAACGTCGAGGGCACGCGCCGCGTTTTGGATTTTGCCGCGGCAGCGCCTCATTTGAAAAGTTTTGCCTACGTGGGTACAGCCTACGTTGCCGGCCAGCGCACGGGTCTAGTGCATGAGAACGAACTCGCCGTGGGCCAGGGCTACCGCAACACTTATGAACAGACCAAAGCCGAGGCTGAGGCATTGGTCCGCTCCCGCATGGGCTCACTACCCGGGGTCATCCTACGTCCAAGCATTATCGTAGGCGACTCCCGGACCGGCGTAACTTCGAGCTTCAAGATGTTGTACTGGCCACTGAAGATTTACGCTAACCGCCTTTGGCGGACTGTACCCGGTTACCCGGATGCAGTGCTCGATGTTGTGCCGGTGGATTATGTAGCCGCATCTGTTGCACGGCTGCTGTTCGATGAAACAGCTTTGGGCAGCACGGTTCATCTGTGCGCAGGACCGCGCGCCAGCGCGACCATCGAACAGGTCGCGGACCGCGCAGCCGAATTTTTCAAGGGCCCCGAACCTCGATTTGTCGATCCGAATTTCTTTTTTTCCGCGATTCGACCTCTGCTCTACCTTGTGCTGTGGGGGCGCAAGCGCCGGGTGCTCGTCAGCGGCCGCGCCTACCGCGATTACTTCACCATGCGCATGCAGTTTGACACGACGAATGCCGATCGATTGCTGGGATCTGTGGGAGTAAACCCGCCGCCGGTTCTCGACTATCTTGACCGCCTGTTCAATTACTGCGTGGCCAGTGACTGGGGCCGCAAAAGCATTACCGCCCAATGAATCTCGTAAGCCGATTCAAACTCGCGCGCGACCGCAACATCACTGTTGCAAACCTCGTAGACGAATTGCTGCGCCGCAAGGGCGATTGCGAGGTTTCAATGGACGAGAGTGGGCCGTTTCGTCTTTCAGAACTTCATGCCGACGTGAGCGCCATGGATTCTTTTCTGCGGGAATCGATCGAACTGCGTCCAGGACAGCCGGTAGCCATTTATCGCACCAACGATCGCCGCTGCTTTCACTGGTTTTTGGCGATTGTCCGCGCAGGCGGTATTGCAATGCCGCTCAACCCGCAATTGTCGCTCACCGAAGTGGGCCGCATCCTTGCCGACAGCGGCACCGAAGTCCTGGTAACCGATAAAGCACTGTTTGAGCGCAACATCGTGGACCGGAGCGCTCTCAACGTCCGCATCTGGATTCAAGAGGACAATGAGAAGGAAACTCTGGATGGCTTTGTGCGCCGCGGCAACAGGAGGGCGATCTTTCCGCCCACGGCGATTGATCCGAAGGCGACGATCGCGGTCTTCCACACATCGGGTACTACTGGATTTCCGAAGGGAGCGGCACTCTCAAGCAAGGCTCTGCTCGGCGCCCGCTCGTCGACGGTGCTGAGCGGATTGTTTCTGGGTACTAAGGATCTCGCGCTCGTAGCCTTGCCATGGTCACACATCATGGCAGTGAGTATTGCCCTGTACGGCATGATGGCCGGAATTCGCGGTTGCGTCCTCAACCGATTCGAGGTTGAGACTGCGCTCGATCACGTCGAGCGATTCGGAGTAACGGCCGTTGTGGGCGTTCCCACCATGTTCGCCCGGCTGGTAAACAGCAACCCTGATCCGGCGCGGCTCAAGAGTGTGCGCGTGTGGCTTTCGGCAAGCGACAATCTTCCCACTGAAGTGCGCCAGCGCCTGCGCGGCTATGGCGCGCTCGTCCGACTACCGGGAGGACGAGGGCTGCCGCCGGTGCTCCTGAATGGCTACGGCATGGTGGAGCTGGGAGGACTGGTCATGATGGGGATCGAGCTGCCGCTGTTCAAAGGCAGCGGTCACCTTTGCTTTCCTGTGCCTCCATTTCGAGTGCGCATCGCCGACGAGAATGGCCGGCCGGTGCGCGCCGGAGCGACGGGCGAGTGCCAGATTCGCCGAAACGGTCTGAATCCGCACTATTGGAACGAAAAGGGTCAGAAGCAAGAGCTTCTGACCCACGACGGATGGATGCGTACGGGCGATTTGGCAACGCGCAACCGTCTCGGCTTGGTCCGTTTGGTGGGGCGAATGAAGGATGTAATCAAGTCGGGCGGCTATTCGGTTTACGTCCGTGAACTGGAAGAGGCCATCCTGTCTCATCCATCCGTGGCTCGCGCCATTGCGTTTGGCCTGCCGCATCAGGAAAAGGGCGAGATACCTGCCGCCGCGGTCGAACTGCAGGCCGGCTCGCCCGCCGGCGAAAGCGATCTGCTGGAATGGTGCCGGGGACGTCTGGCGGCTTACAAGGCGCCGCGCCGCATCTGGATTCTTGGCACAGGCGATATGCCACAGAATGCCAACGGCAAGATCTTACGGGGAGCGCTGCGCGAAAGGTTTTCAAACGAAGTTGGCTAGATATGCGTCAGTCGTGTCGGAGGGCATCGACTGGTGAGAGTTGCCCGGCGCGCCAGGCCGGGAAGGCTCCGGCCAACAATCCCGCAATGACTGCGATCCCCATTGCTTCTGCCAAGAGCTGCCATCTGACTGTGGCTGAGACGAAACTTGCAGTTTGGGGCAGCGCAGCGAGCACGCGCAGGGAAAACCATCCCAGAGCGATGCCGACAAATCCGCCGCCCAGTCCAAGGAGGGCAGCCTCAAATTCAATAAGCGCGAGAATCTGCAAGCGCCTCCAGCCCATTGCGCGGAGAGTACCGATTTCCCGCGTACGCTCAAAAACCGACATGACCATGGTGTTGGCGATGCCAAGGATGCCGATGAGCAGCGCGAGTGACGAAGTGCCCCAAGCGGAGGCCTGGGCCAGCTTCACAAACTGATTGTCGCTGGCGCGCTCCGCAGCAGGAACGGCGCGAATTCCCGGCAGAGCAGTCTCAATCTCCGCCTGTGCGCGTTTGAGGTAATGGTCCGGAGATTCTCCGCGAGGCGCTGGGCGCAGCCGAACATCAATGGTCGACACTTTGCCCTGCAAGCTGCTGAGCTGCTGTAGCTGGTCGAGCGGCATGAGGAGCGCGTTCGCCTGCAGCGCCGAGGCGGCGTGATAAGTCCCGGCCACCGTGAACAAAGTGCCCTGAATCTCAAGCGTGTCACCGGGCTTCTTCTTCAGGTCTTCGGCGAGCAGGTCGCCCAACATCACCTCGGGCTGGCCATCGCGAAAACGCTGCCCCGCCAGGACCTGTATGGATTCAAACTGGAAGCCTCCGGCCTTCCATCCGAAAACCAGCGCGTTTACTTCCGGGGTCAGGTCCATCAAGTTAAAGATCGTGGGCGATGCCTCCGCAACGACAGGCAACGCCACGAGCTTTGCCGTCGCTGACTCGTCGAGCGAAGTATTCAGGAAAGTTCCGCGAATGACGGCGATGTCTGTGCCGGAGCTCGAGTAAATGCGCATCCATTGTTGTTGGAATGCGCTGGAAAATCCAACGAGGCCGACAAATGCGCCCACTGCCATCCCAATCCCACCGAGAGTGAGAAGGGTTCTGAGCCGCCTGCGCCGAAGGTTCTTGAAAACAAATTTCGAAAACGAGAGTGAATTGCCCATGAAGCCGGAGAAGACCCTTCTGTCTTCGCATAGAAGGAGACCGAGCTATTACGGTGCAGCGGCGGCTTTCGATGCGCTAGATCAGCATACGGGGTTGGAGGAGGTTTTTCCAACTCTCATCGGGAGTTAGATGCCTTCGCCCATAGTGACGTATGCCTTCATCCGCTCGAGTTCTGTGCGGTAGGCGGTTCGCTCGGCCTCTTCATCGGCGAATGGTTCCTGGGGTTGCGTCTGGCTGTCGACCACGCAGAGGCATTTTTCGAGTTCGTTGACGCGCACAGAGAGCGCAATGAGCGCGTCAGAGAGGGGGTCTTTGACGTCGTGAGGGTCGGTGATGAGAACGCGCTGGCCGTTGCGGTAAACGATGTGAGCAGGAACGCCGACGACGGTGGAATTTGGCGGCACATCGGAGAGAACGACCGAGCCGGCCCCGACACGCGAGTTTTCGCCCACGGTGACATTTCCAAGAACGTTGGCATTGTTGCCAATGAAAACGCCATCGCAAATGGTAGGGTGGCGTTTGCCGTGGCCCTTGCCCGTTCCACCCAGCGTGACGCCCTGGTACATTGTGACATCGCTGCCGACGATGGCAGTCTCACCGATGACCACTCCTGTGGCGTGGTCGATAAACAGGCGCGCGCCAAGCAAAGCGCCGGGGTGGATGTCGACGCCTGTATAGAAACGGCCCACCTGCGAAAGAACTCGAGCGGGCAGCCGCAGCTTGTGACGCCAAAGCCAGTGAGAGATGCGGTGAATCCACACCGCCCACAGGCCCGGGTAGCAGAGCAGAACCTCGAGGCGAGTGCGCGCAGCCGGATCGCGCTCCATGACGGAGTGGATATCATCGCGCATTCGGCCGAATAAAGGCATGACAGGCTTGCAGAGACGGGGAGAACGAAGGAACAAGATCCCTGGGATTTGGGACTCCGGTCGCCGCCCCTTCGAAGTCCCAATCTCTCGGTTCCTTTTTCTCCGCCCCGTTAAGCAGGTACCGCGATCGGCTCGGGTTGCAACGCCAACGCCTGCTGGCGCAGCGGCTCAAAGAGCACACTCGACAGGTAACGCTCGCCGAAGTCAGGCAGCACGACGACGATCAGCTTGCCTGCATTCTCAGGCCGCGCCGCAACTTTAAGTGCTGCGAAGGCGGCTGCTCCGGAGCTAATGCCGACGAATAGACCTTCTTCCTTTGCCAAACGGCGAGCCGTCTCAACCGCTTCGTCGTTGGAGACCTGAACGACTTCATCGATGACCTTGGTGTCGAGGATACTGGGTACGAATCCAGCGCCGATACCCTGGATCTTGTGCGGTCCGGGCTTGCCGCCGGAGAGCACAGGGCTGTCAGTGGGTTCGACCGCGACGGCCTTGAACGAAGCTTTCTTGGGCTTGATGTAGTTGGAAACACCGGTGATGGTACCGCCTGTGCCAATGCCCGAAATGAGGAAGTCGACCTTGCCGTCCGTATCGTCCCAGATCTCCGGACCAGTGGTCTTGAGGTGGATGGCGGGGTTGGCGGGGTTGTCGAACTGCTGGAGGATGTAGCCGTTCGGCGTCTTCTCAAGGATCTCATTGGCCTTGGCGATGGCGCCCTTCATGCCATTGGGGCCCGGAGTAAGGACAATCTCGGCTCCGTAAGCAAGCAAGGTGACGCGACGCTCAAGGCTCATGGTTTCAGGCATGGTGAGGATGAGTTTGTAGCCCTTAACGGCGGCGACGAACGCAAGCGCGATGCCGGTGTTGCCGCTGGTGGGCTCGATAAGGATGGTTTTGCCCGGCGAGATTTTGCCGGCCTTTTCGGCAGCGTCGATCATGGCAAAGCCAATACGATCCTTGACGCTGGATGCAGGATTCTGACTTTCGAGCTTCGCGATAACGGTCCCCGGCAGGCCAGCCGACACGCGGTTGAACCGGACTAGCGGGGTGCGACCAATCAATTCAGTGACATTCGCGGCAATGCGCGCCATAATGATCTCCTTTTTTCCAGGGCCAAAGGCCCGGACCTCTCGTGTGACGAATTTTAGGGTAACGGTGCAGCTTGTCAGGGGAAAATCGCGCGCGAGCAAGCGCACAAGGGCATCGGAGCTGGCACCAGGACGGTGTTAGCGACATCGATGCATAGAGACAGGGTAGACCCAAAAGGGCGATGATGGCAAGCGCCATTGTTCTCTCAAATGCCCTGGGGCATTACGCACGTCTGGCGGCCTGCCAAGCCGGTCATTCCCCAATTAGTTTGCAGGAGATGGGAATGCTTTTGCCCTGTACATCCTTGAGAGGCCCCTGATAGATGCCGCAGTCCAGCAAGTTGTCTGGCGAGGATTTGCGCCCTGAGTAGACGTTTATTAGGAGTTGTGGTCCCTGGCTGTCGGCCCACTTGAGTGCGGCCTGGTCAAGCTTGATGGTCTTGAAGGTAGCAGTTTGGCCAAGAGCAATTTCGTCGTGGATTCCGCCGAGCGAGACCTGATCCTCATTGTCCACGAGCCGCTTAGGGGTGCCCTGCTTTGGGAAACAGGTGAGATAGCCAGCGACAATGACCGTCTCATGACGAGTGGCGAGCGTCGCACTTGCTTTGTCTGAATACGTCAACGCCACTGTGAAGCCTTGAACCTCAGGACTCGGCGCCGTGGCGTTCATCTGGGGCTGTTGCGCCGGAGTCTGCGAGATGCATTCGCGCCCTGCCAGCAGTAAGGAAAGAATTAGAACCCGGCGGCTGAGCGGAGTAGCCAAGCTTTGTGTCATGCGGCATATTCTACGCCCGCAACCGACGATACCGGGCGGCCTATCATCGGACGATCACCCGGTGTTTCTGAGGCCTGCGGAGATGCCATTGATAGTGGCGGCGATGGCGCGGTTGACCTCGGGAGTGTCTTCGCCGCCGCGCTTGCGGCGCAGCATGTCGACTTGGATGAGATGCATGGGATCAACGTAAGGGTTGCGCAGTTTGATGGAGCGGGCGAGTACCTGGTTGGTCTCGAGCAGTTCTTTCTGGCGCGTGATGGCTAGAAGCGCACGGACGGTGCGATGGAATTCCGCTTCGAAGAGATCGAGAATGCGCTCGCGGAGCTGGGTGTCTTTGACGAGTGTGGAGTACAGCCGCGCAGTGCCAAGGTCGGCTTTGCCCAGCGCCATTTCAACATTGCGGAGCAGATCGATGAAAAGGGGGAACTCTTTGGCCATGGTTTGCAGCAGGGCGAGACGCGAGCCGGAGAGTTCGCCGGAAGGGCTGAGATACAGATCGATGGCGTAGCCGACGCCGAACCACGCGGGAACGAGAAGGCGCGACTGTGTCCAGCCGAAGACCCAGGGGATTGCGCGCAGATCGGAGAGGCGTGGCGAGTTGCTACGGCGCGCGGGTCGCGATCCGATCTTGGCGTTTTCGAGCTCGCCGACGGGCGTGCTCTGCTCGAAGTAGGTGATAACGCCGGGATCTTCAATGATGTGCTTGCGATAAAACTCGTACGCCAGATTGGATAGCTCGTCGAGCGCTGCCTCCCACTCGGGCATTAGAACGCCGGTGAAGTGCCCCTTGGGGTCGCGAGCGTTGGGGCGAGCCAGCGCATCGAGCGAGGCGGCAATCATGAGCTCAAGGTTGCGCTCGGCCAGAACCTCGTCGGCATATTTGAAGTTGAGCACCTCGCCCTGTTCAGTGATGCGCAACTGGCCGTCGAAGGAGTTTATGGGCTGGGCAAAGATGGCGCGATGCGTGGGACCTCCGCCACGGCCCACCGTGCCACCCCGGCCATGGAAGAGGCGCAGCTTGATGCCTGCTTCGCGCGCGACGACGTGGAGATCGCGGTGAGCGCGGAAGATTTCCCAGGTCGAGGTCAGCATGCCGCCGTCTTTGTTCGAGTCGGAGTAACCGAGCATGACTTCCTGCCAGTTGTCCCAACTCGCCAGAAACTTGCGGTAGTCGGGCCTGCTCCAGAGTTCGCGGCAAACAGAAGGCGCGTTGCGCAAATCTTCAATGGATTCGAAGAGCGGCACCGGCATGAGACCGGGATCGAGGCCAGGGCCTTCGCCTGCTCCTTCAACCGTGACGCCACCCAGACGGGCGAGGCGGACGACGGCGAGCACATCTTCAACAGTTGCGGCACCGCTGATGACGTATTGGCGAATTGCTTCAGGCGAGCATCCGTTCTTGACCTCGGAGACGACACGGAAGGTTTCAAGCACGCTTGCCGTTTGCTCGGAGAGGCCGCTCTGCAGCGATGGCGCAATGGTGTCGCTGATGGCCTCCTGCAATGCGGCAGCGTGGACGCGGGCGTGTTGGCGGATGTCGAGCGTGTGGAGATGGAGGCCGAAGGTTCGCACCTGCAGGACAAGCGGATCGATCAGCGTGCGCGCGATGCGGATTCCCTCGTTTGCGGCGAGCGAAGCGCGCAGCGTTTCGAGATCGTCGAGAAAATCCTGGACCGAGCAATAAGCGGGGAGCGCCTGCGCGAGCGGTTCATGTCCGCGCGCGAGAGTGTAGGGCATCACGGGCAGCGTGCCGGCCGAACCCGGCAAATCGCCTGCCATTTCCAACGTGCGCTGGATACGGGCCTTGATGCAAATGACGAAGCGGCGATAGTACTCGAATTCATATTGCGCACCGAAGACCTGCGCTTCAGGGGTATGCATCTGCGCTACATAAGCGCGAAGGCGCTCAAGCAACTGATCACTGACGGGACGCTGCTGCGCGCTCGTGGTGAGCAGATCGATAATCTCGTCGAGCTGGCGCTGGTAATAGAGGAGCAGATGGCCGCGTGCCAGCAAAAGCGCGCCGCGCGTGACTTCAGGAGTGACGAAGGGGTTGCCGTCCCGATCGCCGCCGATCCAGGAGCCGAAACGAAGGACGAGTGGCAATTGAAGGGTCTCGATTTCGAGATCGTAAGAAGCGCGGAGGGCCTCAGAGATTTCGCGGTAGAGCTCGGGCAAGGTTTCGAAGATGGAGACGTCGTAGTAGTCGAGGCCCATCTTGACTTCGTCGAAAACTGTCGGGCGCCGCGAGCGGACCTCGTCGGTTTGCCAAAGGCTCGTAATTTCAGCGAGAACGCGCTCTTCAAGGCGAGCCATATCCTGCTCGGGGACGGGGATGCGATCGAGCGCCTCAAGAAATTCGCCGATGCGGCGGCGCTTGAACATCACAGTACGGCGAGCCGCCTCAGTGGGGTGCGCGGTGAAGACGGGAATGATAAGGACGCGGCGAAGCCAGCCGAGAGCTTCTTCGGCGGTGATTCCAACACGGCGCATTTCACAGAACGTGCCCTCGAGCGATCCGCGCTGGCGACCGGCCCGGCCGCTGAGACGGAGAGCAATGCGACGGCGCTTGCGATGGTTGGTTTCCGCCAGGTTGATGAGCTCGAAGTAGAAGGCGAACGCGCGCGTAAGCAGGATTGCCCGCTCGACGGGCAGTGAGTGGACGAGTTCAAGGGCGGCCGTGGCGTGCCGGATAGCTTCGTCTTCGTGGCCGCGCGCCTCAGCGTCGCGGCGGCGGATGGTGCCCTGCCGCAAGGCTTCGACTTGCGCAAAGAGCTCCGTCCCGGCCTGCTCACGCAGCACTTCGCCGAGCAAAGTGCCGAGAGAACGCACATCGCGTCGCAGCGGCGCTTCTTTCAGTTCGCCGGTTTGCGCTTCAAGCTCTGCCAGCCGCTGGGACCAGCTTTCAGGATTCCATAATAGAGCCATCGTCTTTTGATTATGCACGACGGCGCCGCGAGGTTTGGAACCGGATTGACTCTGGCCCAGCCGGGGATGGAGGCCGTTCAGCCGTTGCCGATCAGCTTCAAGTAATCTGGCTCGTCTGCGATGGATTGATAGCGGAAGCCGCGCACGATCCTGCGATCTTTCAGGAAGAACACACCAGGCATTTGATCTCCATCTTCATGGATTGTGCCGATTCCATATTTGAACATAGCTCCTTTGAGCCAGCCTTTCCAGACCGCTGGGCTCAGCACATTCAGAAATACGTTGCGGCGCGAGAGACCAAACGCGGGATGCTGATAGAGCGATGCGTCGGGATTGCTGACGCGCTCCACGTCGGACAGATGGTAGTAGTCGAAGTAAGGCCTGGCGCGCTCTGGCGAACCCAGATGCACGAAGACTGGATTTGTTCCCCTAGTCGCAATCTGCTCGCGAATCTGCGAGACCTGATCGAGAGCTTGCCGGCAAAATGCGCAGCCAAAGTGGCGGAGAAAGATGAGCAGAACAGGTGACGCGTCGACGACTTCGAGCAACGGTCGCCCGGATTCGGTATGAAACTCGCTTAGGGCTCGGACGAGCTCCACTTCTCCGGCGGGTTGTGCTGTTCCTGGCGGCATCGGACAATTTCAGGATAGCCTGCGGGGCCGCGGGCTACCGGCAACGGGTGGGTCTGCTTGGCGAGGGCTGATTCGACGGGGGAAGCTAAAGACATTGGGCAGATATCGATCCGGACATTGGTAAGACATTGGTAGAGGCGCGAGCTTTGCTGCGGATCGGAAGGTCAAGCGCCTTCCAGTTGGAGTGTCAGCTCCTCCCACTCGGCGGTAAGGGCGGCGAGCTGAGCACGGAGGTTTTCGGCCAGTATGGTGAGGCGCTGAGTTTCGGATGCGGAGACGTAAATGCCCAACTGCTCCTCAGTGTGCGCGATGGACGATTCGACGCGCGGGATCTCTTCTTCAAGGAATGCGCAGCGGTCTTTGATCTGTTTTTGTTTGATGGGATTCAGACGGTGGGACTTCCCTTTTGGCGGAATCCCATTGGATGGTTCATAGCCGCCTTCAATGACGATGGTGTTGGAGGCAGGGTCAGTCGGTAAAGAACCTGCAGGGGCTAAAGCCCCACTTTCTTTGGTGTCTGATTTCGGCACGACTGAAGTCATGCCCTGATACAAAGCCCTTCCTGAATCGAGTTCCGTCGAGCTCGCGTTGTCGCCGTCACCCGCGGCCAGCGCTGACTTGCGGCGCAGGTAGTCGTCGTAGTTGCCTTCGTAGGCGGTGATGGCTCCGTTCTCGATTTCAAGGACGCGGGTGGCAAGGCGATCGATGAAGTAGCGGTCGTGCGAAACGAAGACCACGGTGCCGGTATAGCCGGCGAGCGCTTCAAGTAAAACGTCTTTGGCGCGCATGTCGAGGTGGTTGGTGGGCTCGTCTAGCAACAGGAAGTTGGAGGGCGAGACGAGAATGCGGGCCAATGCGTAGCGGTTGCGTTCGCCGCCTGAGAGGACGCCGAGCGGCTTGAATACGTCGTCGCCTGAGAAAAGGAAGCAGCCCAAGAGCGAGCGAAGGGTACCCTCGGGGATGCGGGTGGCGGCGCGGTTAATGTCGTCCAACATGCGCGCGCCGGGGTCCAGGACTTTGTACTGATCCTGGGCAAAGTATTCAGCGACGACGTTATGCCCGAGGCGGACAGCACCGGCGGTGGGCGCCTCGTCTCCCGTGAGGAGCTTGATGAGGGTGGACTTGCCAGCGCCATTTACTCCGACGAGAGCGACGCGGTCGCCGCGCTCGATAGTGAAACGCGCGTTGCTGAAAACATGCTTTTCGCCGTAGCTCTTCGCCAACGCTTCGGCTTCGGCGGCGATGCGTCCCGAGGGTGGAGGCTGGGGAAACTTGAAGTGGATGACAGGCTCTTCCTCGGGAATCTCGATGCGCTCGATTT
>CAZKJB010000095.1:0-12512 GCA_964552975.1 uncultured Occallatibacter sp. | reverse complement strand
GCTGAAATCGCTCAAGGAGTATTTGTTCTGCTATCGCAATCTGGGGATTTTCCAGGAAAACATCGTCAACCAGGTGCTCAACGACATCGTGAAGTCCTGCGATCCGGTGTGGGCCGTAGTCAAGGGCGAGTTCCGGCCGCGCGGCGGAATCGGCACCATCGTCGAAGCCCGTTGGCCTCGACCGGCTGCAGAGTAAAAGGCTTTCGGATCGAATCGGGCAAATCACGGTTCAGCGAAAGTTGACCGAATCATCTCTTCCAAAATCAGCGAGTGCGATTACGATTGAACAGATGGATACCCCCAGCGAGCTGAATGAGGTCGTCCTTCCGCAGAATGTCGTCGGGCCGCTTACGCGGTCGGCGATCTTTCTGGTGCTGTCGATCAACCAGGACGAGGATGCTTACGGACGTCTGCGTGAATTTTGTGCGGGTCTCTCCGGCTTGATCCGTGCGGTGGAGTTTCGCGACATAGAGGCCGGCCTTACCTGCGTCGCCGGATTCGGATCAGATGCCTGGGACAAGCTCTTCGGAGCGCCTCGTCCCGCCGAACTTCATCCTTTCCGGGAGATTCGTTCCGGGGGGCGGCATGCTGTCTCCACGCCGGGCGACATTCTCTTCCACATTCGAGCCAAGCGCATGGATCTGTGCTTCGAACTTGCGACGCAGATCATGGACAGTATTGGGGACATCGTCTCCGTGGCCGACGAGGTGCACGGCTTCCGCTATTTCGATGACCGCGATGTGATGGGTTTCGTCGATGGCACGGAGAATCCGCGGGGAGATACGGCGCGGGAGGCGGCAATCGTTGGTGGCGAAGACCCTTATTTCATAGGTGGCAGCTATGTCATCGTGCAGAAGTATCTTCACGACTTGAAGTCATGGAACGCACTTCCGGTTGAGATGCAGGAACGGATCATCGGTCGCCGTAAGCTATCGGACGTAGAACTGAGCGACGCGGACAAGCCCGCCTACGCGCACAATGCGCTCACCAACATCGAGGAGAACGGACGTCAGCTGCAGATCCTGAGGGATAACATGCCTTTCGGGCGTCCGGGCCACGGCGAATTCGGAACGTACTTTATCGGTTACAGCCGCACGCCGCAGGTGACCGAGACTATGCTGGAGAACATGTTCGTCGGCCGTCCGCCCGGGAACTACGACCGGCTGCTCGATTTCAGCCATCCTGTGACGGGCAGCCTGTACTTCGTACCGACGGGGACGTTTCTCGACAATGTCACGCCCGACGCACCGAACGCAGCGGAGAGCGCAGAGGCTGCATCTGCCGAACTGCCTTCACCCGCACCCAAGCCAGTTGCTGTGCTCGACACATCACTCAGGATAGGATCACTCAAGGGAGAGAAAGATGAATAACCTCCATCGGGAACTTGCGCCCATTTCTGACGCAGCATGGGCGGAGATTGAGGAAGAGACGACCAGAACTCTCAAGCGGTATCTGGCCGGGCGACGCATCGTGGACGTCCCTTCGCCGGGAGGGATTGCATTGCCGGGCGTTGGCACCGGGCATCTTAAGTCAATCTCTGCTCCTGCAAAGGGCATCCTGGCAAGCCAACGCGAGGTGAAAGCGCTGGTAGAGTTGCGGGTGACGTTTGAACTGTCGCGTCAGACAATCGATGACGTGGAACGCGGTTCCGACGACTCCGACTGGCAGCCTGCAAAGGACGCCGCGAAGAAGCTTGCCTTTGCGGAAGACGGGGCGATCTTTAACGGATACCATGACGCGAATATTCAGGGCATCAGGGAAAGCACCAGCAACCCCATCGTCACGCTGCCTGCGGATGTCCGCGACTATCCGGATGCGGTTGCCCATGCGCTAAGCCAGTTGCGCCTGGTCGGTGTGAATGGGCCTTATTCCGTTGCGCTGGGCGCCGACGAATATACGGCACTCGCTGAAACCCGCGATCACGGATATCCCGTGCTTGAGCATGTGAAGCGCATCTTGGACGGCAACCTGATTTGGGCACCTGCAATTGAAGGCGCGTTTGTGCTGACGACCCGAGGCGGCGACTTCGAACTCAACATCGGGCAGGATGTTTCGATTGGCTATCTCAACCATACCGATTCCGTTGTGCAGCTCTACCTTCAGGAGACATTCGTCTTTCGCGTGCTCACCACTGAAGCGAGTGTTGCGTTATCCGCGCCACAAAAACCTTCCTGATCGATGGACAAGTGCGAAGAGGCCGGAGACGAGTAGTCGAAAAAATCCGTTCCCGGCGCTACCGTCGTGATCGTGTTAAGGGATCCGAGCCCCAACATCTTTTGCGATTCACACAAGCCATCGTGGCTGGGCCATTGAACACTCATTGCCGCATTTCACGTCTGATCAGGCCAATTGAATCGCTATCCTCCGCGTTGGGCTTCTTTGGTGCAATGTGGTATCTGTGGGTGTCGCTGATCATTCCTCACCCCTGAGGTCCGCCGCTCTTGTCCACCGCGATCAACCGCCCGCGCCCGAACCTCAACCCAGCCTTCGGCACGGTCGCGCTGCTTCTCGCCCTCAACCTGTTCAACTACATCGACCGCTATATTCTCTCCGGCGAAGTTTCGCCCATTCGAGCCGAGTTTCATGCCACCGATCAGCAGATGGGCGCGCTTGGAACCGCGTTCTTTGTCTTCTACATGTTTGCCGCGCCGCTTACCGGCTGGCTCGGCGACCGGTTCAGCCGCAAGCCTCTCATCGTTGCCGGCGCCACGCTGTGGAGCATCGCAACTTTGGCTGCTCTCTGGATCCATAGCTATACGACTTTTTACTTTAGGCAGTCGCTCGTTGGAATCGGCGAAGCTACGTTCGGCATATTCGCTCCCGCCGTACTGTCGGACTTCTACGCGGAGCGCGATCGCAACCGCGTCCTCTCGATCTTCTACATCGCGATTCCGGTCGGCGCCGCGCTCGGCTATCTGGCGGGCGGGCAAATCGGCTCGCACTGGGGCTGGCGTGCGCCGTTCCTCGTCTGCGCACTGCCGGGCTTTTTGGTGGCGGCCCTTTACATCTTTATCGGCAGAGAGCCGGAACGGGGTGCATCGGATCACGTCCGGCCCAATCTGAATCGCGACACAGTGCTGGGGATCTTCACAAATCCGGCCTTCCTCGCGGCCACTTTCGGACTTGCAACTCTTACTTTCGCTATGGGCGGTATCTCGTTCTGGATGCCCGAGTTTCTCCGCAGATCGGTGGGAATGTCGATGGGGAATGCCAGCCTGACGGTGGGCGCGATTACCGTGGTGGACGGGATCGCCGGAACCCTGGCGGGGGGCTGGATCGCGCAAATGTGGCTGCGGACGAATCACCGCGCGCTCTATCTGTTTTCGGCCTTAAGCGTGGCCCTCACTCTGCCGTTCGGCATATTGCTCTTTTTCGGCCCTCATTCCTGGGCCATTCCTTCACTCTTCGCAGCCGAATTCTTTCTTTTCCTCAACACCGGTCCCCTGAATACTGCAATCGTAAACTCGGTTTCAGCTCCAGTGCGCGCCACGGCGATATCCATGAACCTGTTCTGCATTCATTTTTTCGGCGACACGTTCTCACCGCAGATCATCGGCGCCGTCTCTGATCGCACCAATCTGAGATTTGGATTGGGCGTCACCCTGATCTCGATGATGATTTCCTGCGTGATTTTATGGTTCGGCTCGCGCTTTGCACCGCAATTTCAAGATGCCTAGACTGGGAAACAAGACATGTTGGAAAGGAAGCTGGCGATCCCGAGTTGACACGACGAAGCTAACAGCGAATGGCTGTCATTTTCAGCACGCTAGCCGTGCTCGGTCGAGTTTTACGCCATCCAGCCGGCCCAGCAGCGTTACGGCAATCCTATCCGTGTTAAAGAGCCGTTGCGCCATTGCCTGCACCTGGCCGGCGTTCACCTCGTCAATGCGCGCGATCACTTCCTCGGCCGTGAAGAACTGACGGAAGTACATTTCCTGGCGGGCCAGATTGGCCATACGCGAATTCGAACTTTCCAGTCCCAAAAGGATGTTGCCCTTGAGCTGATCTTTGGCGCGCGTCAACTCCTCCGCGGCAATAGGTACCTCTTTGAGGTTGCGAAACTCCGCCAGGATCAGATCGATCACCTGAAGCGCTTTGCCCGCCGAGGTGCCTGCGTACACACACAGATTTCCCGTGTCACGATAGGGCGCCAGGTCGGAATAGACCGAGTAGGCCAGCCCGCGCTCCTCACGAATCGTCTGAAACAGTCGTGAGCTCATGCCGCCGCCCAGCACCGTGTTCAGGATGAGCGTCGCGTAGCGATTGTCGTCTGTGATTGGCGGGGAGGGAACGCCGAGGCAAATCTGTACCTGTTCCAGCGCCTTCTTGTTGCGCCGAAGAATGCGCGCGCTCGGTTGGGGGGCAGAAAGCTCATCTGGCGCAGCACCGCCCGGCAGGGCGCGAAACTTTTCCGCCACGGCCGCCGTAAATTGCTCGTGGTCCAGATCACCGGCCGCTGAAAACACCATGTTCCCGCCATGAAAGCGGTCGCCGTGGTAGGCAAACAACTGCTCCTGGCCAAGCCGTCCTACCGTCTCTGTCGTGCCCAGAATTGGCTTGCCGAGCGGGTGCCCCTTCCAAAAGCTCTGCGTAAACAGCTCGTGCACCAGCACGTCGGGATTATCTTCATCGATCTTGATCTCTTCAAGAATCACACCGCGCTCGCGCTCAATGTCGGGCGGGGCGAATGTCGGATGGAGCACCATGTCGGTCAGGACATCCAGGGCAATCGGCACGTGATCGGCGAGCGACTTCACGTTAAAGCAGATGGTTTCCTTGCTGGTGAAGGCGTCCAGGTTGCCGCCGATTGAGTCCATCTCGCGCGCAATGCGCTGCGCCGAGCGCGATTTCGTGCCCTTGAAAAGCATGTGCTCCACGAAGTGTGAAATGCCATTGACCTCTGACGTTTCGCACCGGGAGCCTGACTTGATCCACACGCCCATCGCCACAGAGCGCAGATGGTCCATGCGCTCGGTCAGAACTATCAGGCCGTTCGGCAATACGGTGCGTCGCAGATTTCGCTCAACGTTCATTAGCATTCGGTCGAATTCAATTGTAGGTCAAGGTTAGCCGCCCCGTGCCCGCGCCAGATGCCTCTGGGTGTCCGAACGGCTGGATCTAAAGGGACCGGGGCACACTCGAACCGCTAAGATACTGTATGCCGAGTCCCGCCGTGCCAAAAGATTCAAACCAACTTCCTCTATTAGACGCTACCGGCCAGCCCAGCGGATGCAAAGAGCCGTTGTTCGGCCTCGGCGCGGAGGCGCTGGCGGCGCGTATGGGGGCTCTCGGCGAGCCCGCCTGGCGCGGAAAACAGATCGCCGAAGCTTTGTATTGTCAATCGATTAAAGGCATTTCTGAAATTACAACTTTACCCAAATCCCTGCGTGAGCGGCTTACCGCTGACGGCTGGCAGGTCGACCGTCCGACAATCGCAAATGTTTTTCAATCCACCGACGGGACGGAGCGCTATCTCGTACAGTGCCGATCCGGCGATCCGCTGACTGTCGAGACTGTCTGGATGCCGGAAGGAGACGACGGAGAGGCCGGCGACGGAAGCGCCGACGAAGCAAAAGACTGGCGCCGGGCGACGATCTGCGTTTCCAGCCAGGTGGGTTGCGCGGTCAACTGTCAGTTTTGCCTCACCGCAAAACTCGGACTGCAGCGCAATCTCACCGCGGGCGAAATCGCCGGCCAGGTTGTGACAGTTCTCGAGCGCCACGCCGTTCGCGTCGGCCGCGATCGTGTGAACCTGGTCTTCATGGGGATGGGAGAGCCGTTCCTTAACTACGACAACTTCATGGCGGCCGTGCGTCTGCTCGTGAATGAAGTGGGCCTCAGTCCGCAACGAATGACTGTTTCAACTTCCGGCATCGTACCCGGGATCGAGAGATTCGCCCGCGAGCCGGCCGACCTGCGTCCGAAGCTTGCTATCAGCCTGAACGCGCCCAACGATGCGGTCCGCGCCGAGGTTATGCCCATCAACCGTAAGTGGCCTATCGCATCTGTGATTGAAGCGGTGCGCAGTGTTCCGCTGCGTCCGCGTGAACGAATCACCTTCGAGTATGTTCTGCTCGGCGGAGTGACAGACCGTCCCGAACATGCCCGAGAGGTCGCTCGCCTCGTGCGCCGCACTGGCTTACCAGCAAAGGTGAATCTGATTGCATGGAATCCCGGCCCCGGCGTTGAATATTCCACTTCAAAACCTGAGGACGTGGAACGGTTCCGAAGCGAACTAGCGGGCGAGGGGACTCCGGTCTATCTGCGGCAGCCCCGTGGCCGCGACATCTTCGCGGCCTGCGGTCAGTTGAAGCGCACCGTGGAGGGCTGAGATCGATGCGCTACATGTTTCCCGGGAGCGCTTTGAATCTGCCGATCTACTTCGTCGCTGGCATCGCTAACGGCTGTACGCTCCCACAATCGGCGCCTTTGTAGCTCGCCGTCGACTGCATGGTCATGTTCATCGTGTTCTGGCCCATGGGCATCGTCATTTGCACGGTGGTCTTGGTCGTGTTCGCATCCACAAAAGTAGTCTGTACTGTGCCCGTCATCGTCATCTGTCCGGTGCAGACCATGTTCGCGGTCATGCCGGTGGGAGTCACCGACACGTTCGTCATCTGGCAATTTCCGCGGGCCGGCTGCGAGGTCGGGCCACCGTATTTGTCGATCATCGCCTGGGTCACGCACACCTGGTTGGTCCGCGGTGGCATCTGCGGCATATTCGTCGGTCCGCCTGACATGCTCGTCTGGCTCGTGACCTCCCACAGGCCGGCCTTCCGGCTTTGCGCCTGCGCCGCTGTCGACACCGCCGCAAGTGCAACGCAACCACAACCCGCAGCCATCCAAACTCCGATCTTGCTCATGAATCCTCCTGGTCGCGCTTGTCAGCCGGGCGCGCTCTTCGACTCTATCGCAAGTAGTCGCGGCCGCGAAAGTGTCATTTCTTAAGTCATCCTTGAACGCGGGCCGCTTTTCTGCGCCAATTCCAACACGGCATCGGCAACGCGGCTCGCCATGTGGCGGACCACACTATCTTCGCTGGCAAAATTGCCGGCGACGCAGCGAACTCCCAGCGCCTCGATGCGCTCAACATCCGCAACGATTGGGGATGCGCCTTCGGCCTTGTATCGCGCCAACGTTTCCGGCGAAAACCGTTCTGTATTCACGAGAGCGTAGTCGAAGATCGGTGTGCGGGTATGTGCGTAGATGCGCTCGATGTGCTCAGAGGCGGTCAGGTTCAGGCTCTCGTTGGCTTGCGTCATAAGGTTGCAAATGAAAACGCACAGGCCACGCGCCGCGCTCAGCGCCGCGGGGATTCCGTCCACCAGCAGATTGGTGATAAGCGAAGTATACAGCGACCCCGGCCCCACCGTAATCAGATCTGCCCGCTCGATGGCTTCGATCGTCTCAGGCAACGGAGCAGGATGCGGCGGGTCGAGAGTCATCTCCACAATCCGCCGCTTGCTCGCCGTAATTTTTGTCTCTCCGCGCACCACTGTGCCATCGTCCATGTTGGCAACGAGAGTGGCGTTGGCCGTCGTCGCGGGATAGATGCTGCCCCGCGTCGCGAGAATCTTTGACGCGAGTTGTACAGCCTGGGCAAAATCTCCCGTGATCTCTGTCAGCGCGGCCAGAAACAAGTTGCCAAAGCTGTGCCCCTTCAGGGATTTGCCCTTCTTGAAGCGATGCGTGAACAGCTTCGACAGCAGGTCCTCTTCTTCGCTGAGAGCAACCATGCAATTGCGCAAGTCGCCTGGAGGCAGAATGTTCAAGTCTTGGCGCAGACGTCCCGACGATCCGCCGTCGTCGGTGACTGTGACCACGGCAGCCAGGTCGGCGATGGCTGCGGTTCCCGCCGGGCTTTGCCCCGGAACGGAAACGTGCCTTCGCAGGCCACGCAGCAATGTGGAGAGGCCGGTTCCGCCGCCGATGGCTACAACACGAAGCTGCCGGGCCCCCTGCGAATCGCCGGAGTCGGACTGCGGTGCTTGATCAAATTCGCCGATGGCAAGAGTGGCGGGTTTCAAGTCGTGCCCTACGGAACCTCAGGATAAAGCAATTCGGTGAAGCGCGGATCGTCGACCATATTCTGGAAGTCATTGTCGACGCGCGCTTGCAACCGGTTCTTCGGGTTCAGATCGATCGCCCGGGACAGGTTGGTAAGGCAATCCTGGGTGCGGCCTGTAATCGCTTCAAGCACCGCCAGCCCGTAAAACGCAAAGTCGGCACCGGGATGGGCCGACAGAATATGGTTGAACTGCTCGCGCGCCTCCTCGTAATAGCCGGTGTTGAGCTGCGAGATGGCGTAGTCGTAGTGCTCTTCGGGAGTTTCAAACGACAACTTGGACTTTCCTAATTGCCGGTGACATGTGCTGATATACATCCGGCAGCGGTCCTTGATCTCCGCAGGCGCATCCGGGAGTAGCTTCTCCAGGATGCCCAAGGCCTTCTCGTACTTTCCCTGCTGCAACAGTTGCACAGCGGACTGATATTGCTGGAAGGCCGGGTCGGTACGGGCACGGCTCTCCGATTTGGCGGCTGGGGGCGAGTTCTTCTTGCGGCTGTTCGCCGCGGTTCGAGCTTCTTGCGTCATGGGATTGGCGGAAGCGCGCTTTCCTTTCCCCCTTTCGCGGATCTTTACCGCAGGGGTACCTTCGTTTGGGCCTTATGCTACTTAGGCCATGTTTATACGCACATCGCCTCGTTACGTCAATGGGGTGCCGCTAGCGAGTGTTTACCCGCCGTGCTCTGCCTTGGCTTTGCGATAAATCGCCGGGTTGAGCGATGGGTCGTTGTACATCTTCATTTGCTGGTAAAGCTTGAACCGCCGCGAGCCATTCAGCGTTTCCAGCCAAAGCGCATCGAGGCAACTGGCCAGGTCGTCGCGTTGTTCGTGCAAGATGGCCAGCCGCTCGCGGTTTCGCTCTGCGTGGCCAGGCGGTGCATCGGCTCGCTTCGCCTCTTGGCTTGTGTGGTAAATCTTCAAGGCGAGAATGGAGAGCCGATCAATGATCAAGCCCGGTGTTTCGGATTGGAGCGGGGCCGCGGAATTGGGTAGGCCGCGCGCCTCCAGCCACGCCAACAGGGATCGGTCCAATTCCTCCACCAGGTCGTTTCGCTGTTGGTTGGTCTTGTCGATCCGCCGCTTGACAGCAGCTAACTCCGAATCGGTCGCGCCCGGCGTCCGCGCCTCGTCCTCAATGTGCCAGAGATCGAAGTTTGCGCGGTGCTGGCGAGCTACAAGATCCAGCCAGTCGCGGCCGGTCCTGTTTCCGGCGTCCGCATCCGCCGGTTGATTGGGAAGCGCGCTCTGCTGTCGTTCGTCCGGCAGCTCATGCCATCGGTTCGTCGTTTCATCCTGCAGCTCGACAATCACTTTGGCCGAAAGCATCCGTCAGCATCCTCTATTCATGGCGGCTTACTGCCGCAGGCCCTATCGTAGAACGATCTTCCGGCGGATTCCAAACTGAAGACGATTGCATCGCCGATTTCTGGTGAGTGGGTCTTGCGGGCTTTTACTTGGCGCCGCACAGCTCAAGCGGCGCTGCTTACCCTCAGGAAGGGGTGCCGTCGTATATCAAGTGCGCGATAATCACAGACATTGAAGCCGCACCGAGGTCGAGCCTATGTCAACAACTACAACCAACGATTCGTCTTCCCCACTTTCTGAATCTGCCGCCGGCAGCGAGCCTTCAGCGTCGCCGGCCCGATCGGTTCTGCAATCTGGAGTCCCTCCGCGTACTGCTTCGAAGGGACGGCTTTGGACAGGTCGCGTCCTAAGCATTCTCGCGGTTATCTTCCTGCTCTTTGACGCGGTGGGAAAACTTGCGATGCCGCATGCTGTCGTTCAGGCATCCGCCCGGCTTGGATTCCCCATATCGCTCAGCGCCGGCGTCGGAATTCTGCTGCTCGTCTGCACGACGCTCTATGCGATCCCGAGAACCGCCGTCCTCGGCGCGGTTTTGTT
Organism: uncultured Occallatibacter sp.; assembly: GCA_964552975.1. GTDB lineage: Bacteria > Acidobacteriota > Terriglobia > Terriglobales > Acidobacteriaceae > Telmatobacter. The sequence goes on along the minus strand of CAZKJB010000095.1, from coordinate 2,545 downwards.
AACTGCTTTCTTAGGCGGAGCTGTGGCGATCCAAATGCGCGCAGGCAGTCCGATCTTTGAAACCACCTTTCCAGTCATCTTCGCGGTGATCGTTTGGGCTGGAATTCTCTTGCGCGAAAATCGGATCTCGCAGGTCTTTCCCTTGCGCAGGCCGTCTCCGCCGCGCTAAGGCCGGTTGCGTTACGCAGCGATCATTCAGCAACGGACGTAAAATGACGGAAGCACCAGACTGCGGAGACAATGGAGATCGCGCTGGCACAGGATTGAAACGGCAAGGAGCCCATGGTCAATGGACCCAAGTGTAAATACGGGAGCCTCCGATGAGCTGACGCGCGTCTTTGTAAGCTACGCGCGCGAAGACAGGAAATGGCTGGACCGGGACTACAGGTTCAACCTGATCCCCTTCCTGATGGAATCCCTCAGAAAGCAGAATGTTGTCTTCTGGTTCGACAAGGATCTAAAGCCAGGCGACGAATTCAGGAACCACATCGAAGCGGAGATCGATCAAGCGCAAATCGCCCTTCTCATCGTGAGTCAGGCGTTTCTGAACTCGGAGTTCATCGACAAATATGAAATGTCCCGGATCGCGGATCGCGCCAGGCTGGGACAGATGATTATCGTTCCAGTGCTGGTGGAACCTTGCGATTGGAGCGAGTATCCGGTCCTTGCTGATCGCCAGATGGTGCCCGGCGCCATGCCCTTGATCGACTTTACTGAGAGCGATTCCAAATGGGCCAGGGTCAAGGCTGACATCCTCGACGGGCTGAAGACGCAGATCAAGCGGATTCGGGCGCCACAAGCTCCAGCTCAATCGGTGGGGAACCAAAAGAACATCCCGCGTGAAAGCGCACAGTTTCAAGCCGGGCCGGTCTTCGCGGCAACGCCGGTCCAACCCAGGCCAATTCCGAATCCAGCCGATTTCCGGCCCGACCTACCTAAAATGGAGGAGCCGAAGTCGGGCTTGCGAAGCGTGCCCATTTGGGTATGGGCAGGTGCTGCAGTCTTGGTGTTGGCTGCAGTGTTCGGCGTGGGGCGCCCGGCTGGGCCGCACCCTCAACCGGAGCCGTCAACGTCGCTGCCGGTTCAACCTTCGTCGACACCGGATACAAACTTGAGACCTCCGAACTCGCTGCCCGCGGCTCCGCATGCGCCCGTACCTCGAGCGAATCCGCAAATCTCCCCACAAAGTTCGAATAATGCAGCGAAGAAACAGCAGGCGGACACGTTTTTCGATCAAAACCGCTATGCGCAATCCGCGCCGCTATACGAGGAGCTTTGCCTAGGTGGCGGTGGGCCTTCCTGTAACCGCATCGGCTATCAATACCAGAACGGTATGGGAGTCACGCAAGATGCTTCGCGCGCGGCCAATTTCTATTCCCGTGCCTGCACGCTAAATTTTCCGAACGGGTGCAGCAACCTGGGAAACCTCTACCGGCAAGGCCTTGGAGTGCCAAAGAACCTTGTGCTGGCCCGGCAACTTCTCACCAAGGGTTGCAGCATGGGGAACCAATTCGGCTGCGACAAGTTAAAACTGATGCAATAGCGGGTGAGACGCCGTGGACTTGCCGCTCTTGAAGTTCGAAGGCCTGTCGGACTCGAGCGCGCTCCAAGAATCTCGCCCATGGCGCCGAAAGAGTTAGTACGGGCGCAAATCACGTAAGGAGAGCCGGGGCCAATAACGATTGGAGCCCGATTTCAGAACATCGGAAAGCTAGCCGACGCGGTTTGTTGGCCCCCGATGTTCCGTGCGTTGCCGGATCAATTCACTGTTAGGCCGCATACTTCTTTGCGATCCGCTTGTTAATAGCCCTCAGGTCACTCGCAGCCCGCCGCATGACCTTGAGTGCCTCCAGCACCGTTACAGAGCCTGTCGACAGCCTCATGACAGCCCACAATAGGTCTCCGAATGGCTTTGAATAGGTGTCCAGGTCATCAAGGGTCAATTGTGTCTGCTTAAAGAATCGGTTGTGTTTCGCTACGTGCTTTTCAATCTCAAACTCTTCCAAATATGTGTTCAGGTCATCAAGGGTCAAATGGGTGCGCTTAGATAATCGGTTGTGTTTCGCTGCGTGCTTTTCAATTTCAAACTCTGCCATGTTGCTCTCTCCTTTCCGAGTTGGGCGGCCAGTGCCGTGTTGTTCACTGCTCTTCGATGCCTAAAATAGCGCGAGGCGGGTCAGTAAGCAACACATTTTTGGTGCTGGATTCTGGCCAATTTAGCACCTGGACATCGGGTACTATAGTTATTAGAATCAATGCGTTACACTTGCAGACTAACTTGAGAATCGACTCAAATTGTAGGTGTCAGGAAATGTGCATAGTTTCTCATTATTTTCGCCTGACGCTGTTTGGGTCATGGGCAAGATAAGCGGGCAATCGCGCGTGAGGGACAGGAGCGCCGATTTCAGGTAGCAGCCCAAAGAGTTGCAGCGTCCGACTTGGGACCCAGTTTGGACCCGGATTCAGCAAGAGACGCCGCAGTTGTTGATTCTGGTGAGCTCGCTGGGAATCGAACCCAGGACCCACGCCTTAAAAGGGCGTTGCT
>CAZKJB010000094.1:0-12575 GCA_964552975.1 uncultured Occallatibacter sp. | reverse complement strand
GCGCCGGTAAGACGATTACCTTGCCTGGTGCAATTCTGCGAAGCATCGACCTGACCCTGCTCGGGAGCGGATTTGGAGCCGCTTCGCTCGACCGGATCTTCGCCGCCATTCCTCAGTTATTTTCACTGGCTGCTGCCAAAACGCTTACGATTGGGGTCGAGCCCGTCCCGCTCGAAAGCGTCGAGGAAGGCTGGAATCGCGTGGAAAAGGGCCGCCGGATCGTCTTTACGATAAAGTCAACGTAACACTCCATCCCATCGACAAGGGAATTGGTCCCTTGACCGGTCGTCGGCCGTGACCGGGAACACTTTCACTGGTTTAGGTGTCTAAGACAATAGAGTGCGCGGGCTGTTTGATGGCAAACCAACGCCCGTTTCCCGCGTACTCCGGACCGGATTTGAGCTTTTGAGCAGAGCTTTCAGGCTGGTTGGGGTAATCGTTAAAACATCGTGGCATTTGGCCCTTGAATTTTGCCTTGAGATCAAAAAGTGCCAGGATGACAGGTTTTGCGATAACGTGGGAGGACACTGAATTGCAGGCGGACCTCACCATGGGCGATGTTGCCAGCGCGATCGCGCACCACTCTGAAGAGGCGGCTCTCATTGAAGAATTACGAGCCGGCTCGGAGCAGGCTTTTGCGTGGCTGATCGCGCACTACCATCAGCCGATTTTTTCGTTACTTGCGCGCACCGTTCGTAACCGCGCCGATGCTGCCGATCTCACACAGGAAGTGTTCGTCAAGGTTTATCGCGGAATCCATGGCTTTAATGGCCAGTCATCTTTGAAGACGTGGATCTATCGCATTGCGTTGCGTGAAGCCTCAAACCAGCGGCGCTGGTGGATGCGGCATCAACAGCAGGAAATTCCCATCGACCAGGAGATGGCCGTTGGAGATGACAGGACGCCGGTTCGGCTGAGAGAGCTGCTCGTTGATCCGGGCGAGTCGCCCTATGAACTGGCTGAGCATGAAGAGAATCGAGCGCGGGTCGAACGGGCATTGAGCCAGGTACCAGAACCCTTTCGCACCACGCTCATCCTGCGCGACATCGAAGGCTTTGTTTACGAGGAAGTGGCGGCGATGCTGGGCGTGAATCTGGGAACGGTGAAGTCGCGGCTGGTGCGTGGACGCGCTTGCCTGAAGGCAGTGCTCATGGAGCCGAAGCCGGGTTCGCAATCGGTGGCGCTTGATGGAATCGAATTGTCTCTCGGAGAGGAGGCGCGATGAACGGCTGCAATAAAGTGCAGGCTGGCTTTACTGAATATCTGGATGGCCGGTTGAACGGACGCGAGATGCAGGAGATCAATGCGCATCTCGAAGATTGCCGGGCCTGTGCCCGGGAGTGGAATTCGCTGCACAGCGTACAGGCTTCGCTTGCGGCGTTGGGCCCGGTGCCCGAGCCCGCCGATCTGCCACTTCGGATTCGCGTGGCGGTGAGCCAGGAGCGCGCGCGCAGCCACCGCAGTGTATTCGCTGCCTGGGAACTTGCCTGGAAGAACACCGTGGGTCCGTTTTTGCTGCAGGCCGGCGCGGGATTCGCCAGCGCAGTGCTCTTGTTGGGAACAGTCACGCTTCTGATCACGATGTTGGCTAAACCGGAGATCGCCCAGGCTACGCCCGACGAGCCGCTGGGAAATGCCACCGCGCCTCATCTGCTCTATTTCTCGAACGCTCCGGGCACCAACCAGATGGGCGCCATCAACGGCCCTGTAGTGGTTGAAGCCTATGTGAACGGCGAAGGTGAGGTCTACGACTTCCGCATTCTCTCCGGTCCTGTTGACGCCACAACCCAATCCCAGGTGGAGAATCTGCTTCTCTTCAGCCGCTTTGAGCCTGCCCGTTTCTTTGGCCAGCCGGTCCGCGGACTCGCGGTATTGTCCTTCTCCGGCGTCTCGGTGCGCGGGTAGTCGGACATGTAACCCGTCGCTGCAATTCACATGGCTTTGGGAGCGAATCCGCGAGGCTTAGCCATTGCTCAGCGCAAATGAAAATTGCTGCGCCTTTCCTGGTCCCGACCACACTCTTCCGGTTTCACCGGTTCGACAGAGATAGCTATTGGCAGGGGGAATTCAGCGAGCTCCAGATTTTATCTAGTACCCGGCATCTCCGGAACGGCAGCCCCATCGCCGCGTGGGTCGGAGGCTCCAAAGTTCATTCCAGTCGCGCTATCGTGTTCAACGGCGTTGCCTCGACCCATGTTTTCCGTGTACTCCTTGTGAACGTCGAAGGTGTGACCCATCTTCGTGAGCGCATCAAGGGTGGACGGGCCGACGCGGGATTCGATCTGGATGTTGCAGCCGAGAGTCGCTGTTACCGTAAAGCGTGCTTCTTCGAGCGCGGCCTGGACATTCATGCCGTAATCGACCATGTTGGACACGAATTGGGCTTGAGCGAGTGGTTGGTTCATGCCGCCCATGATGCCGAAGCCAATGTGCCGATCCCCCATCTGCATGAATGCAGGGATAATGGTGTGGAAGGGCCGCTTGTGCCCGGCCAGAGCGTCTGGTGATTTGGGATCCAGCGAGAACGCGCCCCCGCGGTTATGCAACACGAATCCCATGCCATCTACCGTGATGTCCGAGCCGAAGCTGCCGTAGTTGCTTTGAATCATCGAAAGAATATTGCCTTCGCGGTCGACAACTGTGAAGTAGGTTGTGTCGCTCTTGGAGAGTGCACCGGGAGCGACCTTGCAATTCGCCCGATCGGGATCGATCAAGTGCGCCCGCTGTGCCGCGTAGCTTTTGGAGAGTAATTCCTCCACAGGAATCTTATTAAAGCGTGGATCGCCGTCGTAGGCCTTCACATCGGCATAGGCCAGCTTCATCGCCTCGATACGTGTATGTAGTTCAGCGGGGCTGTAAGGGCCGCCGGGGTCGGCCTTGGATTGCTCCATGATATTGAGCATCTCCAGCGCGGCCATGCCGTCGCTATTGGGTGGAAGTTCGTAAATTGTCCACCCGCGGTAGCTCGCTGAGATGGGCTCGACCCATTCGGCCGAATACTCCGCCAGATCCGAAGCAGTCATGGTCCCGCCAAGTTCCGTCGACGTTTTAAGAATCGCCTGGGCAATCCCGCCTTTGTAGAAAGCGATCTCACCTTCATTAGCGATCAGCGTGAGGGCGTGGGCAAGATCCGGGTTACGGAAAAGCTCGCCTTCCTCGGGTGCCCGGTCCTCAGGGAGAAAAACACGCCGGCTCTCCGGATTCGTCATCAGCCACTTACGGCCCGTCTTCCAATCACCATCCATGATCTCGGAAACGGGGTAGCCATCCCGGGCGAAAAAGATCGCGGGCTGGAAGAGATCGCGCCATGGGAGCTTGCCGAAGCGGCCATGAAGCTTGGCCCACCCGTCCACCGCTCCAGGAACCGTGACTGAATCGATCCCATATCTGGGCATCTCATCCAGGCCTTTTCCCTTCACATGCTCGATGGTGAGGCCCTTGGGAGCCCATCCGCTTGCGTTAATGCCCGTCAGCTTGCCCGTCTTTGCGTCATAGTAAATTGCAAACAGATCCCCCCCGAGGCCATTCATCATCGGTTCCATTACGCCGAGCACCGCGTTTGCTGCAATGCCTGCATCAATCGCCGAGCCGCCGCGCTCGAGCATGCGCGCACCCGCCTGTGAGGCCTCGACCTCACTCGTCGCCACGATCCCAAAGGGTGTCGAAACGACCGATCTTCCATAGGAACGATCCTGGGCCTTGAGACCTGACGAGAAGGTCAGCAAGAGAACTGGCAAAATCAATCGAAACGACATAATGAATTCCTTCTCTGAAGGGCAAGGTCAATATAGCAGAGGGCTTAGCGAAGCTCGGCACTTAGCTGCAGAAGCCCTTCGCAACAGGACGGCTTGGTCTACGTAAATCACCAACGCGGTTTGCGCGCCAAAAACCCGCTTCCGGTCGGGCGATGGGCAAATTGCTCTTTCGTCAAACCCTGAGAGCGATTTCAGATGCGCGAATGTTCTTTCAGCCATGAGATTTGGCCGTCAGGAGGAGCGCGCTTTTCCCGGCCCGTGTCTTCTGTCCCCTTCACCCGTTTGACCCTCCCACTGCGTCTAAATAGACTGCAGTTAGGGCTTCCAAACGATGTCTCGTCCATTGCAGCGATTCGCCATACTTTCGGCCGGGTTCTTTTGTTTGCTGGCCGGCTTCGCCGCCGTTCTCGCGACGGCTCAATCTCCCGGTAACTCCTCATCCGCACAAAGCTCCTCCGCGCAGCTGTATGCGCAGGAAAAGCCGCCCACGCTCATTGATCCTGCCGGGCCAACCATCTCGCTTATCCCCTCGGAACCCGTGTTCGTGATGGCGGCGGCGCTGAACGTTTGCGGCTACGACGAAGGCCTTGAAGACAGTGCACCGGTGCGGAAGCGTATCCGCGATGAGATTAGCCAGGTGCTCGATCAAAGTGAAGACGCACGCAGCAAGCGTGACGCGCTTTGTCTTTTCATTGCTCAGCATCGCATGACCGGAACTGAGCGGGATATCGCGCAGTACATTTCCCTGGCTCTTTACCTCACGCCGCCCCCTGAACTCGAATTGTCGGCAGACCTTCCCGACATGCCGCCCGATTCTACTCAGGTTGCTGAGATTCTCGCCCCTCTCAGAGCGTTTGCAGTTGCCGTGGATTTGCACGGCATCTGGCTCGCTTCGCACCACATCTACGATGAAGAGGCTGACAAACTGCACGACTCGTTGTCGCAGATGATTGTTTCCGCCAACCTTTACTTGAAGATGCCGGCCTCCACATACGAGGGGCGTAGATTCATCGTCATCTTTGAACCACAGCTTTCGCCGCGCACCGTGAACGCCCGCATATACGGAACCGACTACATTGTCGTCGTTTCTCCGGTCAATGGGCAGATTCGCATGAACGACGTGCGCCACACGTACTTGCACTACATCATTGATCCACTGCTTTTTGCGCGATCCAACGCGATCGATCGTGAACAGCCGATCCTGAAGGAAATACGCGACGCGCCTCTCGAATTCCGCCTGCGCTCCGATACGGTTCCGTTGACGATTGAGTGCCTGATCAAGGCCATTGAGGCGCGGACAATGGATACCGGAGTACCCGAGTACAAGATTCCGGCCGGTGCTGACCGCTCGCAACTGCCAAGCTTCGAGCATGAACGCCAGCTCTACCAGGACAAGGTCAACGCCGTAAAATGGGCGGCCGTCGAGCACGACATGCGGCAGGGATTCGTGCTGACGCAATACTTCTACGAACAGCTGCTCCTGTTTGAGAAGGATCCCGCCAGCCTGAAAGACACGATTGGCGAAATGGTGTACAGCATGGACGTAGACCAGCAAGTACATCGCGCGCGCCAGACTGAGTTTGACAAAGAGGCCGACGAGGATGTGCTGCAGCACAACAAGCCGCGCCAGCTATCCGGTCTGGACCTCGCTGAAGCGCGCCTGGCGGCCGGAGATTTTGCCGCAGCCGGCAGCATCGCACAAAAAGTGCTTTCCAGTGAAACCGATACCATCGCATCGACAGCGGATGCTGCGCGCGCGCATTTCATCCTGGCTCGCGTCGATCTCATGACCGGGCATCCTGAACAGGCAATCGATGATTTCCAGAAAACGATCGCGACCAGCAAGGAGCAGCGGTTGCTCGCGTGGTCGCACATTTACCTTGGCCGCATGCTCGATCTCGAGTGCAAGCGCGACCAGGCTCTGGCAGAGTACAAAGAGGCTTCGGCGGTGCGCGACGGCCAACTCGATACGCGCCTTGCCGTGGAGCGCGGTCTCAAGTCAGCATTTGTGCAGCGCGGCCACGAAAGCGACTGCGAAGAGGATGCCGGTGACGGTCCATCTGACGGAGCAGCCGCCAAGCCTGGATCGCAGGACAGCCCGCCGAAACCGCAATGATCCAGAACCACCAGGCGCGATGACGATCAATTGACATATTGCATCTAAATAAGGGCGTGGAGGCGGAATCGGAATTGATTGCGCAAACACGGTATCGGCTGCATCTACACGTTGTTGCAAGAGCGCGGCTCCAGCGGGTGCCATGAAGTGCGTATAGGGCCCGGGCTTAGCACTTGTGGCATATGCTCTGACGGATTGGATTGCGCATGTGCACCAGCGGTCGGAGCTTCGGTAATGTGGAACGGCAGCTACATCAAAGTCTCTTTCTCAATGGTTGCGACCGGGCGAGGCATTCGTGGAAATACATCTCAAAGAGCTTGAGACTGCGCTGGGGCACGAGTTTATAAGTCCGGAGATACTGGTCCGTGCACTTACGCACCGTTCTCTGGCCCATGAACTTGCACAGGGTAGCGTAAACGAAGAAACGGCTGCGCCGAAGGATAATGAGCGCCTGGAATTTCTCGGCGATGCAGTTCTTGGTCTTGTAGTGGCTGAAATGGTATTTCAGTCATATCCCGAGTGGCGCGAAGGCGAGCTGACGCGCATCCGTTCTGGATTAGTAAGCCGGCAACACATGGCCCAGGTAGCCGAAGAGATCGGCCTGGGCAAGCATCTGCGATTAAGCCGCGCTGAGGAGCGCAGCGGGCTGCGGCGCAAGAGCACCATCCTTTCGAATACCATGGAAGCAGTGATGGGTGCGCTCTTTCTTGATGGTGGCCTGGAGCCGGTTCGGGCCTTTGTCCAAAATAAGGTGATGGGCAAGGCCGCGGAGAGGCTGGCAAGCGAGCTGCGCTCTGGAGCGGCATTGGGCAACTATAAATCCGCTCTCCAGGAACGGCTGCAAGCGGCGCGTTCCGGAACGCCGGTCTACAGGGTCAAGAGCGAAAGCGGCCCCGATCACCACAAGCGTTTTCTGGTGGAGGTGCGCCTGAAAAGCGCAGCAGGCAAGCGCGGAGAACCGTTGGCGCGAGGCATGGGACATACCAAGAAGCACGCCGAACAGGACGCCGCGCGCCGCGCTCTGGAGCGCCTGGCGACTGGAAGCACTCATGAGATCCCAGCCACGGATGGCGAGTCGGAGGCGGAACTTCATACCGGCGAGCAGGAGCCAACATCGAAATGACGACTCCTGATCCAGCACCGGATGTCCCGCCGCGCCGGCCGGACTTGCTCCGCCACCACCTTCCAACTTTCCCGCAGGCTCTGGCCTCGCTCATGCAAACCGTTGTGGTTGCGCTATTCGTTCTTACATTTGTTCTGCAACCGATCCTGATTCCCTCCGAAAGCATGGAGCGCACCCTGCTGGTCGGAGATTTTCTGCTTTTTAACAGGCAGGTTTACGCACCCGCCGGCGGCCTCACACAATGGCTGTTGCCCTATCGGCAGGTAGCCCGCGGGGACATTATTGTTTTCCGTCATCCCCAGCCCGCGCTGCTCGTGAAGCGAGTGGTTGGGCTTCCGGGTGACCGGCTGCGAATCGCCGGCGGTCAGGTGTACGTGAACGGTGTGGCGCTTGACGAACCCTATGCCGCCTTCGAGCCCGCGCCCCCCAATCCATTTCGCGATAACTTCCCCGCCAAAATCTATACTGACCCTGAGGTCGACCCGGAGTGGTGGCGCCAGATGCAGAGTCTCACGAACGATGGCGAGCTGGTTGTGCCCGCCGGGGATTACTTCGTCCTCGGAGACAATCGCAATCACAGCAAGGATTCGCGCTTCTGGGGATTTGTGCCGCGCCAGGCCATCATCGCTCGTCCGCTGGTGATCTACTTTTCGCTTAGCCGCCCGTCTGCGACCGACGTGCAGCCAGTTACGCAGCAGGCTATGGATGATAGACTCGGACACGAATGGGAACTTGCAGATCGGATTTCAGCATTTGCGCGATGGAAGCGTATCTTCCGCGTGGTCCATTGATTTGGGCGTAGAATTGACGCCGAATTGGCCGCACGAAAGAGTCTTAGAAAACTAATTTATGCCTGAATAGAGACCCTGAAATGCAGCCGGCCAACAGGAGCTGTAGTCCAACAAGATCGAAACGGAGCAAACGGATTTAGAAAACGCACTGATGCCGCAATGAGCGACAGAATGACCAAGAAAAAGCCGCAAGCACCCAGCGACCCGCCTGAGACACATCCCGAAGCCGCTCCCTCCAAGGTGGAGGAAACGCCCTTTGAAGCGGTCGCAAGTATTTGTTCGGTGCTCGTTGTGGGACTGTTCATTCTCACCTTCCTTGCGCAAAACTTTGTAATCCCCTCAGGTTCCATGGAGAACACGCTTTTGGTGGGGGATCACCTGGTGGTCGATCGCATCACGCTGGCTCCTCCAACCAAGTGGATGCCTCTGGTTCGCTATCGTGAGCCGCAGCGTGGCGACATTGTCGTCTTTATCAAGCCGGTCCCCGAGCCGGAACCGGATGCCGATGGCAAGCCTCAATACTTCTTTTTGGTCAAACGATTAATCGGTGTGCCCGGCGATCACATCCATCTTCACAACGGCATTGTGATCCTGAATGGTGTGGCTCAGGCACAACCACACGCCCAGCCCACTACTCCGGAAAACTACCAGGAATTTCTCGACGAGTTTCCTTCTGTGCCGCCCTATCCGCAGCCAGGCGGAGCCACCGAGGGCTGGGCCGTGGATTTCCCTAATCATGTAGTCGATGGCGAACTCGTCGTCCCGCCCGGCATGTACTTCATGATGGGCGATAACCGCCACAATAGCCTCGACTCGCGTTTTTGGGGCTTTGTGCCCAGGCAGAATATTGTTGGCCGTCCGCTGTTTAATTACTGGTCATTCAATACTCCGGAATCGGAGTACGAACAAACGGGAATCGGCAATCGCATGGCCTGGATGGGGCACGTAGTGGTCCACTTCTTTACAGAGACGCGCTGGAGCCGGACCTTCCACCTGACGCGCTGAAATCAGAGAGCCGATAGCCATCTGCTCCTCTCCCCACCAGCAGCTAGAATCAGGAAGACCATGACAGACGGCGAGCAAGGCCGACATAAACTTTCCAAGTGGTTGCGGATAGCCCTTGGGATTTTCGCGGTCCTTGTGCTTCTGTTGGTCGTGCCTCCGCTGGTGAGCGTAAGCCATTTCAAGGGCCGGATTACGAGGCTGATCTCGCAATCGCTCGGCAGGCAGGTGCGTCTTTCGTCGGCTGAGGTGCACCTGCTGCCTTGGCCCGGGTTCGATCTCAATGATTTGAGCGTGGCCGAAGATCCGGCCTACGGCGCCGAGCCCGTTCTTCACGCGAATAAAGTCACTGCGTCGATCCGCCTGCTCTCTCTGTTGCGCGGCCGGATCGAAATCGGCAAAATCAGCGTCGACGAGGCCAGCCTGAACCTGGTGAGAACGGCGCCTGGCCAATGGAACCTCGATCCGCTCTTTCGCAACGCTGCCGCCCAGACAGGTGATCCCCCGCAAACAGGCGCAGTTCGCCCGGTCCGCTTTCCTTCGCTTGAGGCCACTGACTCCCGCATCGACTTCAAGAATGGAGTCGAAAAACTCCCATTTTCCCTGGTGAACGCCGATCTTTCCCTCTGGCAGGAGTCCCCTGGCGAGTGGCGAATTCGCCTCCGCGGTCAACCGGCACGGACGGACGTGAGCTTGTATCTGGAAGACACAGGCGAGGTGCGCATGGAGGCCAGCGTGAGACGCGCGTCCGCGCTGCGTGAAATGCCCGTGCATCTCGATCTGGATTGGCGGCGAGCGCAACTCGGCCAGCTTGCCCGCCTCCTAACAGGATCGGACCCAGGGTGGCGCGGCGACCTCGCGGGTAATCTTCACGTGGACGGAAGTGCCGACGCGGCGCAGGTAACGATGCAGCTGCGTGCCGTGGGCGTGCACCGCGCCGAATTTGCGCCCGTATCTCCTCTCGACTTTGACGCAAATTGCGCCTTCGTCTATCACTACACATTTCGCAGCGTCCAGAATCTCGATTGCAACTCGCCGCTTGGCGACGGCCGCCTGAAGGTTACAGGCGAAAAACTCGGCGTGGATGCGCCGCCTCAGTTCACGGTGGAACTAGATCGAATTCCAGCGGCTGCGGGACTCGACGCGCTGCGCACCTTCCGCAGCGGCCTCGATCCAGATCTTGAGGTGGCGGGTCAAGTCAGCGGAAAGATTGTGTATGCAGCTATCGCATCGCCAACCGATCAGCCCGCAAAGCCATCGAAACCCATTCGCGGCCACACTCCCAAACCTGACGCCGTCGTGCGTGGTCCGTTGACGGGGAGCTTGTCTGTGGTGGGACTTGCCCTTAGCGGGGGTGGGCTCACGCGGCCGCTCCAGGCCTCCAAGATGACGCTGGGACCGCTGGCAGGGGCTATGGGCGAGGCGATAACGGGGACGGTGGCTGTTCCCGCCGGTGGAACCGCTCCCCTTACGTTTGCGCTGCGCTTCTCTCTGGCTGGCTATCAGGTTGGAGTGCGTGGGCAAGCCAGCTATTTGCGTGCCAGGGAGCTGGCGCACGCCGCCGGCATTCCAGGGGCTGAGGCTCTTGAAGGGTTGGCCGGAGACCCGATTGCGATGGATCTGACGGCAACGGGCCCGTGGATTCCGCCAGAGGAAATTCCGCTGAGTTCCGCTTTGCCCGCAGCGGCTGCAGAAGCCGGAAACCAGAAACCGGCGGGGGATGCAGCGCCGACTGCTGCGAGCTTTGCACCTCGAGTCACGGCACCGCCTGCAACGCCTCCGGGACCGACAACCACCGACACGGTCATCGGGACCGTAACCGTGCACAACGCCAACTGGAAGGGCGATTACCTTGCCAACCACGTGGAGATCGCAGACGCTACATTGCGCCTTGACCCCGGCGGACTGCGCTGGGACCCAGTGGACTTCACCTACGGGCCAGTGACGGGAACTGCTACCGTCACCGTGCCGGCCGCCTGCCCTGCACAGACTCAGCCTGGGGCGTGCGCGCCGCAGTTCGCGATGCAGTTTGGCGGCCTGGACGCAGCGGGTCTCGAGACCGCGCTGCTCGGCGCAAAGGAGAAGGGGACTCTGCTCTCCGATCTGATCGAACGGTTCCATCCGTCGGCGTCGTCGCCCTGGCCCAACATGGAAGGCACTGTCAGTGTCGACTCCTTCGATCTCGGGCCGGTCACGCTCGACGACGTCTTGGCGGCGGTGAAGATCAATCCTACCGGTGCTGAGATTACAAGCCTCGACGCGGACATCCTCGGCGGCAAGGTGCACGTAACGGGAGCGATCGACAAGCCGGCGACTGATTCGGGGAAGCCCGATTACAGCTTCGAAGGACAGTTTGACAAGTTGAGCGCGACCGACGTCGGTGCGCTGCTCGGGATGCGATGGGCGGGCGGAGCGTTCGATGCCGCCGGGAAAGTTGAGCTCACTGGTTACACCGACACTGATCTGGAAAGTTCGGCCAAGGGAACCCTGCACATTGAGTGGCGCAATGGAGCAATGGGAAACCAGCCGTCAGAATCCTCAGACGCTTCGCTGGTTCCCGCAGCGCTCGGGCGATTCGACAGTTGGACTGCGGACGCCGATATCGCTGCCGGCGCCATCACGATAAAGCAGAGTGACGTGAAGAGCGGCGCGCACAAGCGCACGGTTGGAGCAACGGTCACCTTCGGCGATCCGCCGACTGTGAGCTTCAACGCCCCAAAAGACGTAGCGGCGAAGCGCAAGTAGGCCGAGCAAATCGGCAAGTCAACGGATTGGGCTTCAATATCGCCGTGACTATGACAGCGAGCTGCTGATTTTCGAGAACACGTTGTCAACGGCGTTAGCGATACCCGAAATGGAGAGAACCAGCGCAAGAGAAACCAGGGTGGTCAGCAACGCGTACTCCACCAGGTCCTGACCGTCGTCGCAGGCCGTCAAACTCTTAAATTTCACCAGCAGCTTCAGAAGAGTGTTGTTCATCGTGATCTCCTACTGTTCTGGCTTGGGAAACAGATGACACTTTTATGTGATACCTGGCGCAACTGGGTCACTAGAGTACTTCCGAGGCAACCGTATCCCCCAAAAGTGTTATTCGTTGGCTTCGATGTGGCGTCCGTGGGGATCCTGTATGGGGCGAGTGTTGAGCTTGAACAGGCGCGTGAAGGCTTGCAGTTGCCCGCGGCTCATGCTCAGATCCTGCTCGAAGATGAACCAGCGCACTCCCTCGGAGCAGGGTGGCGTCACCTCTGAACCGGTGTAGGTCCAGTAGCCGCGGTCAGTGGGCAGAAATCCGCCTGCGCTGACCATGTCTGTAACGCGCTCGGTTGAGCCGGTGCGAACAGGCAAGTGCGCCCACAGCGTGGAGAGAGTGGCGTTGGGAAAGCCACGATCCTGGTTGAGGAGCACGGCGATAATGGCAACTTTGCCATCGTCGCTCCGATGAATGAGGTCGACCTCCATGTCAGAAAGCTTGCCTTTGATGGAATGCTCGGCGGGGTGGTGGAAATCAATATCAACGAGTTGGTAACGAATGCCGCCTGCGACGATGGTGCCGCCGGGATCGACGTGGGCCACGATGCCGCGGCCGTTGTTCTCAAGAGTGATTGGGCCTGCAACATAGTGGAATTCGATGGGCTGAAGAGATTTGTCGAGGTGCGCACCGCGAATGTCGAGGGGCGACTGCTCGTGGCCCTTCCCGCAGGCCTGCCAGGAGGGATCGAGCTTGCCCCAAACAAGCGGACCGGTCTTTCCTTCGTATGTCCAGTTGGGAGATTGCGCGGAGAGGCTCG
>CAZKJB010000093.1:0-12650 GCA_964552975.1 uncultured Occallatibacter sp. | reverse complement strand
GCGCGGCGAGTTCATGCGCGTCGACCTTGCTTGGAACGACAGCGAGCGAACACTCACTCTCACTCCGGATCGCGCTGGGCACAGGTCGCTGCCAGCGACAATCAGCGTGCAAGTTCGCGATACGAACGAAAGCAAATTGGTCAACCTGGCGAAGATCGGCACAACTGTGAAGTTCTAATTTCTACAGTGTGCAAACCGGGGAGCGGTGACCGCGGGCGGTCTTAATAGGACACGACGCTCTCGGAAATGGCACGCCGTCTCAGCAAATGCCGTAGAATCCCGATGGAGACGCTTCATGCCCGTCAAAGCCCTCTATCCCGGCACCTTCGATCCGCCGACCAGCGGCCATTTGGACCTGATCCAGCGGGGATCGAAGCTCTTTGATCGCCTGACCGTGGCCATCCTGGTGAATCCGGTGAAGAACCCGCTCTTTACCGTCGAGGAGCGCGTGGAGATGCTTAAGGAGGTCACGGCAGGGATCAACAATGTCTCCGTGGCCACTTTCAACGGGCTGATGGTCGAGTTCGCGCGGGAACAGGGCGCGTCCGCTGTGCTGCGCGGCATCCGCGCGATCTCCGACTACGAATACGAGTTCCAGATGGCACTCATGAACCGCCGCCTGGCCCCTGACATCGAAACTGTTTTCCTGCAGCCGGCTGGCCGGTACTCGTTTGTCAGCTCCCGCATGGTGAAAGAAGTTTTCGGCGCCGGCGGCGATATTACCGGCCTTGTTCCGGCCAACGTTCTGAAACGATTGCGGTCGCGAATGAAGAACGGCGGATGAAGAGAAAGCTGCTGCGCGAAAGTTCAGTGCAAGCTCTAGGCGCTCAAAGGGAAATCTGTCAAGATAGAAGATGTCATGACTGTTTCCAGCCCTTCTCAAATCTTTGCCGAACGTATTGGCCGCATCGAAGTGTCCGCGACCATGGCCGTGGCCGCCGAGGCCGCCAAGCTCCGCGCCCAGGGCGTCAACCTGGTGGATTTTGGCGCCGGCGAGCCGCACTTCGCCACTCCGCGCCACATTAAGGACGCGGCCATCACCGCCATCGAGGCCAACTTCACCCGCTACACCGTGGTGCCGGGAATTCCCGACGTGCGCAAAGCGATCGTGGAGCGGCACGCCTGTGACTTCGCATCCGACTATTCCGTCGACGAGGCCATCTTCACCACTGGCGGCAAGCTGGCGCTGTTTAACACCATTCAAATTCTCGTCGACCACGGCGACGAAGTGATTCTGCCTGTTCCCTACTGGGTCAGCTTCAAAGACATCATCCAGTACGCAGGCGGCAAGGTCGTGTATCTCGAAACCAGCGAAGCGGAGAGTTTTCGCATCACAGCGGCTGCCATTGAGCGCGCGATCACACCGCGCACCAAGGCCATCATCCTGAATTCGCCATCGAATCCAGCCGGCTCGGTGGTTTCAGCCGAAGACCTGGAGCGCATTGTCAGCCTGGCGCACGAGCGCGGCATCTTCCTGCTGCTGGACGAGTGCTACGTGTATCTCAACTATGCGGGCAAACCGGTCTCGGGCGGCTCGTTTACGTGGGCCAAGGAGCACCTCGTTATTCTCGGCTCGCTGTCAAAGACGTATTCCATGACGGGGTGGCGCGCTGGTTATGCTCTCGCGGCAAAACCTGTCGTCGCCAATCTCAGCAAGCTGCAGTCGCAGTCCACCTCGAATGCAACCAGCTTCGTGCAAAAGGCGGCCATCGCGGCACTCAGCGGTTCGCAGGAGTGCGTAAAGGAATTCCGCGCTGAATTTATTGACCTGCGCGATTACATGCTGGCCAAGCTGACGGCCATTCCCGGCGTGACCTGCACCAAGCCTGATGGGGCGTTCTATGTTTACCCCAATATCTCTGCGTACCTGGGCAAGGGCGGCATCCGCACTGCTACGGAACTGGCGACGCGCCTGCTTCACGAGGGGCACGTGGTTGCTGTGCCTGGCGAAGCATTCGGCACCGCAGAGCACATCCGCATCTCGTACCCGGTGACCAAGCAGAACATCGACGAGGGCACGCGGCGCATGGGAGAGTTCCTTACCGGACTCAAGTAAAGCGGCAGCTTCGCTTACGAAGCGACCGAGGGCGATTGTGGCCTGGCGCACATTGCTTCACGGTGGGTGCCGCGTTCTCCCCTCGTGCGCGTAACACCTGTCGAATTCGCTCTTCGAAAATACTTCGCCCGGCCCTGTGCAAACGTCATCTCTGTCGGGTAGGATGTTTCTTCAATGCCGAAAGTTATCGATTTTCGTCCGGTGATCCTCGCCGGGGGCAGTGGAACCCGCTTCTGGCCCCGATCGCGCCGCGCGCGCGCCAAGCAGGTGCTGGCGCTCGACGGCGAACGCTCCATGATTCAGCAGACCGTGGAACGCCTTAAGCCGATCGCCAAGCTCGAGAAAACATGGATCATTACAAACGAGTATCTGGCGCATGAGATCGCCGACCAGTTGCCCGGCCTGCCCGCCGCGCAAATTGTGCAGGAGCCCGTGGCCCGCAATACTGCTCCCGCGTGCGGCCTCGCCGCCTTTCTTATCGAACGCGAGAATCCCGATGCGGTGCTGGGCATTTTTCCCTCCGATCACGTCATCGCCGACGAACCGCGTTTCCTGAAGGCGCTGCAAAAAGGCATTGCCGCAGCAGCGGCCGGTGACAACATTGTGGTGCTCGGCATTGAGCCCGCGCGTGCCGAAACGGGATATGGTTACGTCGAAACAGGCGACTTGACCAAAGACGGCTCCGCTCTCCACGTGCGGCGATTTATTGAGAAGCCCAACCAGAACCGCGCCGAGGAATTTGTTGCGGCCGGAAACTACTACTGGAACTCAGGCATGTTCCTGTGGTCGGCCCGCACGCTGGCCAACGCTGTCCGCGAGCACCTGCCTGAGACCGCTCCACTGCTTGAAGCCATCGCCGCCGCCTTTGGTACTCCTAAATTCGAAGAAGTCTTCCGCGCCGCTTATCCCAAGTGCGAAAACATCTCTGTCGACTATGCGGTTCTCGAGCCGCGCTCTGCCAAGGGTGAGCACTTATCGAACCTCTATTGCCTGCCTGCCGAATTCAGCTGGAACGATCTGGGCTCGTGGTCCTCGCTTTACGAGTACCAGGTGGAGACGCGCCTGCGCGGTGACGCTGAAGGCAATGTCGCCGACACCGGCGGCCACATTTCCATCGAGGCCAGCGACAACTACATCTTCAGCCCCAAGAAGTTTGTCGCGTTGGTGGGCGTGGAGAACCTGGTCATCGTCGACACTGAGGATGCCCTGCTGATCGCCCATCGCGACCACTCGCAGGATGTGGGCAAGATCGTGAAAGAGCTGAGCATCACCGGCCGCTCTGAGCTGATCTAAGCCCAGCAGCAATATCAACGACTAAACTCAGCATTTGGGCTCTGCATTCAGGCTCAGCATCCGGCCTGCTCACGCGCTGTACACTTCTTGCGTACCTCAGCCAACGCAATTTGGCGGAGTGGAGCAAGAAATGCCCGAAACAATCAATTGGCCGATGGGTGACAAACCGCGTCGCCGCAGCACTATCGTCGTCTATCTGTTCCTTGCCGTCATCATTCTCATATTTATCGGTGGACGCGCCGCGATCTCTTACTGGGTCGACCTGCTCTGGTTCAGCTCGCTCGGTTATGCCAGCGTCTTCTGGAAATCCTTCAGCCTCGAGTGGGGAACCTTCGCTGTCTTTGCGGCGCTGACATTTCTCATCCTGTTCGGCGCATTCCTGATTCTCCGGCACAGCCACGCCGCCGATCTGCCCGAAACCCACACCGTCTTTTTTGCGGGCCGGCCCATTACACTTCCACTAGCAAAAGCGCTGCACGTGATCGCCATTATCGTCGCGTTGTTGATCGCCATCGCCACCGGCTTCGCCATGGAATCGCAGTGGCCAACGCTGGCGCTTTATTGGTATGCGCCTCAGACGGCCGCAGGCAGCGCCGATCCTATCTTCGGCAGGCCGCTCGGCTTCTATCTTTTCACGCTGCCTGCGTGGCAGCTCATCACCGGATGGCTGCTCACGCTCGCGGTCGTTGTGTGCATTCTCGCTGTGCTATTTCTGATCGCTTCCGGCGGAGGCCGCGCGCTGGGCGGCCGTTTTGGCGGCGGCGCTTCCCTTCCCTGGCGCGGGATCTCCATTGCCGGCGGTTTTCTTTTGTTTACTCTCGCAATGCGCGAGTACATCGGCCGTTTCCAACTGCTCTTCGACCAGCACACGATCTTCGATGGGGTCACCTATACTGACGCGCACGTCACGCTCATCGGCATGATGTTCATCAGCGTGGCGTTCGCCCTGGGTGCGGTCATCGCCATTGCCACCGGCGTGCTGCGTCCTCAGGTGCGCTGGCTTCTGGTGTCGATTGTGCCCGCGGCCGCATGCTTTGTGATTGCAGGCGTGGCCGGATGGTATGTCAACACCTTTGTTGTCAATCCCAACCGGCTCGACCGTGAGCGGCCCTATATCGCCGATAGCATCGCATTCACGCGGCAGGCCTACGGGCTCGACCGCTTCGCGCAAAGCGAGTTCCCCGCCGAGACCACTGTTGCCGCCGCCGATCCGGAGCACAATCAGGCCACGCTCGAGAACATCCGGCTCTGGGACGTGAATGCGCTCCAAGACACGCTCAAGCAGGTGCAGGAGATTCGCACGTACTACGATTTTCCCGGCATCGACATCGATCGCTACCAGATTGATGGCTCATTGCGGCAGGTGATGCTCGCCGTTCGCGAGCTGAATGTAGACAAGCTGCCCGACAGCAGCCACAACTGGATCAACGACAAGCTCATCTACACACACGGGTACGGAATCACCATGAATCCCGTGAATGGATTCACGCCAGAGGGCCTGCCAACGCTCTACCTGAGCAATATGCCCGTGCAAAGCACAGTGGCCAGCCTAAAGGTGACGCGCCCTGAAATTTACTTCGGCGAGATGACCGACAGCGACGTCTACGTAAAGACTCACCAGCAGGAGTTCAACTACCCGCAAGGCCAGAGCAACAATCTATCGTCGTACGAGGGCACCGGCGGTATTGTGATGGGCGGCTTTCTGCGCCGCGCGATGCTTGCCTTCGACCGCGGCGACCTGACCAAGGTGCCGTTCAGCGACGACATCACGGCCGACAGCCGCCTGCTGATGCGGCGTAATGTGCGCGCGCGTATCGCGGCGCTTGCGCCGTTCCTCACCTTCGATCACGATCCCTATGTTGTTGTTGGCGCCGACGGACGCCTCTCATGGATCGTCGATGCCTACACATCCTCTGACAGTTATCCGTATTCGACGCAGTCCACTGTCGAAGACCAGCCCGTCAACTACATGCGCAACAGCGTCAAGGCAGTGGTTGACGCTTACGACGGCACCGTCACGTTCTACGTTTTCGACTCGGCCGATCCGATACTGGCCGCGTGGCGCGGAATCTTTCCAGGATTGTTCAAAGATGCATCGGAGATGCCGGCATGGCTGCGCGCGCATGTTCGCTACCCCGAGTTGCTGCTGAGCCTGCAGGCCGATGTCTACGGCCTCTACCACATGACTGATCCAGACGTTTTCTATAACCGCGAGGACCAGTGGAGCGTGGCCACCCAGATTGGCTCGAGCCAGGGCGACCAGTCAACGCAGGAGATGCACCCGAACTTTGTGCTCATGGCGTTGCCCGGCGAGGCGAAATCAGGCGCTGCGGGCAGCCTGGAGTTCGTTGAGATCCTGCCATTCACTCCCCTCAACCGTAATAACCTAATCGGCTGGATCGCCGCGCGCAGCGATGGCGCGAATTACGGCACAGCCGTGGTTTTCGACTTTCCCAAGACGCGCCTCGTCGATGGGCCGCAACAGATCGAGGCGCGCATCGACCAGAACGCGCAGCTCTCAGGCCAGCTCACTCTCTGGAATCAGCAGGGCTCGCATGTCATCCGCGGCAGCCTTCTTGTCATTCCTTGCGGAAAGGCGCTGTTGTATGCGGAGCCGATCTATCTGCAGGCGCAGAGCAGTCCCATGCCTGAGCTGAGGCTTGTGGTGCTGGCGCTGCAAGACCGCCTTGCCTACGGGCCGAACTTTGAAGCGGCGCTCAGTTCGCTCTTTGGGTCGGAGACGCCTTCGCTCACCGCGGCCGAGTCGCCTCAACCTGCGTCAGCGACTACGAATCTCGCTGCGATGCAGCCAGCGGCCAATCTCAACACGCTCATCGCGCAGGCGGGCCACGACTTCTCCGACTACCAGCGGCTTACCTCTGAGGGCAAACTGGCTGAAGCCGGCCAGAAACTCGACGACTTGAAGCACGTTCTTGACGAGCTCAGCAGGAACGCAAAATAGCGCGGAAGCATTCGCTCTTCGCGTTCATGATTGCGGCTCTTCGTGTTCCGGGTCGCACTCGAGAATTTTTCTTGACGGAGGTCACCGCCATGATGGACCGGCGTTTGTTCTTGAAGACGGCTGCGGCTGCAGTGCCCGCCGCTCGCGTTGCAGGCTCGTTGGCGCTCGGGGCCACTGGAGAAATCGCCGCCGCAACTGGCGCGTCTCCTGCCGCTACCGCGGATTTGCCCTGGCAGAAAACTCTGCGGCGCATCGGCCAGACAAACTTTACCGAGCACGATCCGGCCGTTTTCGACATTGAAGGGTGGGCCGACTATTGGGCCAGCCTCAAGGTGGGCGCGGTCTACATCAGCATCACGGGCATCCTGGCGTTTTATCCGAGCAAGGTGCCGTTTCATCGCCACGGAAAATACCTGAACGGGCGTGATTTTTCCGGGGAGTTGAATGAAGCCGCGAAAAAACGTGGCCTTCGTACCGTGGCGCGTTACAGTCCCGATTTGAATTGGGGCGATGCACTGGCCGCGCACCCCGACTGGTTCATGCGCGATGAGCAAGGCCAGCCTCTGCCCTACTCCGAAGCGCCCGAGCTGTTCTCAACCTGCATGTTCTCGGAGTACATGACCGATTATTTTCCCGCGGTGATGCGCGAAGTCAACTCCCGCTACGATATGGACGCGCACTACACCAATGGATGGCCGTCATTCACTCTGCCGGTGTGCTACTGCAACCAGTGCCGCCTGTTACCCAAGGCGGGGACTCCAGCCTACTGGGACAAATTTAACGAGCGTTTCGTCAGCCTCTGGAAGCTCTATGACTCGATCGCGAAGGATAAGAAGGCAACAAGCTTCTACATGAACAATATGGGCGGCGGAGTCCACGCCACGCCGAATCTGGCGCAGCTTGGCGAATTCTGCCAGTGGTTTCAGGGCGATAACCAGGGCCGCAACCGAGGCGACGCGCCGGTGTGGGGCGCCACGCAGCAAGGGCGCGTTTGCAATGCCGTGCTCGATGGCAAAATGGCCACGAATATCACTGGCGCTTACACCACCGGTCCCGTGCGTTGGAGACAAGTAACAAAGGGGCCGGCCGAATCTTCCATCTGGACCAGCCAGGCGCTCGCCAGTGGAATGATTCCCTACTATCACGTGGTCGGCGGAGAAAAAGGGCTTGGCGAGGACCTGCGGTGGGAGAAGATTGGCCGCGACTACTTTTCGTGGACTGCCCGTCACGACGCGCACTGGGTGAACAAAAACACCATCGCCAACATCGGCGTGGTGATGGGACAGCGCACGCAGCTCTTCTATCAGCCGCCGCGCGACATCACGATGCAGCAGTACACGGATGCGACGTATTCTGCTCTGCTCGAAGGCCGCTTTCTTTTCGACTATGTGCATGAAGATCGCATGCAGCTCGACCGGATCAAGAAATATGCGGCGCTCATCCTGCCCAACACCGCTCTGCTCAGCGACGAGCAGTGCCGGCAGCTACGCGACTACGTTGACCAGGGCGGCTCGTTGCTGGCCACGTTTGAAACCAGCATGTACAACGAGCGCAACGAGCGCCGCGCGGACTTCGGGCTGGCCGATGTCTTCGGCATTCACGCTGCCGGCCCCGTGATTGGACGCTCCGGCAACGCAAACCCCTACATGGCGCGCATCGAGCGGCAGCATCCCATTCTCGACGGATTCACAGACACGCACTGGATTGCGGGCGCCGAGTTTCGCCTGCCGCTCAAGCCGATCGAGAATCCTGTGCTCACCGTGGTGCCGGGCTATACCGCCTATCCTCCGGAGCTTTCCTATCCTCCCGTTTCGCAGACCGATGAGCCCGCGGTTGTGTTGCGCGAGCGCGGCGCCAGCCGCCTGGCCTATTTCCCGGGCGATATCGAAGCGACGATGTGGCTCTCAGGCCATACCGATCTTTCACGTCTGTTGCAAAATACGATTCGCTGGGTGGCGGGGAGCACTGCTCCTGTGAGCGTGGAAGGCAAAGGGTTGGTTGAAGTCTTTGCCTGGGAAACGCAGCCGGGCTTCGCTGTGCATGTGTTGAATTACACCAACCCCAATGCGCATCGTGGTTGGATCCGCGAGTTCTATCCCATCGGCGCGCAGCAGGTGAAATTCAAGCTGCCTGCCGGCCGCCGCGTCACGCGCGTCGAGTTGCTTCGCGCGGAGCGCGACATCCCGTTCCACGCGACCGGTGATTCGATCGAATTCACGATTCCATCTGTTTCGGATTACGAAGTCGCGGCTCTTTATTCCGCTTGAGAACAGCTGGAGCCCGGCCCACCAGACGAGCCGCCAGGGCCAGCTCAGGAAACAAAAACCGCCGCGTACTCGTACCGCGACGGTGAGAATTCGTGAGTTCCCAGGTCTCAAAAGCGAGACCTGGGGCACCCAGCTTTGTGCCTTGATTCGCTCTGCCTACTTGGCAACGCCAAAGGTGAACGTTGTCGTTGAGTGCATCGTCTCACCAGGCTTCAGCAGCGCGCTCGGGAAATCCGGATGGTTCGGCGAATCGGGAAAATGCTGCGTTTCCAGGCAGAACCCGGCGTGCTTCGCGTACGCTACGCCATGCCGGCCGGTGAGAGTGCCATCGAGGAAGTTGCCGGAGTAAAACTGGACACCGGGTTCCGTCGTCTCCTCAGTCAGCTTGCGCCCGCTCACAGGATCGGTCACGATCGCAGCCAGCCGCAACGTTCCCGGCTTGCCGTTCAGCACCCAGTTGAAGTCATAACCACCGGCGCGCTTAAGCTGCTCGTTGTCCGCATCGATACGCGCTCCAATCACCTCCGGCTTGCGGAAGTCCATCGGCGTGCCCGCCACCGGCGCTAGCTCTCCTGTGGGAATCAGGCCGGCATCCACGGGCGTGTAGCGATCGGCATTGATCTCAACCTTGAGGTCGAGGTTGGTTCCCTTGTCGTCTCCGTGCAGGTTGAAATAGGAGTGATTCGTCAGGTTCAACACCGTCGGCTTGTCAGTGGTCGCCGAATAGTCAAGGCGCAGCGTGTCGCCCTTCAGCGTGTATTTAACCGTTGCGGTCATTTTGCCGGGAAATCCCATGTCGCCGTCCGGGCTCACGTGCGTGAACTCCACTCCATCCGGCACTTCGCGCGAATCCCACACGTACTGATCGAAGCCCTTCGGGCCGCCATGCAGCGCATTGGCGCCGTTGTTGACCGGGATCTGGTAAGTCTTTCCGTCGATCGTAAATTTCCCAAGCGCAATCCGGTTCCCGTAGCGTCCCACAACAGCTCCCAGGTAGCTATTTGGCTGCTGAAGGTAACCATCGAGAGAATCCCAGCCGAGCACAACGTCTGCCATCTTGCCGTCGCGGTCTGGGGCTTTCACGCTCACCAGGTGCGCTCCATAGGCCGTCACCCTCACCTCAATCTGCGCGCTGGTCAGCGTGTAGATCGGCACGGCTGTTCCATCCGCGGTGTGTCCCCAAGTCGTCATCTTCGTCTCTCCCCGTGCAATGGGCGTAAGCGCCATTGCCACTGCAATTGCCATTCCCACAACTTCGATCAGTCGTTTCACAATTTACCCCTTTGTCTCCCGGCGCGGGCGCCGCTCCAAAGTCGTTCGGGATCCTGTGCTACTTTCTTGCAGGACCGGGAGCAATGCGATTTCGCCCCCTGGCAACTATAGCTGATGAGGCGGCCAATGCTCCGGCGGCAGCTCGGGAGTCTGCCGCAAGGAGCCAATCGATCGAGCGTGTGCGCCTGGATTGCGTCAGTCGCTTTCGGACGGCGGAGCCGATCGGGACCACCAGGCGCAGAGGAGCAGAAAGCAGGCTCCGGCAAGGTAGGAAAGCGCAAACGCCGGCGCGGCGCACCAACCGATGCGGCCTTCAATGCCCGAAGGAGTGAGGCGCCACGCGTGAATAACACCGACGGCCGAGAATGCCGCTGCTGCACCGAGCCAGCCGGCGGCGCGGACGAATCGCCGTTCGATGACTAAGGCCATTGCCGCCGCCCAAAGCATGGATGTGAGCAGCGCGCCCTGCCCAAGCGAGAGCAGACCGGCCAGCGCCAACTCGCCATTGAGGCGGCCCATGATTGCCGCAAGCGAGCTGCCGGCGGCGCGAGCCACGGTATTGGCAAGCCCCGCGGCCCACTCCGCGACGATGGGAATCAAGCCCAACGCTACGGCGATGGATTGCCGCGGCGGCACCGACGTGAAGGCCTGCCCGACGGTGACCAGGCCGAACCAGACGATGACGGGACCCGCAACTTCAAGCGGGACGACGCGCAGCACCAGCGGGAGCAGCCCGGTGGTGCAAAGCACGAGGGTGACCAGGCCATTGAGTGCGGAGTAGCCCGAGTGCGCGCCGTTAGCCTTGTGCGAAGCATGGCCGAGATAAAGGGTCGTGGGAAACGGGCTGCCGAGCAGCGCCGCAGCCAGCGTGCCCAGGCCGTTCATCAGCAACGAAGGCATGGTGCGATAGTCGTCGCCGGAAATCTTGACGGCTTCAAGGATCTGCAACGATCCCAGGGTATCGAGCGCTGCGAGCGGAACGATGACCGGCAAATAACTCAACAGCTCGCGGCGGCCGAGCAACGCAAATGTGTTGACTGGATGAGGCAGATAAACGCCGGGCTCGACGAGAGCCGGTAACGGAGCGGTGTAAAGGTGCAACGCTCTGAGGCAGGCGGCAAGCACAGCGCCGATGCCGATGGCGACCAGAGCCGGAGGAATCCGACCCGGAAGCCGCAAACGCGAGCCATAGAGCGCGAACAGTACCAGCATGGGAACGAGAGCGATGGCCGCCTGCTCGAAGATGCCAAAAATAAACCCGAGGCAGAGATAAGCCAGAGCCAGGCCGGCCAGCGGACAAAGCAGCGCGGCCCTGGGAGTGTGGCGGCGCAGCCAGTCCGTCGTGAACGCGCCCGCTGTTTGGATGGCCCCGCTGAGCAGGCTCGCGAAGATACCGGCCTCCCACGCCGCGGTGGCCGAGTGCGTAGCGTTGTAGACCGGCGCCATAATGAGGAAAACGTAAGCGAAGATCGTGGGCGTATTGATGCCGAAGGGAATGGCGGTTACATCGGTGCGGCCTGTGCGATGCGCGAGCTGCCGCGCCTGCCACGCGTAGAACAAGTTGCCCACGGCCACAGAGATCGCTACGCCGGGGAGCACACGCGTGGCGACGAACGCAGTGGAGAGCCCGCAAACTGGCGCCAGGCCAACAATGAGCAGCAGGTCGGGAAAGCCGGAGAAGAACAGTCCGAAGAAGCCGTCTACATCGCCAGCAGTGAACCAGGGCAGCCGCGGGCTCTCATGCAGCTCCATAACGCAGCCCAATCTTCCGCAGCCATTTGCGATAGGCAATGGCCATGCGGTCGGATCGCAGGTGAAGCTCCGCTTGCAGGTCGAGCGGCAAAAGCTCAGGCCGCTGCGATTCGACGACCGCACGGTCCTGTTCTGCCACTTTGTCCTGGAATGCGCGCAGCTCATCCTCGGGAACTTCGTGGCCGTAATTCATGCTCATCAGCATCCGCATCTCGCAGTGCTCCCGGTCGACAGGAGTTATCTGTGCCAGGATCGCGAACCGTCCCTCGCTGGTAGTCTTCTCGAACGCCGCAGTCAACGGTCCTTCGACCCAGTAGCGATAGTTGACCAGAGCACCTTTGCCCGTGCCGTCGGGATTCGGTTGCCAGATGCGAATCTGCGCGGCCTCAGGACCACGCGGTCCCTCTGCAACTTCGTATTCTTCGATTTCGAGCTTCTTCGGGTCGCCGAGCAGACCGGCGTGCACGAATCCCAAGTGCGCCACGTCGAGAAAATTCTCGATCACTCGAGGACCGAGCGCGCGGAAGCGGTAAGGGCCGGCGGGCACGCTGCGAAAGCCAGGCTCTTCGGCGGCCGCAAACTCCGGCGGGTCGCCGGCCGGCTCACCGAGACAAACCCAAACCGCTCCATACCGCTCGCGTGCGTGGAAGACCTGCGCCCGAGCCTTGGCCGGGGGAACCAGCCCGGGCTGGGCGGGAATCCGCACGCATTGGCCGGTGGGCGCGTACTCCCATGCGTGATAGGGGCAAACGAGGCAATCGGTGCCCGCTCTCACGGTGCCGAGCGAAAGCTTGGCTCCCCGGTGAACGCAGAGGTCGAGCCAGCAGTGCAATCCCTTTGAAGAGCGCCATATGACCAGGTCTCGGCCGAGCACCCGGCGCGCCAACGTGTGGCCGGGAGCGATCTCGCCGGACCACGCAGCCAGGAACCATTCACGCAGCAAGAGCGGATCGTCGAGTCGGGCGGAGCCGGGCTCGGGAGCGGCTTCAAAGGACTGGGTTGAAGACGATGGCAGCAATGCCGGATGGCCTCGACGAGAGAAAAATTA
>CAZKJB010000092.1:0-12715 GCA_964552975.1 uncultured Occallatibacter sp. | reverse complement strand
TCTTTGAGGCGGGTGATGACGGCGGCTATTGTGGCCTGGCCGTGCCAGTCCGGCTGAACATGGGAGGCCATGAGCCGGCGCAGCTCGACTTCAGTGCGCATGCGTCGACCCAAGGCCTTGACGGCGTAGTTGTAGAGCGCGGGCTCGCCAAGGAACGTTTTCGGTTTCGCGGATTTGGATTTGAACGCCAGCTTTTCTGCCTCTCCTGTTCCCTATTCCCTGTTCCCTGCTTTGCCAGTCCACTGGTCGACCCAGTCGTTCACCGTCCTATACCAGAGCTCGGAATTCTGTGGCTTCAGCACCCAATGGCCTTCATCGGGGAAATAGAGCATCTTGGAAGGCACACCGAGCAGCTGCAGCGTGTCAAAGAGCTGGAATCCCTCGCTCACATCGAGCCGGTAATCGAGCTGGCTGTGAATGACGAGCGTCGGCGTCTTGAAATTTTTGGCGTAGAGCGACGGCGACCATTTGCGATAAGGGTTCTCGCTATCGGGCTTGCCGTAGTAGTCCCACGGGTGCCCGCGAAACTCCCATATGTTGAACCAGTCCTCCTCCGTGGATCCGAATGCGGACTCTGCATCGAACATGCCGTCGTGCGAGACGATGCACTTGAAGCGGTCCGTGTGCCCGAGGATCCAGTTGGCCATGTAGCCGCCGTAGCTCGCGCCCAATGCGCACTCCCGCGATTTGTCGATGAAGGGATAGTGCTGCTCGGCGTAGTCGAGGCCGGTCATCAGGTCCGTAAAGGGTTTGCCGCCCCAGTCGCCGTTAATTTCATCGACAAACTTCTGGCCGTAGCCGGTCGACCCACGGAAATTGATCATCACGACGACGTAGCCGTTCGCGGCGAGCAGCTCGGCGTTCCAACGGTAGCTCCAAGAGTCGCCGAACGCGCCTTGCGGTCCGCCATGAATGACAAACTTGAGCGGATATTTTCTTGCTGGATCGAAGCCTGGCGGTCGGATGAGGAAACCCTGCACCTTCG
This sequence comes from uncultured Occallatibacter sp., assembly GCA_964552975.1. GTDB lineage: Bacteria > Acidobacteriota > Terriglobia > Terriglobales > Acidobacteriaceae > Telmatobacter. The sequence goes on along the minus strand of CAZKJB010000092.1, from coordinate 11,730 downwards.
TGCCGTCCTGCGCGGTGAACCAGAAGGATTCCATCTTCGGCATGTCGAGCTGGGCGAGGAGGGCATCGTTGAGGTGAGTGATCTGGGTCGACACGCCTGCATTGACATTCTGCGGCATTGGATTGGCGGCTCCGCAATTGTCACAAGTGACATTACCCGATGAAACGATAACCGATACAACCTCAGGCGGCTGATCAACTTTCATCTTCGATGCAACGATAGAACTCGGGGCCGCATAGATTGTTCCCGGCTTGGGCGATAGGGTCACAAAATGAAGATCGCTGAAGGCACCGCCGAACGCCATGAGCTCCAAACTGCCATTTGTCACGTTCACGGCATAGACATCCTCCTCTCCGTCCTTCCCGCTCGTGAACATAGGCCACTCGGAACCGAACCACGCAAACTCATCCACCCAGTTATCAAACTTCGGCAGCAGATCCTTGCCCGTCTTCGATGCACGATCGTAGAGCCACAGCCGGAACTTGTCGCTTTCGTAGCCGGCGCGGGCTTGCGAGCGCCACGCGAGATACTTGCCGTCCGGCGAGTAGGCAGGCGAGAAGTTGCCGCCCGCCGATGTGCTCACTTTCACAGGTTTCGCTGCCGGGTCGGTGAGGTCGAGCGTGTAGATTTGTGCGCTCGTGGAGATGGCGGGAACGGGATCCGGATTCTCGGTGAACGCCAGTTCCTTTGAGTCGGGCGAGATATCGCAGCCGCAGCCGAGCGGCTCCGTCGGAATTTCGGGCGGGACGTCGTGCGGGTCGCCGGGATCGAGGTCGCGCATCGCACCGGTCTCGACCGAAACAAGTAAGAGATGGGACCGCTTGTCTCCCGTGTAGTGGTTCCAGTGGCGATACAAGAGGTGCGTCCAGATCTGCGCTTTGACCTTGCTGTCAGCCTGCGTCTTGTCGCGATTCGCGTTGCACTGATCGCCGTCGGCGAAGTCGGCAGTTGTGATCGCGGGGCAGTCGGGATAGACGGCCGACGTAAAGACGATGGATTTTCCATCGGGCGACCACTTGGCGTTATCGGCCTCGGTAGAGATGGCGGTGAGGCGGCGCGCATTGGTAGCGGCGCCGGTGGCGGAGTCGAAGTCGGCGAGCCATATTTGCTGACCACTCTCTCGGCTGGAAAGGAAGAGGATGTGTTTGCTATCAGCAGAGAACTGAGGGCCGGAGTCGCCCGGCTGGGCGACAGCAAGCTTGATAGGCGCCAGACTCTCGTTTGTTGGGCCAGCGATGGCCTGCAGCCGCAGTTCCGGCGTCCTGGTGTTTTGCGCCAGGTCGACAGTGGTGACGCTATAGGCCAGCCACTTACCGTCGGGCGAAACGGCGGTTTCGCCAAGGCGCTTCATGTGCATCATGTCGTCGAAAGTCATCGGCCGCTTCGCCGGGTCAGTCACGGGCAGTCTGGGAGCGGCCTGGGAGGAACAATATGGACTAAGAAGAAATAAAACGCCAAGACAAAGAAGGATTTTGTGCATAGGAACCCCAATTCGCGCGGTGCTAATGTAGGTTTTGCGCGAAGAAAAAGTTTACACCTTGAAGACAGTGGTCAGAGATCAGCGAGGCGGGATCGCGAGAGTGAAAAAGTGGAAGGGTGAAAGGGCGAAGGAGGGAAGCAAAGCGTCGTTCACTCCTTCACTTCTTCACTTTTGACTGACTTCACTAATTGACTTCTTCTCGTTCACTTGTTCTCGTTGCCGATCAGCCGGAAGGTGATGGTTCCCCAGAAGAGGCGGGCGCGCATCTGCACCGGGATATGGCGGTCGTCGTCGGTGTACCAGATCCAGATATTGCCGCGATTCTTGACGACGCCTGCGTCGGCGGTGGGCTGGACGCGAATCGTCTTGAAGGTTCCGAGTGTGGTCTTGATCTCTTCGCGGCCCTCGACCTTCATGGTGACAGGCACGGTGCGCGCAGCGTCGACCACGGGAATGATGAAGTTTTGGCCGACTACCAGGGGCTGTGAGGCGGCATAGAACACGCCCGTGAGGAGATCGGTGACGCAGCCGCGTATGGGCGATTCCAGATGCTTCGCCTGGCCGTTCACCATATTCTTCTCGTCCAGGATGGACTTCGAGTTGCCGTAGTCAAGCCGGAGGGTGGCATTGTTCTGGCGGCGGCCCTCGACGGTTTGTTTGTTGAAGTCGTAAGAGCAGCCTTTTTCGCGATCAAAGTCGGACTGAAAATTGTCGGCGACATGGAAAATCATGTTGATGGCGCCGCTGGTGTCAGCACTGGCGGCGATGCGCTCACGGTCGCCTGCCTGTTCAAAATGGATGACTGCAGTGCCGGCCGAAAACACACGCCAATCGACGCTGTAGGTGAGGGTCTGCTTCTGAGGGAAGCTGAATCCGGCGCGCGGCGGCGCGAGGGTTGCGGGATCCTGGCCGTGCAATAAGACCGCCCCGGCAAGAGCGCAAAACAAGAGAATTCGATTCGCGCTTCTCTTCAAAATTGGGCACGGCTCCTTATGGATTGACCTAATCCTGTTAGACGTTCACCGGGCCCCGCGCAGAATCAGCCCCAGCAGAGGCTGCAAAAAGAACAAACTGAGGTAGAGCAGTGCGGCCCCTACAGCAGCATTGTACTCGCGGTGTTTGCGATAAAGCGCGAGTGAAAAGCCCTGGGGCGCATCGCTGGTAACGGGTGCAGAGGTGGGATCGAGATCCTTTGCCTTGTGCAGCTTGGCGGCCGGAAAGCGAGGAAAGAAACGGGGCACAAGACGGCAATAAGCGTCAAATTCGGGAAAGGTGGCGCTCAGGAAGCGCTCCTCAGAAGCAATGACGGGGATGTAGATGACGGCAAATCCGGCGGCCAGAACGAGCGCCAACGGCCAACTAAGCAGAGCGACGGCGAAACCGGCAGCAATGAGCGTTGATCCCAGGTAGAGGGGGTTGCGGGTGTAGGCATAGGGACCGGTGACGGTGAGCTCTTGGTTCTTTTTGACAGTGCCGGAGGCGACGGCTCGGATCGCGAGGCCCGGAAGCACAAGCACGAGGCTCCAGAGAATCTCCGACGAATGCGGCGAGGTGCGCGCGCATTCCACAAGAAATAGTGCGGCGGTGACAAAGCCCAGGGGGACGCGAACGCGGCGCGCGATCTTCTCCCAGCGCTGCATGGGGTTGGGTTTTGGAGGAGTGGGGCGTGAATCCATCAGGCGCTCTCCTCGGCTAGGAGCTCGTCGGCGGCGCGGAGCACATCGCCGGGCTGGATAGTGAGCAGACCGGGATCGGGTTCTGAGCGGCGGGAGTGGTCGAGGCGGCTGCCGGGACTGCGAAGGACCCGGGTGTGCGTGCCATAGGGACCGTTACGGCCGGGATCGGTGGGGCCGTAGATTCCGACGACCGGGCGGGAGAAAGCGCTGGCCAGGTGGAGTGGGCCGGTGTCTCCGGCGACACAAAGGACGATGCGGCGGGTGAGCGCGATGAGTTGGGGAAATGTGGCGGCGAGAGGAGCCGCTGCGCCGCCGGCGGTGATGGTTGCTGCGAGCGATTCCTCCCCGGGGCCGGCGTTAACCAGAACACGCAAGCCCCGGTCGGCGAGGCCGCGAGCAACGGTGGCGTAGCGTTCGGGCGGCCATCGTTTTGCGCCCCAGCCGGCGCCGGGAGTCATGAGCGCGATGGGGCGCGACGGGCCGGATGGGGAGTTCTGAAGCAACTCGTCGCACCAGGCTTCGGCTTCTGGATCGACTGGAATCAGCGGCTCCGCAGGCATAAGCGCGTCCCCGGCAACAACAGAGGCAAGTTCCACATCCTGCTCGATCACGTGCGAACCGCGAGTTCTAATGCGCTCACTGAAGAACCATTGCGAAGGCCACTCGCGCGGATTGGCCTCGCCGACGCGGCGTTTGCATCCGGACATGCGAGCAATGACTGCCGAACGAATTGCGCCCTGGAGGTCAAGGACTGCGTCGTAGTTGGCGGCACGAAGTTCGCGGCGCAGGGCTTTGATTTCGCTGAGCGTGTTGCCGGTGAGCGGATGACGCTTCCACTTGCGCGTTGGGGCGAAGTGCAGGCGATCGACGACAGGCATTTGCGGCCCACGCTCGCAGCTCTCCCCTGTTCCACGGTCTCGATTCCCTGCTTCGAGATTGCCAGTCTGGAGCAGCGGTTGCCAATGCGGTTCGACAACCCATCCGATTTGCCACGCGGGATGTGCAATGCGCAAGGCAGTGACCGCAGGAAGCGCGTGAAGAATGTCGCCCATGGCGCCGAGACGGACGATGAGCAGGCGAAAGTTGGACTGCGTGTGCAAAGTTCAATTTTCGCATAAGGCCGGAGAACGGAGAAAAATGCGAAAACAGGACTGAGGAGCGAGTGAAGAAGAATGAATGGTTTACGAACGGGCTGAGAACTCCACAGTTTCTGTGTTTCTGTGGACCGCGTTACGACCCAGGCCTATGCGATTGGTGAGAAGAGGTTTAGGTGCGGTCCACAGTTTCACAGTTTCACAGATCGATTTTTCGAGGCATGGGGGGAGGGGGCCTACGACAAGATGACAAGGGGGTGAAAGGCAGGTGACAAGAGGACAAGGTTACGAGGGGCCTGGCCCAGGGAGCAGGGAGCCGCGAGTGGAAATGCCCCGTTTTTGTGCGCTGAAATCATGGATACATTGTGCGCCAAAAGGCGGGAATTCTATGCAAATGCAAAAGATAGGGAATAAGGGACATCGGGACGTTGGTACTTGAAAGGCAGGGGACAAGGTCACGTGGTGACAAGGTGGCGAGGTAATATCGGAGGCAAGGTGTCAAGTTACGAGGGAGTTAGACACTAGCTAAAGCCCTCGACGGTTTGGCCATTCCTTCGGCACGGCCAAAGTCATGCCTGGCACGATGCAAGCCCAGAAGCCTAGAAGGCGGGTGCTTACAAAAGCCAATTAAATTATTGTGCTCACTCTGTGCTGGGCCTGATCGGGGATTACCGAGAGTGCGATTTCCTGGAACTGAATCTTCGGCATAGCCGGCCATACTCTCAAAACCCGAACTCTGATCCGATGAGTGATTAGGCGATTCGGCACCCGTCGAAGTCTACTGAAGAAAGGCCGGGCCGCGAATGATGCGAATGATACCTCGCAACGATGTCATTCGCTCCAGCCCCGCAACAGAGACGAGACGCTTTCATGGGCACAAGTTCAGACATCGACTTCAGCAGGCGCGCTGCGCCGCGAGATCTTCCGGAATTGATGGATGGCGAGTGCAGCTATGAGGAGTTCCGTAGCTGTATGTGCAGCCTGGAGCAGGTAAACCGCTGGCTGCTGGGCTATCGGCCGACGCTGGCATGGCTGCAACGTTTGCCGAGTTCGCTGGATACTCCGGTGCACGTACTCGATGTGGGAAGCGGCGGCGGCGACCTGTTGCGGCAGATTGCGCGATGGGCGCGACGCCGCGATATAGCTGTGCAGTTAACGGGGATCGATTTAAATCCCTATGCATCGCGGGTAGCGGCCGAGAATACGCCGAAAGAACAAAGAATCGCTTGGATCACGGGCGATGCACTGGCGTATCGGCCCGAAACGCCGGTGGATGTCGTTGTTAGTTCGCTGACGGCACATCATCTGGAAGATGAGGAGATCGTCACGATGCTGCGGTGGATGGAGCTCACTGCTCGCCAGGGATGGTTCTTGAATGATTTGGAGCGGTCGGAGCGGACGAGCAGGATGTTTGGCTGGTTGGCGCGCGTTGCAGGGTGGCACCCGTTTGTGCGGCATGACGGGCCTGTGTCTTTCCGGCGGGCGTTCCGGGATGAAGATTGGGCACGGCTGCTGACGACAGCCGAAATTGCCTACGAGTCGGTGACGGTGGAACATTGGCGGCCGGGAAGGTTGTGTGTGGGGCGGTGGAAGTGACACGTCGATGGCTCTACGCATCGCAGGCTGAAACTTCTCGATAGACTAAGAATGAATTCCTTTGCCCACTTCGCACTTTTTGTTGCGTCTATCCTGAGAGGGGATTGATGGCATCTTTGACGCTGCTCGCGCCCACTTCGACGCGATCGACATTCAAAAGAGTTCTTTGGATTTCGCTCGGTTTGATTACACTTTTTGTATTCGTTACGTCAGAAGTCTTTCTGATTGCCGACTACCCCATGTACCACGCATACCGTTTGCAAGTGATTGCTGACCGTGGTTTGCTCATTCCTCACGTGATCTGCGGCGCCTTCGCTCTGCTGGCGGGCCCCCTCCAATTCTCGTCGCGGTTCCGACAGCGTCACCTCAAGACTCATCGCGTCGTCGGCCGCATTTACGTCGTCTCAGTTTTTATCGGCGCCTTCACTGGAATCGGCCTTGCAGCCGGAAGGCCCGGCCTGCCGGGTACCTCAATGCAGGCTGCCGCATGGATCGTGTGCACCACGGCTGCATTCATCACAGCGCGCAACCGCCAAATTGTGCAGCATCGCCAATGGATGGCCCGTTCCTACGCCGTCACTTTCACCTTCGTGTCCAGCCGCGTACTCAATCTCTGGCCCCGCTACTGGAGCCATCTCGGCGACTCCTTCGCTGCCGTCGGCGTCATCGCCTTCACGCTGGCCTCTCTGCTGATCGTCGAACTCGGCCTTAACTGGCGCGAACTCACGACATACCGTGCCTGATCGCGAGGGCGGCCATCTCACTCACACAAGAATTCGGGGAAGTAGCCTGCGGCTCACGATTCTCTCCTCCGCTTAGTCAAATGCTTGAGAATGTGATTGAGTTTCGTGGGCCATCGCTTTCCAAATGACGCATTCGTCATGTGAAGCATTCGTCATGCAATTCTGCTTTAGAAGTTGCACAATACTTCTTGAATACATCAACCTTTGTTTAGTGCTGGATTGCTAAATCGGAATCGAGTTTTCTTGCAAGATCAAGTTCTAATTCTCGGTGGTGGAATAGCAGGTTGTGCCGCCGCCATCGCGCTCGCCCGCAAGGGCCAAAGCGTCACACTGATCGAGCGTGAACCCAAATGCCGCCATAAGGTATGCGGAGAGTTCTTAAGCGGCGAGGCCCTTGAGGACCTGCACGCGCTCGGCATCGACGTAGCCGCGCTGGGCGCGGTGCCCATCGATTACGTTCGCCTCGCTACTTCCGGTCGCGCCGCCGAGGCTCCCCTGCCGTTTTCCGCAGCCTCGCTCTCGCGCAAAACCCTCGATGCCGCACTCATCGCCCAGGCAATTGCCGCGGGAGTCCGTCTGATGCGCGGTCGTAGCGTTCAGGCTCTCAGCCGCACCACGAGCGGCACGTGGCAGGCGACGCTCGACGACGGTACAGCCCGTGAAGCTCCAACGGTCTTTCTTGCCACCGGCAAGCACGATCTTCGTGGCCACGCGCGTCCCAAAGACCCGGATCGTTGGGTCGCCTTCAAGATGTATTTCCGGCTTGCGCCCGCGCAGGCTGCTCAGCTCGAAAGCACCTCTGAGCTCATGCTCTACCCCGGTGGCTATGGTGGCATCCAGCCGGTTGAAGGCGGCGTTGCAAACCTCTGCTGGGTCGTGCGGCAGCCCTATCTCGCACGCGTGGGCAATCGCTGGGAGAACTTCCTCGCGAAAATGCAACAAGACTGTCCGCACCTTGCGATGAGGCTTGCCGGTGCTGAGCCGTTGCTCGACAAACCGATAGCCGTGACTCATATCCCCTACGGTTTCATCCGACGCACAACGGAAGAAGGGCTTTATTGCATTGGCGACCAGGCGGCCGTCATCCCTTCGTTTACCGGCGATGGCATATCGATCGCCCTGCATACCGCTCGTTGTGCGGTCGCTGCCTTTCTAGCTGCCGAGCCGGCGCCAATCTTCCAGGCTCGCATGCGGTCCGCACTGCTGCCCCAGATCCGCCTCGCCGGGTTCGCCGCCGATGGCTTGGACAACGCGCTTTCACGTGCCGTATTACCGTTTTGCCTCAGGGTCTGGCCCGGCGTGATGCGCGTGACAGCGAGGTTCACACGTGTTGCCCAGCGCGGAGCGGTCGTTTCCCATGCAGTCGCCGGCTAAAACAATCAACTTGAAGAACTCAACCCGTTAAGAGAGATGCAATGAAATTTTTCGCAGTTCTCACTCTCGCTGCCACACTCGTTCCAGCCGCGCTTGCCCAGCATCAAACCCTCATCGTCAATCCCAATGCCAGCGAGATCAGGATGACGCTCAAAACAACTCACGAGCTCGTCAGTGGCACTTTTCACGTCCAATCCGGGTCGGTTGAGTTCGAACACAGCAGTCCCAAAATGTCGGGATCGATAGTCGTCGCCGCCGGCAGCGGCAAGACGGGCAATGACAGTCGCGATAAGAGGATGAACAACGACATCCTGAAGGTCGAACAGTACGCAACTGTTTCCTTTGAGCCCAGAACCTATGCGGGCACCATCGCTAATTCGGGCGACTCTACCGTGCAAGTGACGGGAATCTTCACCCTGCTGGGAACTCCTCATGAAATCACGGTCTCCATGGTTGTCCATCTCGATGGCGCCAACGCAACTGCCAAAGGAAGCTTTGTGGTGCCCTATGTTCAGTGGGGACTGAAGAATCCGAGCTTCTTGATCTGGAAGGCGGACGATGACGTCGCGATCGACCTGAATCTTGTCGGCACAATTTCCGGATAGCCTACGGTTGTCTGAGATCACGTCGCGGCCGGTCTCGAGAATGAAAATACGTGTCGACAAGCTGCGCAGCGAGTCTCGATGAGCATCGGAAAACCAGCGAGTCTCCAGCGGGGTTCCGGCTCGAGTGTCGGCGGTTGGGAACGGGCCTTGGCACTCGTTCGCAGCATCCCGGACAAGTGGTTAGCAATTGGGAGGTTTCGCCGTCCTGATGCGCGAAAGCTGTGCAAGTTTGCGCTGGTTTTGGGCTGATCAAGGAGCATTGGGCGCGTCCTGCGCTCTTGGCCAATGCAGGTTCGGTGGCTTATGTGTTTTCAATACGCCCTAGACTCGCGCCCTTTCAAAACGTCGATTTTTCCGCAGCCCGCGAAGTATGTACTTCGGCGATCTGGAGGAGACCTTGCGTTGATCGACTAAACTTGGCAACAAGTTGTGCAAAGGAATTGGGGGAGGGGACGGAATGGAAGGTTGGAAGTTTGCACAGAAGGATCCTACGGAGGCTCTCGCGCAGTTGCATTTCTTTTCAGTAACGAAGAAACATGCGAGCGGCGAGATTGAAGCGCGCATTACTGTAAAGGAGTTTGCGACTGCCAAAACGATTGATATGAAGTTTTATGCCTCGGCCGATATCGCGTTGAACCAGAAGGCATGCAAGTTTCATCCCGTGGGTTGGGGAGAGACTCTGCTGACCGCGCTCTCAGAATGCATGCGGAACATGCGCAACTTTGAATATGAAGGCGATGAGTGCGGCTGAAGCAGGGAATAGGGAATAGGGAATAGGGGTCGAAGGATTGTGATACACCAAGTCTCAGAAGTGAGAACCGCATGCCTCGGGCGTGAACCTTTCCATCGGCGCTCCTGGGAGGCCCGAATGAATTCCTTGATCAGCGCTCCGAAGAGTGTGTTGACCCTTGTCGCGTTTGCCGCGCTCGCCGGAACGGCTGCCCACGCGCAGGATGTGAAGCTGAACGTTACCTACGTCTGCAATGGCGAGCGCTTGTATGTGGAGAGCTGCAACATTCGCGATCTGTCGGATACGGCGACATGTCAGGTGGCGCATCCTGACCGGCCGCAGCACAACGGCTTTATGGCTTACACCTCGGAGACGCGCGGCAGCCTGAAGAAGCTTCTGCCAACTTGCACGCAGCCCACGGCGGCGGAATTGGCCAAAGAAGAAGCGTTCCGGAAGAAGCAACAGGAGAACTACGACGCGGCGGTTGCGAGGGCGAATCCGCAGGCAGCGAGGCCGACGCAGGCCGCGAGTTCGGCCGGAGGGCCTGGTTCGCAGGGCGGGGCGCAGAACTACCAGATGCCGGCGCCGCCGAAGAACGCCGAAGAGCGCGCGATGCGGCGATGCGTGAGCTCGGGGAGACTGCCGTCGACCTGCACGGGCAATTCGCTGCTGGGGATGTTTGGGAGCATGATTTCGCAGGTGTTGCCGGGCGCGAATAAGACGCCTGCTCCGGGACCGACGATGGCGGGCGTGTATGAAGGCGCGGGAGGCTGGCGGCTCGACTTTATTGATGGCGGCGTGCTGGTGAACTGCAGCTTTCTCTCGCCAAACCAGGAGAGCTACCACCTGGACCTGAACGGCGGGCGGGCTGCGCTGATTGTTGAGACAACACCGAAGCCACTGGTGCTGACGCTGCGAACGGATGGAACGCTGGCCGGGCCGCCGGGGCAGGTTGTGATCAATGGAGTGGTGGCGGCGGGCTATCACGAGGGCACGACTCCGGGCGCGGTGTACAAGGATTCGGCGGGAAACCAGTACGACGCGGGACGGAACAAGATTTCAGGCCCGGCTCCGGGCTACACAACGTTTGCACCGCGACAAGCAACGTGTCCGGCGCCCGTGCTTTCGTCGAAGGGCACAGGCCCGGGGATCCAGACCATGCAGACCGACCTGCTGAAGACCGCGTTTGGCGGCGACAAAGGACCACCGACGCCGGCAGGGATTCGCATGCAGGGAATCTATGCGGCGGCGACGGGATTCAGCGTGGAGTTCTTTCCTGAGAGTGTGATCCTGGGGTGCGGGCCGGATTCGGCGCGGGCGTATCCATATACGGTGGCGGCGAATGGCGGCGGAGCGGCGGTGAAGATTGACGCGCCCGATCATCCGCTGACGCTTGCGTTTCGAGAAGATGGCGGGCTCGATCCCGGAGCGACAGGGCCGTACCTGGTGCATGGACGCATGGTGGTGGGGCAGGATGACAACGACGACTTTACGTTCGCTCCGATGGAAGCGACCTGCGACCTGGCGGTGCTGACGCCGAGCGCGTCAATCCCGATGACGGGAGGAGTGACCGCAGCTCCGATGATGGCGGGCGGACCGAGTGGCGCCAGCAATGGCGGAGGAGGGCTTTCGTCGGCGGCAGCTCCGCTGGGAAATGCAACCCTGACGATCTTGTCGGGATTTCAAGCGCAGCCAGGCGTAGTGAACCCACTGGCGGGGAAGCCGCTGGTTCTGCTGCGCACGAGTTATGCAGGTACGATCGCGCAGGCTGGTGTTGTGGTGCCGATGGGCATGACGGCCTACAAATATGTGGGCACGGCCTGCGGCACGCGAAGTCCGGATTGCCAGAAGAGCATGGATGCGATCAGAGCCAGCGCGATTTCAGCGGTACGGGCCGATGCCAACGGAAGTGGCACGCTGCCCGGAGTTCCGCCCGGCACTTACTATTTGATGATTTCGGCGCCCTACAACAATCAATCGCTGGTGTGGGGCCAGGCGGTAAACCTGAAGGCCGGCGCAAATTCGATCACGCTGAGCGCGACGAACGGGACGCCATTGCGGTAGGCACCTACGGTGCGGCAGCCGCCTTCGGCAAGCCGCGCAAGAGCGGATTGTCGTTCGAGGCCGATCGGGATGGTGTGCGAATCAGTTATTGCCGTAGACCGGGATGGCAGCGCCGTGAATGGTTTTCGCCGCGTCGCTTGACAGAAAGAGGATGACCTGTGCGATGTCCTCAGGCTTTGGCCAGCAAGCAAAGTTTGAGCCAGGCATCGCCTGGCGGTTGGCAGCGGTATCGATGATGCTGGGCAGAACGGAGTTGACGCGCACTCCGCTGCCGAGGGCGTCGGCCGCGAGCGAATCGATCATGGCCACGGCTGCAGCTTTGGATGCGGCATATGCTGCTGCGCCGGCACCGTGATCGAAGGCTGCTT
>CAZKJB010000091.1:0-12721 GCA_964552975.1 uncultured Occallatibacter sp. | reverse complement strand
TCAGGCAAAGGTCGAGCGCCTCATGGACGGCATTGCTTTGAAAGCCCTCATGCCGAAGCGATCCAGCCAGCATCTCCCAAAGCAGATGAGCGCGCCCGCGTGTGGAGTGCTGCTCCTCGCCGGTTGCTCTGTAGCTTGGACACATCACGCCGCCCACGGTGTTACGGCAGGTTCCCACCCCAACGCAACGCTCGGTTGCGCGCTCAAACGATCCGTCGTTCCCCGCAAATGCAAACTCCGTCGCCACATGTTTGGGCGCAGGCTCGTGGAGCGGCGGTGGATAGTGGCGAAGGTTCTCCGTCGGATCGTATACACGCACGGCATCCGAGAGCTTGCCGGGATTCATGCGGTTGTCTGGATCCCAAAGCCTTTTGAACTCGCGGAAGGCCTCGATGAGTTCAGGCCCAAACATCTTGGGCAGCAGTGCTGCTCGCGATTGGCCATCGCCGTGCTCGCCGCTGAGCGAGCCGCCAAAAGAAAGAACAACATCCGCGGCGCGCTCAATGAACTCGCGGAAACAGCGCAGCCCCTCGGCGCTGCGGAAGTCGAAGTTGATGCGCGTATGCACGCAACCCTGGCCGTAATGCCCATAGAGCGGGCTGCGGTAACCGTACTCCGCCATCAGCTCGTTGATCGCGCGCAAATAGTTGCCAAGTTGCGCCGGTGGAACGGCAGCATCTTCCCATCCCTCCCAGCGATCGGGTTCACCGGGCACAAACACCATTGCGCCCAGCGCCGACTCGCGAACATGCCACACAGATTTAGCCTCTTCAGGAGTGCAGATGTGAGCCACAGGCGGCGACGGCCACGCCTGCGAAGCGAGAGCCAGCGCATCGGCCTTGGCGTGCGCTTCTTCATCTGACCACGCGCCCATCTCAACCAGCAGAAAGCCCACCCCGGGCGGCAGCTGATCCAGTTCGCGCAACGCCAGTCCTTTGCGGCGCATGAAGTCCACGAGCATGAAGTCGAAGCCTTCGAGGCCGATGGGCTTGTGCTCCAGGGCAAGCGGCACGGCGTCTGCCGCAAGAAACGGATCGTTGAATCCGAGCACTGTAAGCACTCGAAACGGCGGGCTCGCCGTCAGATTCAATGTCGCCGAAACGATATTCGCGCATGTTCCCTCTGACCCGACCAGCGCGCGCGCTACATGGAAGCCGTTCTCCGGCAGCAGCTCATCGATGTTGTAGCCGGAAACGCGCCGCGGAATGCGCGGAAATTTCTCGCGAACCAACGTTGCGTACCTGTCGCGGATCCGCGCGAGTCCCGCGTAGATCTGACCAACCCGTCCCCCGCCCCGAATCAGCGTATTCAGCTGCTCCGGCGGCGTCGCCCTCACGGTCATCCGCGTGCCGTCGTAAAGAACAACGTCCATCGACTCCACGTTGTCCACGGCTTTGCCGCCCAGCAGCCCATGCACGCCGCAACTGTTGTTCCCGATCATGCCGCCAAGAGTGCACCGCGAGTGAGTCGCGGGATCGGGCGCAAACGTCAGGTGGTGCAGCTCTGCGGCATCGCGCAAACGGTCGAGAACAATACCCGGCTCAACGCGTGCCAGCTTCGCCTCGGCATCAATGCCTCCGAGAGCGTTCATAAAACGTGAGTAATCAAACACCACCGCCACGTTCACGCATTGGCCGGCAAGGCTGGTCCCCGCGCCACGCGGCAGCACCGCGGCTCCCGTAGCGCGGCACGCGGCCAGTGCAGCCTCCACATCGGCGGCGTCGCGCGGAAAAATAACTCCGATCGGTAACTGGCGGTAGTTCGAGGAGTCCGAGGCATACAGCGCGCGCGAGCCCAGATCGAAGCGAACCTCGCCACGGAGAGTTTTCTTGAGTTGAGATTCAAGTTCCTGATGGGCGGCGAAGCGCTCGTGTTCGAGCGGGACCGAATTCGTAAGGATCGAAAAGGATGTCGTGCTCACGGCTAAATGGTAACTCGTCGAACGAGGCTCCCGCCCCACCTACCGAGCCGGCCACTCCTCGACCACAATTCCCAAATCGTTCAGGCGCTGGATCGCTGCTTCCACATTGCGCCGCACCTTGGGGCGGTCTTTGGCAATGGCAGTGGGAGATTCGGCAACGGCAATCACGCGCCCGTAGGGCCAGGCGCCCGCGGGAATCGCCACGATCGCCTTGTCCAGATCGCTCGGCCGCAGCTGCAGTTCCTGTCTGCGAGCAGCCACGGGACGCAGTAGATTTCCCTCGCCCGCCGGGGTCGGGTTTGCATCCGCCATCAGAATCCGCAGAGTAATCGTTTCGGGCCCGATGGCGAGAAAAGGATTTTGCCACGCCGAAGAGTCGTGGATATCGATATAGAGACTCTTGGTTGGCAGCGGAATCAGGTCGAGTTGGTTCCGTTCCTCGTCCCGCTCTGTCGCCGTAGCCTGGGCCTGATGTTCGGCCGACTCGGCCTTCTTGGCAACGACCTCCACGGCCTGCTCTTCCTTATGGCAGGCTGCGACCGAAACAGCCAAAAACAGCGCCATGGCCGAGATTCCTCGAAACGGGCGACGAACAGTCACGAGATCAAGAATAGCAAAGCGCTACGGATCGCGTAGAACACATCCGTGCCGGCGGCCAAATGAAAGCCGTATTCGCCAGCGTGCGCGCTGTCACCGCGTCCGCCGCATCAACTCCACTAACCTACATGCCGGGATGGGAGGCTGCCATGAGCGCTCGCGTTGTAGCCATCGTGGGAAGTTATCGCAAGGGCGGAGTGACTGAAAGCGCCATCGCGACTGTGCTGGAGGGCGCGCGTTCAAATGGCGCAATCACGCAGACGATTCGTCTTGACGAGCACCCTATCGCATTTTGCACAAACTGCCGGAAGTGCACACAAGTGCCCGGCAAGGAGCGCGTCAAGTGCGTCCAGGCAGACGGCATGGAACAGATTCTTGCTGCCATTGAATCTGCGGATGCGGTGATCCTCGCTTCTCCTGTGAATTACTACAACGTGACCGCGCTCTTCCGGCGCTTTCTCGAACGGCTGCTCGGGTATGTGTACTGGCCGTGGGGACAGAATGCGCCAAAGGCCCGCTCGACGCAGCTGCCGCGCAACGCGGTACTGGTGGCCACGTCGGCCGCGCCCGGATTTCTCATCCCGCTGGCTACTGGCGCGCCGCGGACCTTGCGCCTGGCAGCGCGGCTGCTGGGCGCAAAAACTGTGGGCCATCTTTGGATTGGGCTTGCCGCCGGAGAACCCCATCCCGAGCTGTCGCCCCGTACGGTGATTCGAGCGCGGCGCCTCGGGATGAGACTGGCTTAACGGTTACCGTTCCTTGGTTACACCTTCAGCTCCGGCACCTCACGGCGCAAGCTGCGGCTCGATCATCCCATACAACTCATCTGAAGCATTCTTCGCCTGTTCAACGATGCTCTTAAATTCCTGGGCGTCCGTCACGCGCAAGCGCGCATCGATGCGTACCGTGAGATCGCCATCGCCGTCGAATCCGATCTTCACTCGGTCCATCTTTTCGTTTTGTTCGAGCAGCAGGCGCATGAAGTCCGTGGTAACGGGTAGGCGGCGTTTTTCTGCGACTGTTACAAACACAACCAGAGTCGCGGGTTCGGGGCTGATGGTTACGCCGGCACGGATGTCTTTGAGATGACTGCCGGTAAAGTGAATCGCCCACACGGATTTTGAATTGGTGGCGTTGAAGTTATAGCCGTCCGCGTTCATGAGGCTGATGACCTTGGCAATGTCATCGCCCGATTGCGCGCGGGCAGGTAAAACAAACAGCAACAGCGCCGTGGGCAACAGTAGACGCACCATGCGTTGGGGCCAGAACGCTTGCATCGAAGGTTCCTCCCTTTGTGGTCCGGGAATGAGGCCGATTATACGCAGGGACATTTATTTAGGGATCAGATTGCGGGCGATGGTGTCCAGCACGCCGTTCAGAAAGTTGATGGATTCGGGCGCCGAGTAGCGCCGGCCAATCTCCAGAGCCTCGTTGATCACGATCGGAAAGGGCGTGGACTTGAAGCCAAGCAGTTCCGCAACCGCCATGCGCAGCAAATTGCGATCGACAGCCGGCATGCGCTCAATGCGCCAGTGTGTCGAATGTTCAGAAATGAGCGCGTCAATTTGTTCCTGCTTGTCCTCGGCCACCCGGAAGAGATCTTCCGCGAATCCACGGATTTCGGGCTCAACCTCGTCGCCGGCCTTCCAAAACGTGGCACGCACCTGATCGGGAGTCTGACGGCCAATGTCTGCCTGAAACAGCATTTGCATAGCGAGTTCGCGGGACTTCCTGCGTCCCTGGCTGTGATGCTGCCCTGAAGTCAAGCGGGACCGCCTTCGCTGCTTCGATCTAGTTTTTTGCGGAGGCTTACCATCTCAATGGCGGCGGTCGCGGCCTCGAATCCTTTGTTTCCTGCTTTGATGCCGGCGCGGTTCAGTGCCTGTTCCAACGTCTCGCACGTGAGCACGCCAAAGCTGTGGGGAATGCCGGTCTCCTGCTGCGATTGGCCGATGCCGCGAGCCACTTCGGTATAGATGGCCTCATAGTGCGCGGTCTCTCCGCGCAACAGGCAACCGAGAGGAATAATCGCGTCCACGCTACCCTTGTCGGCGAGGGCGCGGGCTGCCGCCGGAATCTCCCATGCGCCTGGCACGCGGACAACTTCGATATCGGCGCGATGAGCGCCGCTCCGCACGAGCGCGTCAAGCGCGCCATCGAGCAATCGGTCGGTGATCACGGCGTTCCAGCGAGCCACAACGATCCCGAATTTCATCCCCTTCGCGGAGAGATCCCCTTCGAGAGCAATCGGCTTCCCTTTCGCCGGATCGGTCCACGCCCAAAAGCTGAATTTGACGCCGGGCTCGGGCTCGACCGTAAAGAGTCGCGATTTCCAACTTGTCTCGGCAATAGGCGTTAGCCGCGATAGCGCGGCGTCTCCTCCCTGCCCGCGGAGCCATGCTTCTGCGATCTGATGAACTGCGTCGAGCGAAGTCACTTCGACCAACACATCGGCAGTCGACGGAAAACGGCCGTCAACAAACTCCAGATTGCCCAGTGGCGCAAGAAACGATGCGCCGCGTCTGCCCTCCTCCTGCCATCCTTTGCCTGAAGCGAAGCCCAGCGCGGCAAAAAAGCCGGAGAGCCGCTCATAGGCTGCCGTGCTGCCGGCAGAACGCAGAAAGGAGATGCCTTTGATCATGAGTTGATTTTATCGTGTGAGGGCGAGACGCTCGTCCCCGCCCAGCCCGAACAGCGGTAAGAAAGGTAGCCCTCGCGTCTGCTCAAAAAACTCCATCTACAAGTCGTCAATTCATCACGACTCATGACGATCAGAATCGCTTTTTGAGAGTTTTCGCGAAATCAATGCAACCTACAGGTGCACCTTTCCGCGATTCAATGCACCTGTAGGTGCACTCCTTCCAGCCAATCGGAAACCGTCACTTTTTCGAGGTTCCCAATTTGGCGATTCGTGCATTTGCGGGTGCACGGAATCTGTGCCGGCTGCGGCCGCTTCGGTCTCTTTTTTCTCGAAACCCCGTCAGCAATAATCACCTGCGTCACCGCCGGGGCTGGCGCGCTTGGGCCGAAGGCGGCTACCCCACGGCAAGTGGCGCTGCAACCTTGAGTTGCAGCCGCCGTTGGATTTCAAAATGATTTAAGTTACGTTGCGCGGCTTGACCGCAATCGCCGTGGCCGGCACCACCGCGTTCGGAGCCGGTGCCGTGGGATACAGGCACCCAGGATCATTACCTCCGGCCGAGAGCGGCGCACAGGCCGGTAGGCCGGGGTTGACTTGCTGCGTGTCAGTCGGCGGCGCTGCAGGGCTCACGTTGGTCGGGATGCTGATGAAGTGGACCAGGTTATCGCCCTGTGTGGAGACAAAGAAAATGCTGTTGTCCGGGCTGAATGCGCCAGCAAGTGGAGCGGCTGGTGGAGTCGCCGATGTACTGTCGGCAAACGTGACATACCCCAGTTGGCCAACTCCAGTTCCCGCAGGCAGATAGTAGGGCAGCTTTACAGCAGTCGCTGAACCGGCGGTTGGCGTATAGGTCACGAACGCGATTTGAGCGGCTGTGGTCACCGAAGCTGTCGTCGGCGCCGTGCCGGTAGCAATCTGGTTGATGGCGGCCGCGTTCAAAACGCCCGTCAGGTTTACCGTTCCGTTGAGTACCGGACTGGTTGAGAGCGGCGCGAGCGTCTGCGTAGTGCCGGCTGTCGTCGATGGGCATGCCGTAGTCGGAATCTTTACACCAATGTCGTTCAGATTGATGCTGGTGCCGTTGAGCATGGCGCCGAGGATATGCTTGCCGTCCGTCGTGGCGCCGAGCACACTGTTCAGAATAGTGACCGCGTCACTCTGAGGATAGAACTGAATGCTCGCGTTATTACCGACAGTACCAGCGGGGCACCAGGTGTGCGCGACCGTGGGATTCCCACCGAGATAAGCGCCAACTCCGGGGATTGTGACTGCCAGGCTTTGCGAACCGCCCGAGGCAGTCAGGTCGTAGGTGCTCCAGCCCGAGTTGTCGTTGTATGCGTAAAGCGTATTCGTGTGATTGCCGCCGAGAGCTGCGCTGTCAACGATATAAAGAGTTTCCGAATCGGGCGTCCATGCTGCGGCGGCTCCAAGTCCGCCGAAGGTTAAGGACGAGCCGGATGACGCGTTGTAAAGGTAAAAGAGGCCGCGGATCTGATCGTTCACGAGCAGCTGGCTATCGTTCGGAGACACAGCCAGCACAACGCCGGGAGCCGTGGTGTCCTGCTTGCTGAGGCTGTTCGTACCGGTTGAGTAGACCATCAACTCACGCTGCGAGCCAAAATAAAGACTCGAGCCTAGTTTGTCCATGATCATCGAATTGGGCACGTAAGGCAGGCGAACCGTCGACGCCGGAGTGCCGGTGAGGAGCTCAACCGACGAAAAATATTGTGACTGCCCAGGCGCTGAGAACCATACGAAGTCACTGGTAGCCCCGGGAACGATGATGTTTACCGGGTTGGATGAGAGTGACAGACCCGTGCCATTCAAGCCGAGTTCATTAATAGGTGCGGGGTTGCAAGTACTTGGCTCGCAGATAGCATAAACCGATGCGACGCCAGGGTACGCCGAAGTGATGGTTCCGCCGGCAGAGGCGGTGATGTCGATGGGGTTGGTGGACTGATAGCCGAGACTCAGGCCTGTGATCGAATGGCCGTTTGTATCGACGACGTTGGTAGTCAGGTTCTGCGACACGCCTTGAGTGACCACGCCGCTTGTGCCGCCATTCGCCAAATTTATCGAAATGGAGGCAGGCGGACAGGTGGAGAAGTAGCCGGCCGCAGAAGACGATTGCGCGATGGTCGCGGTAATGACGGTCGTACCAGGCAACTGCGCGGTAATCACATTCGTCGCCGAGTTAATGGTGGCGACTGAACTGTTCCCGACTGCGAAGTCGAGCGTACCAATGGACGACGAGCACTGTGGAACACCGGCAGTCCCTGGCGCGCAGAGGAGAGCCCGGCCTGAGCTCGCCTGGTAGAAGGCTTGTGCGTCGAGCTGAGCCTGCTGATTTTGCGAGTAGCAACCCTGGGCGGGGGCGCCCGCAAGCGGGGTTGTCACCAAACTAAGGCTTGTAACGGGCGCGTGGACGTAGACCGTGACGGGATTCGAGGTAATCGATTCCGCCGTGGCGGTGATATATGCAATGCCGTACGGCAAGCCGTTGGTCGAAGGCAATGGATTTGGGAAGTTGCAAGTAGTGTAGTCGGCGATGCCGCCGCCGGTATTCCGGTTCCATGTGCCCGCGCAGATGCCGCCTGACGGCGATATGTCGACCAACTGATTATTGGTCGTGCCGTAGTTGATGAGCGCAGAACTGACCGAAGCGGCTTGGCCCTTGCATGTTGTGGCGGATGGTTGCTGCGCCTGAATTGTCTGCCCGAATGCCAATGAGATGCCGGCGATCTGCGGTTGCAAAGTGATATTGGCTACGTCCGTAACCTTCAGACCGTAGCCCTGGCCGTTGCAATAGTTTGCATCTGGGTTGCGAGTGCAGCCGGAGATCGAAATCCCTGCCGGAAGGGCAAGGCCAAGCAAACAAACAAGCGTTAAGAACCGCCGCATGAATCCTCCCCGCCCCGCGCCGTCGAACTGCGGGACGGTCTCAAAGAGCACCTAATAATTAAGTGATAACCGCCCCCTCCAATGTCGAGGGCCAGCCCGCAGCACGTGGGTCGCACCCAAGCTACGGCTCCCTGGCGGCGCACAGCCGCATGCGGCCGAAGGGGCGAAACGCACACTGAAAGCTCCAAAATGAAAGTGTATCAGGGCAGGGTTACCTCTGGCATTCGTCGGGATCTATGTAAATCTCTGCTAAATAGACTGACCCGGAGCTGAATGGGGAGCACATGTGGCGTCACGGAGCGGGCGGCATGTACTTGGCGAACCAGTCGACTGCACGCTGGTTCACGTCCCGGCGATGGGCGGGATCCACGAAGCCATGACCCTCGTTCGGGTAGACCACCAACTGAGTGGGTACATTCAGATCGCGGAGGGCGTGCCAGAACTCGAAGGACTGCGGGGCGGGACATTCACCGTCGCGGTCCCCGACAACGAGGAGCGTGGGCGTGGTCACGTTTTTGATGTAGTTGATCGCGGAGCTCTTGGCGTACACCTGTAGGTCGTCATAAACAGAGGCCCCGAAGTACGGAATCATCCACTGGTCGATGGAGTTTTCGCCGTAATACGAAAGCCAGTCCGAGATGCCTGCTCCCGCCACCCCCGCACGAAAACGGTGCGTTTGGGTGGGGGCGAACATGGTCATGAAACCGCCGTAGCTCCAGCCGGCGATTCCGACGCGATTGGGGTCGACGGAATACTTCGCCAGAACCGTATCAACGCCGACCTGGATGTCGTGCAAATCACCGTAGCCGAAATCCTTGCGATTGGCCTGAGTGAAGGCCTCACCCTGGCCATAGCTGCCACGGGGATTTGGCAATAGGACGAAGTAATCGAGGGCAGAAAAGGCAGTTGAGCTGAATCCGCCGGCTCCGCCTTCCCAGCGCGAGAGGACGGCGGAGGCGGGACCGCCATGGATGTGGACGATGAGCGGATACTTTTTCGCGGGATCGTAATGCACTGGCGACAAGAGCCAGCCCTGGACCTGGAAGTTGTCGCTTGTCCACTCAATTGAGACGGCTCTACCCCAGTAGGGCGCGAGGCCATCGTTGAAATGGGAGAGCTGCGTTGGCGGACCCGAGGTCTTGCCGGGATAAACTGCAAGAATTTCCGGAGGGCTGTTGAAAGTACTGCCTCTAAAGACAGCAATGGAATGGTTTCGAGAGATGGAAAGGCCCTGTTCCAAGAGGCCGTCACCAAGAGTGCCCGGATAATTCAACAGAGGCGCGTCTTCGGGACCGCCGGCGGCATCGATGGGAAGGAAGCTAATCCGGCTGTTGCCTCCGGCAATCTCACTCACGATGAGACGCTTGTCACCATCCCACGCGAACCAGGCCGGCGAGGAGGGACGGTTCGGCGTGAGGTCGCGAGGTTGACTGCCAGCAAAAGAGACAAGCCAGACATCTCCGCCGATGACGCCCTGATCGCTCATGAGGCCGCCTATGAAGGCGATGGATTTTCCGTCGGGAGACCAGCGGGGAACGGCGATCTGCAGGCCGTGGAGTGGGCCGGAGACGCTGGATGGCGCGAGTATCGCCTTCTCCGCGCTGTGTAGTTCTTGCGTGAACAGTTTGGCGACCCACCAGTTATTCTCCCCGGGAGGATCCGCAGCGATGTAGGCGAGGGATTTGGAATCCGGCGACCAATCGAACTCGTAGACATGCAGGTTGGCAGGGGTGGCGAATTCTGGAGCGGCGGGCTGGGATGCATCGGCGGCAGCCAAGGCGACGCGCTGAATCTCGATACCGTTTTCGCCGATGACGCCGGAGGGGAGATCCATGGCAGCAAGCGCCCCGGCGGGTCGCGTGGCTCCCTCGACATAAAGGAAGGCGATGCGCGAGCCGTCGGGCGAGAAGGCTGGAGAATCTGCATCGCCGTGGAGAGAAGTGATGCGGCGGGGAGGACTGCCGTCGAGACGGGAGATGTAAAGATCGGTTTGCTCACCTGCATCTGCGCAGTCGGAGAAGAAGGCAAGCGAAGCGGAGTCGGGCGACCAGGTTAAGTTGGATTCGGCGCAGGACTGAACGGAGGAAACGGCGGCCGTGATGCGCTGAGCTGAATCAAAGTTATCGACTGGGGCGACGTGAATCTCGCCCGCCAGTAGCCACGCAACACGCTTGCCGTCCGGCGAGATGGCGACCTGGCCAATGGTTTGAACGCGACCGCTCCCGGACGGGATTTGGTCGAGGCTTTTTGTGGCAGGAGAGATGTTGCTTTGCAGGGCCTGCGCAGGAAGATGAGGCTCGAGGAGAAGCGGCAATGCGAATCCCGAGAAGAGAACGGCTGCGCGAAGCGACGCCATCGGCGGGTAATTGCGATGCGGCAGCGGCATAGAGGAATGGTAGCAGGGGTCGAATACAGGGATCAGGCATCAGGGGTCAGATATTCGAGATTATGGGACAGGGACCGGGGTCCATCTGTCTATGATCGGGAATTGACTGGACGTGGGACTCTACATGGTGAGCGAAATGACGCAATCACGTGTTGACACCGACGCGGACCTTCGCAAGACATTGGTGGAGTGTTATGCCGCGAACGAGCGAATGAATCAGATTGTCCTGGAGCATCTGGACAGTGCCGCGTGGCGCGCGAAAGTGCCGGGGACGAAGGCTCGAACAATTGCCGCAATTTTCGCGCACGTGCACAACATGCGGCGCAAATGGTTGAGGCTGTCTGCGCCGCATGTGAAATTGCCTGCGCCGATGGATCGCGCGCGCTGCACGCAGAAGCAGGGGAGGGCCGCTCTGGCAGCAAGCGCCGAGTGCTGCCGGGAGATGCTTGAAGCGGCATTGTGCGGACCTGACAGCCACGAGAAGACGTTTTGCCGCGATGGCTGGGCGAAGCCATGGCCTGCGGGAGCAGCGATGGTGGCCTTTATGATTTCGCACGAAGCGCATCATCGCGGCCAAGTTTGCATGCTGGCCCATCAGCTCGGATTCCCGTTGCCGACCAAGGCTACTGCCGGAATCTGGGTCTGGGAAAGGCTCTGGAAGGACTGCGGGTTCACGCATCCACGGTAAGAGCCCAACAGGCTTCAGTTCATCATTTACGGCTGCCAGTGTTCCAAAGCTAACGCGCGCACCTATGGGTGCACGATTTGGGAAATTCTGGAGCGCAAAAGATTGCCGGTTTGTGGCGCGGCGAAAAAGTACGCCTGCAGGTGTCCGGTTCCGCGGGTAGGCCGACCTGCAGGTGGTTGATTTTGAGAAAAACTCCTAAATCTGCGTTCGGATTTGCAGATTATTTCGCCGTTGTAGGTAAAGTGGGAAACAAACAGGCAATAGAAACAGAAATCACGATCGGGGGAGCAACGGATGGAGAACGAAGAACGGATGCAGGCGCGGGCAAATCTGGACAAGGAGCAACGATACTTCAGGGTTGCTGCAAAGAAGGCATCGAATTATCCGAATTGGCTGAGGAGAGTGCGGCAAGTGCTGGGAGTGAGGGCGACGGAGATGCCGCGCAAGCTTGAGGTGAGTAAGTCAGTGATCTTCAGGCTTGAGAAGAGCGAGGACAAGAAGACGATCAGCCTGAAGGCTCTGGAGAAGATGGCGAACGCGATGGATTGCAAGCTCGTGTATGCCGTGGTGCCACGAAGGGGCGAGACGCTGGTGGAACTGGCAGAGATGAGGAGGTGGGTGCGGAAGCTGGGAAAGTAAGATCGCGTGCCGGAGAATTGCTGTTCGAGGTTGTCCTCTAACCTTGTCAACCATTGGATGAGGCTCTCATGACGGTAAGTGATTGAAAGCAAATCGGTGGATCGATGAAAAATAGTTTGCAGTGAATTTATGCGAAATTCGGTAAGCTTGGGACATTCATACAGAACTGATGGTGACTGACGGGAAGGTCGGTGCGACTTTCCTGAACTTCTTCAGGCCACTCTTACCGAACGAGCGAGCGAAGTAGAAGAAGAGAACCAGGGATAACTCGTAAGGGTTGTCCCTTTTTCTTTCTGCGGGCGCGGGCAGAGTCGATGGATGGTGGCCGGAATGGTGAAACGATGAGTAGAAGCAAGGCGGACCAGGCAAAGCGAGAGGCAAAGCGCATAGAGGCGGCAGAGCCGAAGGGCGGCGATGCAGAAAGGGCGGAGGCGGGCAAAAAGGCCGCGGAAGGCGCGGCAAAGAAGCCGGTGAAGTTAGGCGCGAAAAAGGCACTGCGCCGGGCGTTGAAAGACGAGTTGAACGGGGACGGCGCAAAACGGATTGCGGAAGCGCTGGTGGAACAGACGGTCAAGGGCGATGTGCGTAGCGCCAATATTCTGATGAACCTGGTGGTGAAGAAGAAGGACGAAGGCGGGAAGGGAAAGAAGAAGAAGCGGAGCGGGCCAACGCTTGGGGAACTGCTGGCGTCGGAGCCGGACTGGGATGAAGAGCCCACGGAAGCGACAGTGGACGTGGGTATCGGAAGGCGGGAGCCGGAGAATGCGGAACTCTAGCGCCTGACTCCTGAGTTTCAGCAATCAGAATGCACCCCACCCGGGCCGCAAGGGGCAAGGCGCGGCGAGGGTGGACACCCGAATGCGGGTTCCGGCTGCTGCTTTGCGCAACGGCAGGAACCCGGGAGGGAAGGCCCGGGAAGCTGAAAGCGAATGTGACACAGAAGACGTT
>CAZKJB010000090.1:0-12775 GCA_964552975.1 uncultured Occallatibacter sp. | reverse complement strand
AAATTCCCCATCCCGACATGGAAGCCGATCCCATCCTGTTCGATCGTTTCCAGCGTGAAGCCGCAATCGGAGAAAGGCTTCAGCATCCCAATGTGATGCGGGTATACGGCGAACGCGACCGGTCCCGCGTTTACATGGTGATGGAGTGGTGCGAAGGACGTTTGCTGAGAGCGATTATGGATGAGGGTCGGATTCCGCAAGACCGCGCCATCCGCATCGCAATCGGCATCCTGCGGGCCCTCGACTATATCCATGCCAACGGCGTGGTTCACCGCGACCTGAAGCCGGAAAACATCATGGTCGACAGCGAAGACACAATCAAACTGATAGATTTTGGCATTGCAAGCGATTCGGCCTCGCGCCGCCTGACTTATGCCAACTTCACCCCTACGTTGGGAACGCCCAACTATATTTCACCGGAACAGGTGAAAGGCAAGCGCGGCGACGCTCGCTCCGACCTGTATTCAATGGGAGTGATCCTCTACGAACTGCTCACAGGAAAACTTCCCTTCTCCGGCCCGTCACCATTGGCCGCAATGAACGACCGTCTGCTGAACCATCCAGTTCCACCACGCGTTGTCGATCCGTCCATTTCGCCCGAGTTGCAGGAGATCCTATACAGAGCTTTGGAGCGCGACCCAAAGAATCGGTATGCTTCAGCCAAGGAATTCCTCGTTGACCTCGAGCATCCTGATCAGGTTGGCGTTGAAGACCGGCCCGAACTGCACAACTGGCAAAAGCGCAAATCGCAACTTGCCCGGAAGATCATTTATTTTGGCGCCCTGGCCATGATTCCTGTCGTCGTCTTGTTGCTGATGATTCTCCTTGCCCATCGGCATTAGGCAAAGTTTTCCACATCTAGATGTTAAGCAGATTTTTCCGCGCGTACACTTAGAGAATCTTTACGAAATCCTTATACTCAAGGCCCTAGGATTCTCTTGCATCCTCATCATCTGAAGCCTCCCAAAGGAGATACATGGCTAAGTACAAATTGGAATACATCTGGCTCGACGGCAAAAAGCCCGTTCCTGATTTGCGCGGCAAGACTCTAATCAAGGATTTTGAGAAGCCGCCCACACTTGCCGACTTGCCCCTTTGGGGTTTTGACGGCAGCTCCACCATGCAGGCAGAAGGCAGCAAGTCCGACTGTGTTTTGAAACCCGTGGCTCTCTACCCAGACGGAACCCGCACGAACGGGTACATCGTGCTAAGCGAAGTGATGCACCCCGACGGCACGCCGCACTCGACGAACATGCGCGCTACAGCACCGGACGATCCGGATGTGTGGTTCGGCTTCGAACAGGAATATTTCCTGTATAAAGACGGTCGTCCTCTCGGCTTCCCAGAAAACGGCTATCCCGGCCCCCAGGGTCCTTACTATTGCGGCGTGGGATACAAGTACATGGGAAGCATTGCTCGCACCATCGTGGACGAGCATCTTGAACTTTGCCTGACAGCCGGCATCAATCATGAAGGCATCAACGCCGAAGTCGCCAAAGGCCAATGGGAGTTCCAGATCTTTGGCAAAGGCTCGCACAAGGCCGCCGACGACGTTTGGACTGCGCGCTACCTGATGGCTCGCCTTTGCGAAAAGTACGAAGTCGACTTCCAGCTTTATTGCAAGCCCATCAAGGGCGATTGGAACGGTTCGGGCATGCATAGCAACTTCTCCACCAAGTATCTCCGCGAAGTGGGTGGCAAAGCATACCTCGAAGCCCTGATGAAGGCTTTTGAAGACAACATCGCTGCTCACATTGGCGTTTACGGCCCTGATAATCATCTGCGCCTTACCGGTCTCCACGAAACCCAGGCCATCGACAAGTTCAGCTATGGCCTCTCGGACCGCGGCGCATCGGTTCGCCTACCCGTCAACTTCATCAAGAACGGTTACAAGGGTTATCTCGAAGACCGCCGTCCGAACTCGGAAGCTGATCCGTACCAGATCGTGGCGCAGATCGTGAAGACCGTCAACAGTGTTCCTACGAAGTAAGCGCGAAGTGCGGCGATAAATTAGAGCAACAAATTCGACAAGTGTGAACCGGCACTTGGACAGGGGCAGTTGAGGGCGATTCGAAACGCGCTCTCGACTGCCCTTATTATTCTTGCTTTAGGTTGCAGTGTTTTCGGCGCCAAAAGACTCCAAGCCCGCCGCTCGGACTCCTGCCGTGATCTCCTCCGTCAATGCTTCGGCCGCTTCAATGCACTCCGCGCGCGTCACGTCGCGATGCGTCACCAACCGAATTGCGTTCGGCCCAAAAGCACCTGCAAGTACACCCCGCGCCTTCAGACGCGCTACCAATTCGACCGCACTGAGTCCCATTCTCAATCGGAAGACGACGATATTCGTTTCAACTGTTTCAAGATCGATCGAAACGCCCTCTGTGTTCGCCAGAGTTTCAGCCAGCAAGTGTGCATTGGCGTGATCCTCTTGGAGACGCGCCGGCCCCTGCTCGAGCGCGATCAGTCCTGCTGCGGCGAGTATGCCTGCCTGCCTCATTCCGCCGCCTAATGCTTTCCGATAGACGCGAGCCTTCGCCATGAGTTCTGAGGAACCCACGAGCATCGATCCCACCGGCGCCCCAAGTCCTTTCGAGAGACAGAACATGACGGTGTCGAATCCGCGCGTCAGCTTCTTCACGTCCACGCCTAGCGCGACTGTCGCATTGAATATGCGCGCACCGTCAAGATGCAAAGGCAATCGACGATCCTTCGCGCCAGCCCAAATCTCCTCCAAAACTTCCACGCGCGTGCAGCGGCCGCCGGCGAGGTTGGCCGTGTTCTCAATCTCGATGAGCCCGGTTGCAGCGCGAAATGCTCCGTACGGGTTGATCGCGGGTTCAATGTGTTTCCACGTCAGGATGCCATCCTCGGTTGGCACTGCGCGAATGAGGCATCCGGAGAAGACGGCAGTCGTCGCCATCTCGTAGTCCAGAATGTGCGCGCGCGACTCGGCAATCACTTCCTGGCCCGGCTCGGTGAGCAATCGGATCGCAATCTGATTTCCCATCGTGCCTGTAGGGACAAACAGCGCTGCTTCACGGCCAAAAATCTCCGCTGCGCGTCGCTCCAGCAGATTAATTGTGGGATCCTCGCCGTAGACGTCGTCGCCGACTTCAGCCGCAGCCATCGCGGCACGCATCTCCAGCGTGGGCCGCGTCACAGTATCGGAGCGCAGATCGATGATGCCAGCCAAAATGGTTTTGCCCCTCTCAAGCGATTGAGGAAGTGAAAGAGTGAAAGTGAAAACGCGAATGATTTCGCACTCCGGTTTCCAGGCTTCCGTCCTACCGCCGGTTCCCAGTTCTTAGCTCACTTCTTCACTCAATTACTTGTTGACTTATTCCCTGCTCTTACGGAATCTGCTTCATCGGCAATTCCATCACGGGATTTCGCTTTCCATCTTTCTCCGCGTAGGCCCACAGGCCGTGGAAGTTCGCCCGCAATCCCGGCTGCGCCTTCAGGAACGCGCTCATGACTGCCGTCGCTTCGGTGCGCAACGCCGCCGGATCGGTAACACCGGTCGATTGATAAACCACGCCCAAATCGTCCTCATGCAATGTCGAGTCCAGGCCGACTGCTTCGATCTTCCACGTTCGATCGCCGTCGGCGAGCGACAATGGAAACGCGCTCTGCGGCGAGGGCATAATCTGCGACTGTTCCTGATGCAGCTTGTCGAGGTTGGGCGAAGAGAGAAAATCAACTGGCAGCAGCAAATAGCGCGCTGCATCGTAGCTATACCACGCTGTCCATGGATCGTCCTTCGCCATTTGCCGGCCGCGTGACCAGTACCAGACACCGTCATGGCCGTCGAAGGTCCCCGGCCGCACCGTCACTCCCGCCAGCTTCCATGCGGTCGCTGTCGGGTCCCACGCTAGAATCAGCCCCATCTGCCCCGCTAGCGGCGCTCCCACTGCATCGGCCAACGCCACGGCGTAACGCCCCGGAGGCAGCGCGTTCATTTGAATGGTAACCGTCAGCGATCCCGCCGCATTCGAGCAGAAGAACTGAGTGTCGCCAGTCGCGGTCTGGTTGCTCGCATCCAGCAGATACACATTGCGCAACTGGAATTGTCCGCCCTTGACCAGAGGCGACGCCTGTTCCACTGCTCCGCGAATGCCTTCCCAATCCGCCGCCTCCTGCGGCGACAGGTTGGTCTGCAGCGTCGAATAGTCCTGCGCCGTCACGGCGTTCGCCAACCGGCCTGCGATGGTTGCCAGCGCGTCGCGGTCGAGCGATCCCAGCTCAGCTTGTGTGGTGCAGGTCACTGCCCTGCCTGCAAGCGGCGCCAGCAATAGGGCCACTGCCGTCAGAATGACTCGCCGTAACTGTCTCGCCGGTAACATCTTGTGGACTCCAAAGATTCTTTTGAGCGTCTCTCGGTCACTGCTAGTCTAGTACAGGGGGGCGCTCAAGAAAACCTGACGCTCGAAAGTAAAAGCAACGAAAAGGAATAAGACCGCGGCAATAGCAAGGAAGTTTTCTCAATGAGATTCTGCTTAAAGCCACTTGCGGAATTGACGCTCGACGCGATGTTGCGTCATCCCTCTGCGAAGACCGCGGCCGGCACGTGCGCATCGTTCATTGCCGCATTGGCGCTGCTTGCATCTCCACTATCTGCATCGGGTGGCACGTTGTCAGCGCAGACGTCACGACCGCAGGCACCGATGTCTTTCTCCGAGCAGAAAGCAAATCAGGCGCAAAAAAGCGCGTCGGAATCCCAGCCTGGGTCCGCGGTTACGGCTCCTGCAACTTCGGCCGCCGTCCTGGCACCCAGTTGGCCCGCAAACGACACCCCCTCCGATGCCTCGGTGGTTTGGGACGACCGCGGCCTGCGCATTGAAGCGTCAAATTCGAGCCTGGCGCAGATTCTGAAAGACGTTTCTTCGAAGACCGGCGCCAACCTGCAGGGCATGGGAGAAGATCAGCGAGTGTTTGGCACATATGGGCCGGGCCCGGCCCGCGAGGTTCTCAATCAGCTTCTGGATGGCTCCGGCTACAACGTGCTGATCATCGGCGACCGTGGCAAGGGCACACCGCGCCGGATTGTGCTGAGTTTGCGCCCTGCGGCCGGATCGCAACCCAACGCGCCCGCCTTCGACACAACGCAGAATGATGCTGAAGCCGACCAGCAGCCGCCGGATCAGCAGCCTGAAGAGCCGCCTCCACCGCAGGCCAATCCCGTGCAGGTTCCTGCCCGCCCCGTGGGTGACTTCATGCAGCAGCGCCAGTTGCAGATGCAGCAAGAATTGCAGCAACAACAGCAACAGCAACAGCAACAACAGCAACAGCAACAGCAACAACAGCAGCCGCAGCCACAGCCGCAACAGAATCCGCAGAACTGATTTTGATGGGATGGATGCCCGGAAATCGGGCTACGCGATGCGGGCGGCTTCAGGTTGCGGCTTGACGGCTTGTGTCCGCCGCTGCCCACGCATCATCGCAAAACCCGTTCGAAGAATCCCATAAGCAGCCAGAAGGCTGAAGGCCATTGCACCGACTGAAGCGCACGTCAACGTCGCCAAATCTAACAAACTAGACATTCGATCCACCTTTAAGTTATCTGCAATCCTAGCCGCAGCGTGCGCGTTTGCCGCCGGAAATCATTCCTAACTGTCTATGCGATTGTCGCAGAAAGCGGGCCGCGTTGACCCTCGTTTCTATTGCCAAATAGAATACCCCCAGGTGTTGTTTTGCAGTAGGTAACCAAAGGAACGTCGCAAACGGCCCGCCAGCACAGAAAATCCTTGCAAATGGCAATCACACACATATCGGTGCGCGGGGCGCGCCAGCACAACTTACGCGACATCAATGTGCGCATTCCCCGCAACGCTCTCACGGTCGTGACTGGGCTTTCCGGATCGGGCAAGAGCTCACTTGCCTTCGACACCATTTACGCTGAAGGCCAGCGCCGCTATGTCGAGACGCTTTCAGCCTATGCGCGCCAGTTTCTCGACCAGATTGAGCGGCCCGACGTGGACTCGATCGAGGGATTGAGCCCTGCTATTTCAATCGAGCAGAAGACCACCAGCCGCAGCCCTCGGTCGACCGTCGGCACCATCACCGAGATCTACGACTACCTGCGCCTGCTTTACGCCTCCGTAGGCACGCCCCACTGCCCCAACTGCGGACGGCCCATCGCCCGCCAGACTGCCGAACAGATCGTGCAGCGGATTCTTGAGTTGGGCAGCGGCGAGCGCGTCACGGTGATGGCGCCCGTTGTTCGGGGGCGAAAGGGTGAGTTTAAGGATTTGCTCGATCAGCTTGACCAGCAAGGATTTCGCGCGCGCGTTGACGGGGAGGTGCGAGACCTTTCCGAGCCGCTCAACCTCGACCGTCGCAAGAATCATGCGATCGAGGCGATTGTTGATCGCATCCTGCTAAAACCGGAAGGCGCGCCGGCCGCTCCTCGTTCGGCTACCGAAAAAAAGAGCAAACAAGAACCGCAAGCCAGCGCAAAACCTCCGGTCGAAAAGCGCCTGGAGCAGGCCGTGGCCAAAGCGCTTCAACTGGCGAATGGGCTGGTCCTAATTGCGTTCAACTCTGGCCATGAACAGCTATTCTCCTCCTCGATGGCCTGCCCCGACTGCGGCCTCGACGTGCCCAAGCTCGAGCCGCGCAGCTTTTCGTTCAATTCCGCCTTTGGCGCCTGCCCTAACTGCCATGGCCTTGGCTCGCTCTACGACTTCGATCCTGCCAAGGTCATCACCGATTGGTCCAAGCCACTGCTCGATGGAGGCCTTGGCCCCGGTTCGGCCTCGCAGTACCTGCTCAAGCTGATTCACCTCGCCGCCGACCGCTACAAGATCGACCTCAAAACTCCTTTCGAGGACCTGCCCCCTAAACAGCAGCACATTCTTGTCTACGGGCCGCCCGAGGGTGAAGCGCCACGCACCGGGTTCCACGGCATTCTGAGCTATTTGCGCGACAACGTTGAAGAGGCGCGCAGCGACGGCTATCGCGATTACATGATGAGCTTCATGTCGGCCACGCCATGCCCCGTGTGCCGCGGCAAACGCCTGCGCCCGGAGTCGTTGGCTGTCAAAATCGGCGGCCTCTCCATCGCGGACTTCACGGCGCTCCCGCTCAACCGCGCGCTGTCGGCAGCAATTAATCTGCAATTCACCGAGCGCGAGGCCCTGGTTGCCGAGCGCATCCGCCGCGAAATTGCTGAACGCCTCGAATTCCTGTGCGCCGTCGGATTGAACTACTTGTCGCTCGATCGAAACGCCGCGACGCTTTCTGGCGGTGAGGGACAGCGTATTCGCCTGGCCACGCAGATTGGCTCAAGATTGCGCGGCGTTCTCTATGTTCTCGATGAGCCCTCCATCGGCCTCCACCAGCGCGATAACAATCGCTTGATTCAGGCGCTGGAGCGGCTGCGCGATCTGGGTAATACCGTTCTCGTGGTCGAACATGATGAGGAAACCATCCGTCATGCCGACTATGTTCTCGATCTCGGTCCCGGCGCTGGCCGCCTCGGCGGGAACGTGGTTGCGCAAGGCACTCCAGAACAGATCATGGCCACTCCCGCATCTCTCACTGGCCGCTACCTGAGCGGAGCCGCCACCATGCTGCAGCGCGCGAAGCCGCGCCCTCTGACTCACAAATGGCTCGTCGTGACGGGAGCGCGAGAGCACAACCTGCAGGACGTTGATCTGCGCATTCCGCTGGGAGTGATGACTGTTGTGACGGGCGTGAGCGGAAGCGGAAAAAGCACTTTGGTCAACGACATTCTCTACCGTTCGCTGGCAAAAACAATCTACGGATCGCGCGAGGAACCTGGCGCGCACGATGCACTCACAGGCGCCGAGCAGATCGATAAAGTTGTTCGCATTGATCAGTCGCCGATCGGCCGCACACCGCGGTCGAATCCGGCGACATATACGCAGGTCTTCTCGCCCATCCGCGATTTATTCGCCATGCTGCCTGAAGCTCGCGAGCGCGGCTACAAGCCGGGACGATTCAGCTTCAATGTATCCGGCGGCCGCTGCGAGGCCTGCCAGGGCGACGGCCAACGCCGCATTGAGATGAACTTCATGCCCGATGTCTTTGTGCAGTGCGAAGTCTGCAATGGCCGCCGCTACAACCAGGAGACACTCGCCGTGAAGTTTCACGGCCACTCCATTGCCGACATTCTCGACCTCACCATCGAAGACGCTTTGCCGTTGCTCGCAGATGTGCCCCAGGTGCGGCAAAAGCTGCAAACGCTGGTGGATGTGGGCCTGGGCTATGTGCACCTGGGCCAAAGCGCTACCACTTTAAGCGGGGGTGAGGCACAGCGCATGAAGCTGGCCCGCGAGCTCTCGAAGCGCCAAACCGGCAAGACTCTCTATCTGCTCGATGAGCCGACCACGGGCCTGCACTTCGACGATGTGCGCAAACTCCTCGAGGTGCTTCACCGCCTTACCGATCTAGGCAATTCGATCATCATCATTGAGCACAACCTCGACGTCATCCGCAACGCCGACTGGGTCATCGATCTCGGGCCGGAGGGCGGAGAAGACGGCGGTCGCGTCATAGGCGAAGGGCGGCCAGCCAAGATCGCTGCGACGCCCGGCTCGTATACCGGCCAGTTTCTGACGCGCTATTACAAATCAACAAATGGCCGGCTTGAGCCCGCCGATTCCGATGAAGACCTGTTGCCCGCGACAGCTCCTGACAGCAATGGCCAAATTCATTCCACTGCCGAATCGGTTGAGCCAAGTCACGAGCTTCCACTACGATCGAAAAAGCGCTCCGGACAAAAACTTGCGTCACCAACAACGAATCGCCGTGAGAAAAAGACAAACCCTTGATAAGCGAATTCCCGACGAACGAATTCTCCGACAGCAATCCGAACGAACCAGTCGATCGCCCGCCTGACGACTCTGTCGGCCCGGTTCACCCCGGCCTGCCTCTCTCCCGCGCGGACGAGCCCGCAGCGTATGATCCGCTCCTCGCGCAAAACGAGCCTTCAATCGTCGAGCCTCCGCTTTTTCAGTCGTGGCAACGGCCCGAAATTCGACCTGTTGTCCGGATTCCCAACTTTGGTCACCTCGCTCTTCTAATCCCACTTTTGCTCCTGGGCGTGATTGCAGCAAGCGTTCTTTTTGTCGGCGGAGTCCGTATCCACTTGTTTGGCGTCGCATCGTTGCAGCAAGCCGGCAACGAGATCCATTTCATTCTGGGAATGGAAGGGCTCATTTATCTCTTCACTTTTGCGGCCGCATTGCTTATCTTTCCCGTCTTCTGGCACAAGAGCCTTTTGGCAGGACTGCAATGGAACGGCGCAACCGCGCTGCGTCTGAGCCCGCGCCTGGTCACTGCAGCCTTTGTTTGCTTTTTGCTGGCATGGCTCAACGGCGTGCTTATGCCTGGTCCCACCAATACGCCGATCGAGAAGGTCTTTCACACACCCGGAGCGGCCTGGATTCTCTTCGGGTTTGGTGTTACATTCGCGCCATTTTTTGAGGAGATGTTTTTTCGGGGATTTCTTCTGCCTTCGCTCTCGACCGCTTATGATTGGGCCGCCGAACAAATCACTGGTCGACGCATGGGGCCGCTCGACGCAAACGGCCATCCGCAATGGTCGCTTACGGCAATGGTCGTCGCATCAATCGCCACCAGTATTCCCTTTGCGTGGATGCATGCCGAACAGACCGGTTATTCTCTCGGCCCATTCCTCCTGCTCGTTGGCGTAAGCCTCGTTCTGTGCGCAGTGCGCCTCCTCACGCGGTCGCTCGCCTCGAGCGTCTTCGTCCACGCCTGCTACAACTTCCTGCTCTTCTCGCTCATGATGGTCGCGACCGGCGGCTTCCGGCATCTGGACAAAATGTGATCCGAGAAGTGAAAGAGTGAACAAGCGAATTAGTGAAGTTGCCGGATTCTTCACTCCTTTGCTCCTTCACACCTTCACTCGCTTACAATCGTACCGATGCCCGACTTAACCCACACTCAACAGCTTTTGTCGCTTCTGGCCCGCATCAGCTTTCGCCTGGGACAGTTCAAGCTTTCCTCCGGCGGCACCAGCGACTACTACATCGATTGCCGCACGACAACGCTCCACGCTGAAGGCGGACGCCTGACCGGGCATTCTGTGCTTGAACTCCTCGAAGAGCATGGCATCGACGCAGAGGCCGTGGGCGGATTGACGATGGGTGCAGACCCGATCGTCTCCAACGTAGCGACTGCGAGCGCCTGGCGTGCAATCTCGCATGCTGAAGCACCGCTGCTGCATGGCTTTCTGGTTCGCAAAGCTGAAAAGGCCCACGGCACCGGCCGCCGCATTGAGGGGTTCCACCGGGAGGGAGCTCGCGCGGTGATCGTTGACGACGTATGCACCACCGGCGCTTCAACCGTGGTCGCGATCGAAGCTGCGCGGGAAGCCGGCATGACCGTTGCCGCCGTTGTCTGCATCGTGGAGCGCCAAGAGGCGAACGGACGCCCCGCAGTCGAGTCTGCTGCAAAGGGAGCGCCTTTTCTGCGCCTCTTTACGGCAAACGAGGTCCGCGCTGAGCACTTGAGACAGCTCTCCGCCGCCGAAACATAGCCTTCGATTGCGCGATCGCGTTCCAGGGAAAAAAAGGGCGGACTACGCTTTTCGCGTGTCCGCCCATCTCTCGTTCGACATTTGTTTTGACTTGCCTTAAGCGCCGTTGCTGTCCGCGCTAAATCTCCGCATTACTCAAGGGTCGTAGACGGCGCAGGCGTTGGCGTGCGCACATCTCCAGCTTGGCCTGTGGACGCCGTCGGCTGTCCAGTCGACGGTGCGTTTTCGCCGCTCATGTTCGACAGCAGCTGTACCTGCACGCGACGGTTTTGTTTGCGGCCATCAGCCGTTTTGTTATCCGCCACATACTGGTCCTTGCCGATACCGATCAGGTAGAAACGGTGCGGCGCGATGTTGTACTTCGCGGCCAGATACTGCACCACTGCGTCCGCGCGGCGCTGGCTCAGGTCGTAGTTATATGCCGCCGACCCGATCGAATCCGTTCCGCCCGTCACTTCGAGAATGTAGCTCTTCGCCGAACCCAGCGAACCGGCAAACGTGTCAAGCTGCGCCTTGTCGTCAGTGGTCAGCATGGCCTTGTCAAAGCCAAAAGTCACCGAAACATTGGCAACCTGCTTGTAGTTGTCCAGCCCCTTTACAACACTGTCGAGGGAGTCGGCGCGATGTGCCACATCGTTTGCCGCCATATCGGCAGTATTAGCCGCCTGGCTGGCAGTCTGCGCGTTCTGGCTGGCCGTATCGGCTGCACCCTGCGCCTTGGTGATTCCGGCCGTTGCACGGTCGTCCACGTCATGAATCGCGCGGTTGTTGTCCGCAGTTTTCTGGTCCAATTGACCGGTATGGTCAATCAATGGCTGCGTCTGCGTGCGCACATAGTTCTTCGTAGCGCATCCTGTCACACCGAACACAGTCAACGCCGCCGCCGTCAGCACAAATGCAAATCTTTGCATAGTCATTGTCCTCACCTATTTGCTGGTTGCCCCGCACGCTTTCGCATAGCTACCCAGTCAGATTCCTACTGTTGCTATTCAGTTGCACGCCGCAATCCATTCGTGACCTCGTTTTCAAATCACTGAAACCATGTATCTTATGCATTGCCTGTGCATTTCTCAAGGGCGCCTGCTCATGTATTTTTTACCTATTAGGGTAAGGATTGCGCCCGGCAGGCTACACCGCAAAAGCCACGGGATCCGGAACTCCCCTGATTCAGGCTCCCCAGCACGATTGCAGCTATCCTAGGTAGTGGGCCACCGCACGAAAATTGGGCCGCCGCAAGACGCTCCCAACCATGGATCTTTACGAGAAAATTCGAACTCTGCCCGCTCAGCCCGGCGTGTACCTCTACAAGAATGCTGATGGCGCCGTGATCTATGTCGGCAAGGCCAAGAATCTCCGTTCGCGCGTGCGGTCGTACCTGCTTGAGGCCTCGCAAGCCAACGCCAAAACCGGCTCCCTTATGCGCGAGGCCGTCGACCTCGATTACATTCTCGTCGCCAACGAGCATGAGGCGCTGGCGCTTGAAAACAATCTGATCAAGCAGCGTAAACCGCGCTTCAACATCCTTCTGCGCGACGACAAAACCTACCCATACGTAAAGCTCACCCTCGCCGATCGCTTTCCTAAAGTTTTTGTTACGCGCCGCCTGCGCAAAGATGGCGCTGCCTATTACGGTCCGTACTTTCCCGGCAACCTCGCCTATCGCGTTGTCGAACTCATCCACCGTAGCTTTCTCTTACCCAGTTGCAAGGTCGATCTATCCCGCTATCACCCGCGTGCTTGTCTGCAGTACTACATTCACCGTTGCCTTGGGCCGTGTGTTGAAGGATTGACTACGCCCGAGGCGTACAAGGATGCGGTGCGAGACGCGCAACTATTTCTCGAAGGCCGCCATGCGGAGCTGGAACGGACGCTGACATCGCGCATGGTTGCTGCCGCCGAAGCCGAGCAATTTGAGGCCGCCGCCCGTCTGCGCGATCAGCTCTCAACTGTGCGCCAGCTACAGGAAAAGCAACGCATCGCTACCGTCGAGCAAGACGACGACGCGGACGTCTTCGGCTACCACTTCGAAGACGGCAATCTCGCGGTCAATCTCTTTCACATGCGCAACGGCAAAATCGTTGACCGCCGCGAATTTTTCTGGGAAGACCTGCCGGAGTTGCTTGAACCGGCAGTGCCTGAGCCGTCGGAAAAGACGGACAACGGGGCGGTCGGGGAACGGGGCGGGCCAGCTTTTCATGCCGGACCGATCTTCAGCGCGCTGCTTAAGCAGCTCTACATCGATCAACA
>CAZKJB010000089.1:0-12873 GCA_964552975.1 uncultured Occallatibacter sp. | reverse complement strand
ACACCTTTCGCAATGGCCAGCCATACGTCGTGGCCCTCGACATCATCAATCTGATGGACGCTCTAAAGATCCAGAAGGCGATCCTGGCCGGTTTTGATTGGGGAGGAAGGACGGCGGATATTATAGCGATTCTGTGGCCGGAACGTTGCAAGGCGCTCGTCTCAGTGAGCGGCTATCTGATCGCAAGTCCCGCAGCCAACAAGAAGCCGTTGCCGCCAAAAGCCGAACTCCAGTGGTGGTACCAGTTTTACTTCGCGACCGAGCGCGGCCGGGCCGGCTACGACCAATACCGGCACGATTTTGCGAAGCTCATTTGGCAGATCGCTTCGCCTAAGTGGAATTTCGATGATGCCACATTCGATCGCACCGCGGCATCCTTCGACAATCCGGATCACGTGGCCATCGTGATTCACAATTATCGTTTTAGGCTTGGATTGGCCGACGGCGAACCGCAATACGACAAATTCGAACAGCAACTGGCTCAGCTTCCTACCATCGGCGTACCCACGATTACCC
Source organism: uncultured Occallatibacter sp. (assembly GCA_964552975.1). GTDB lineage: Bacteria > Acidobacteriota > Terriglobia > Terriglobales > Acidobacteriaceae > Telmatobacter. Next base: position 12,357 of record CAZKJB010000089.1, on the reverse strand, counting down.
TTGAAGGCGATGCCAATGGCGCGCCGCATCCGCCTGACCCATCGGCCTATCGTCAGAAGTTCACCGGCAAATATGAAAGCCGGATCATCGCCGGCGGCATCGGGCACAATCTGCCGCAGGAAGCCCCGCAGGCCTTTGCGCAAGCCGTGATCGATGTCGATGGGTACTAGCTGCAAGGACGCCTTGTTTCCACTTGATCAATTTGATCGATGCGTGAAAGTCCGGGCCGCGAACTCACATAATGCTGTGAAAGGAGATTTCCTCCATGCGATCCGACATCGTCCCCGGCGCCCTCTTCCCCGACTACGAGTTGACTGATCACACTACCAAGCGTCGCAAACTCTCCGAGCTGCAGGGCCAGCATCCCATGATTCTGTTTCTCAGCCGCGGAGCTTATTGCCCCAAAGATCGCCGCCAATCCGAGCTGCTCGTCCAGTTCCTCCCCGAGATCGAAGTCGGATACTGCCGCCTCGTCACCATCAGCACCGACAACATCGAGACAACCAACGAATACCGCTCTGGCGTAGGCGTCCACTGGCCATTCCTCTCTGACGCCAGGCGCATTGTTCAAAAAGATCTCGACATCGCCGAATACACCGACCCCGAACACAATCCCATGATTCCCCACACCATCGTTCTCGAACCGGGCCTCGTTGTTTACAAAATCTACAATGGCTATTGGTTCTTCGGCCGCGCAACCATCGAGGAGCTCCGCCAGGACCTTCGCGCCGTCAGCCGCAAATGCCGACCAGACTGGGACATCACAACGCCGGAGATGAAGACCGCGTGGAAGGAAGGCCGCAAAGATCTCTTCTATCCCTACGGCAAGACTTATGCGCAGACATGGGGAGAGCAGGATTGAAGCCAGCCTTCCATTGAAAGGCGCCGCTTGAGGATGTCCTCCGTGCCAATTTTGGGCCGCCTCGACAACAAGCACAAACGTTTACTAAGTCCAACGCCACACAACTCCGGAGGATCACCATGAGTCCAGACAACGAGAGCGGGGCCAACGCCGGCAGCGTTGCGCAAGTCGACTTGAAACTCGAGGCCCTCGTAATCCCTGTTTCGGATGTCGACATCGCGAAAAAGTTCTACGCAAACCTCGGGTGGCGCCTCGACGCCGACTTCTCTTTCGATAACGGCTTCCGCGTCGTCCAGTTCACGCCGCCCGGCTCCGGCTGCTCCGTCCAATTCGGCACGAAGGTCACCTCGGCCGCGCCCGGCTCAGCCCGCGGCCTCTACCTCATCGTGTCCAACATTGAGGCTGCGCGCAATGCACTTTTCGCCCGCGGTGTCGATGTCAGCGCAGTGTTCCACTCTGCAACGCCCGGCGCTCAGTTTCAGCCCGGCGGCGCGAGCGGCAGGGTCGCCGGGCCCGCGCCCGGCAACGCCAGCTACAGCTCGTTCGCCACCTTTAGCGATCCCGACGGAAACGGTTGGCTGCTCCAGGAAGTTACGACTCGGCTGCCGGGGCGTGTTGACTCGACCACGACTTCGTTCGGCTCGGCGAGCGATTTGGCAAGCGCACTTCGTCGTGCGGAGGTTGCCCACGGCGAACACGAGAAGCGCACCGGAAGGCCGGATGCGAATTGGCCCGATTGGTACGCCGAGTATATGGTGCGCGAACAGTCCGGCGAAGAGTTGCCGCGATGAATGGCTATGACCGATCGTCTGCAGCGAGCCGGTTGCTGCCCGCGCGAAAGAACGCTTAATCCCTAAGAGAAGGCTGAATGAATGATAAGTTCGGTTGAATTGCGCGGCGTCGAAGTGTTCTCTGGCTTGCCGGACGACCAGGTCGAGTGGTTTCTCGGTCACGTACAGGAAGTTTCCGTCAAGGCCGGAGAAGCATTTGTGCGGCAAGGCGATCCAGCAGACTGGATGTTCATCCTTCTTGAAGGACTCTTTCAGTGGAGAGGCGAATTTGGCGGCGATACGGTCTCACTCCCCGCGCAGGCAGGCGATGTGAGTGGCGTGTTTCCTTTCTCTCGAATGAAGAAGTTCACAGTGACTGGACGAGCGCTGACGGATGGGCGACTCGGTAAATTTCCTGCAGCGAATTTTTCGGCGCTCATTCAGAGAATGCCAGAATTGACGTCAAGACTAGTCGCCAAGATGTCCGAAAGAATCCGGGAAGGAACGCGCATTGAGCAGTTACGCGACCGTTCGGCGGCAATGGGCAAACTATCTGCCGGGCTTGCTCACGAATTGAATAATCCGGCTTCCGCTGCCAAGCGCGCCGCCGATCAAATGCGCTATATGCTGGCGAAAATGCGCAGCGCAAACTCCGCATTGTGGCGGCGGCCCGTCAATGACTCGGACAGAGCCATGATTGAAGAGCTGGAGGCCTCGCTGCTGCAATCAGGAACCACTCATTTGGATGGCCTCGCCCTCAGCGATCTGGAAGAGCGGCTGGATTCGATACTGAGCAGTCACGGCCTCACCGACTCATGGGAGTTGTCAGCCGGTCTGGCAAAGTGCAATATGCCTCCTGACGCACTCACAGCCCTGCTGAAAAATCTCGATTCAAACACGGCTCGCCCGGCGCTGGAGAGGATCGCGGCTTCCGCGGAATTATCGATCCTTCTCGGCGCAATAGAGAACAGCAGCAGCCGGATATCGAAAATGGTTTCGACAGTCAAGGAATATACCTATATGGACCGGGCGCCGGTGCAGGACATCGATGTTGCGCGGAGCCTGGAAGCGACGCTCGGCGCTCTCGTCCACATCCTGCAGCCCGGCGTTGAAGTGAAGCGCGCCTACGATCCGGTTCCGTTGCTGGTTAGCGCCGTGGGAACCGAGCTGAATCAGGTCTGGACCAACCTAATCGAAAATGCCATCGACGCGATGCCGGGTCACGGTGAAATTCGGCTGCGGACTTTCCAAGACGACAACTGCGTAGTGGTTGAAATTGGCGACAGCGGTTCTGGAATTCCAGCGGAGATCAAGCCGCATATCTTCGATCCCTTTTTTACAACCAAGAATGTTGGCGAAGGAACGGGCCTCGGGCTGAACACCGTACAAACAATTGTGAGAAAGCTCGGCGGCAATATACAGGTCACTTCAAAACCGGGCGACACTCGCTTTCAAGTTTGGCTGCCTCGATTAGACCAGACCGAACCCGGCAAACAGCTCGACTAATTTAGGGATATCTTGACCGCTGTCTGCTTCCAACCTAAGTCGGCGGCTCATACCAAGGTATCGACAATACTATCGTCCAATTGTTTGCTCGCAGAGATTCTGTTGTCATCGGAGCGTGGCGGCCGTCCTGACGGGGGGCGGACACAACGACGGGAAAGGGGATGCCGGCCTCACCACGGTTGTCCCATTCCTCGTCGAAGATGAGCTGAAGCGAGTGGGCGGTCTCTACGAGAAGGCAGCCGATTGGCAAGCGTTTGCAGTCACCGATGGGCGTGTGATCACCGGGCAGAATCCTGCATCTTCCACCGTCGCAGCTCAGGTGCTTTTGAATCTATTTGCCGAGAAAGCCGCCTAGGCTCCCCGCCAAAGGCGAACACTTCAACTAGAGGAGAGGCAATCGTGGCCGAGGCAAAGCAAGGCGCAATTCTTTCTCACCAACTCGGTGAGGAGGTCTTCAAAGCTGTCCTGCCCGAAGACATCGAGTGGAAGTCCTTCGCGGCGTTCCCGCCTTCGGTGCGGCTGGCAGTCATTGTTGGCAATCCCTCGGAGCCTGCCCCGTACACCATCAGGGTCAAAGTGCCTCACGACGTGAGGCTGATGCCGCATAAGCACCCTGAGGACCGAGTCTACACAGTGATCTCAGGCGTGTTTTACATCGGGCTGGGCCATCAATTTGATGCCGGCAAGCTTCAGGCGTATCCAACCGGCAGCGTAATTGTTCTGCCAGGCAACACTTATCACTTCCATTGGGCCAAATCCAGCGAGTACATCACCCAGGTAACGGCGATTGGTCCTCTTGGTCTCGAATACTTCGATGCGGCAGAGGATCCGCGGATCAGCAAATCGTAAGACGCGTTCTTGCCACTTAGTCGAATTTCAATCGCTTCCGCTTCCCTGAGAGAACAGCCGGGACTCGAATTGGGCAACGAATTCTCAACGCCATTCAACAAGACCGAGGAGACACCGTGAGCCGAGCCAGGCTCGCACCTTGTCCTTAGATGATCGGCAGAAACGCGACGCTTTGCCGACTTCAACTAGTTGGTTTCAGCAACGAACAAATCCGGAGGAGAATCGTATGCCTGTGATCGACGCACGTGTGAAAACTGCACAAATTCGCATTGCCCGGCGGTCGCCCGCTTATTGGCGCGTCACCATCGACAATCCGCCGATCAATGTCATGGGACCGGAAATGGTCAAAGAGTTCCAGGATGTCATCAATGCCCTCGAGGCCGACGAGCAGGTGAAGGTCGTGGTCTTCGACAGTGCGGTCGAAGACTATTTCCTGAATCACTCCGACTTCGAGGCCCGGCTTGAGGATCTGACCGGAATGCCGAACGGCCCCACAGGCTTGCCGCCCTGGCCTGACTTTCTCGTGCGTCTGACCCGCCTGCCAGTCGCCTCCATCGCCCTCATCCGTGGCCGGGCGACGGGCAACGGCAGCGAGATCACGCTGGCCTGCGACATGAGTTTTGCCAGCCGCGAGAAGGCCATCATTTCGCAATGGGAGGTGGGCGTGGGAATGGTCGCGGGCGGCGGCCCCATGGCTCGGCTTCCCCGGCTCATCGGCCGCAACCGCGCCCTTGAAGTGCTCTTGAGCTCCGAAGACATCCGAGCAGACCAGGCGGAGGCCTACGGCTACATCAATCGCGCATTGCCCGACGCCGATCTGGATGCGTTCGTCGAGGCTTTCGCGATGCGGATCGCCAGGTTCGACAAATGGGCGATCGCCCAGACCAAACGCCTCGTCAACACCAGCCTGCCGCCGGACGTCGAGCTAGGCGCGGGTTGGGATGCGTGCATCGCTTCGCTCGGCCGCCTCGCCGCCCAGAGTGGGATCCAGGCGCTGATGGCGCGCGGCTTCCACAAGCCGGGGGATGTCGAGAATCGGCTCGGATACTATCTGGGTGAAATCGCGAGCTAGGGCGTATCCACATTTACGGACGGTTAGCGAAATGCGCATTTTTTCGTTCGTTGCCCGCCTGTCACCGTTTTCCGCCGCGGCAACCTCGGGATGCATATTCGCTCGGAAATCGTTAACATTATGCGTTTCTTATTCGGCGAAGGTCCTCGCCGTTATAGAATTGCTTGAACGTTACGCACCATAAGGCGTAAAAGCCTCTTCGCTTAAGGCGGAATGGTCCCCGGGGACTCAGTAAATCCCGACCATCGATCTCAGCCTCGTTCGTTAGCGTTGAGCAATGAAATCACCAATAAGTAAGGCATTTGCGCTGGGGATGCTCACCTGCGCTGGGAATTCTTGCCGTTATTGAAGCGGATCCTAGTGGAAGGACCTGCAAATGAATCCACTTCGGCAGCCAATCTCTCTGGCCGGCTCCCCATTGGGAGCGGTGCGGCACGTGTGCGCATTTTTCGCGAGCGAGGACGAAGAGTATCGCGTCCTGCTTCCCTTCATCCGCGAAGGTCTCTCTTGTGGTGACAAAACGGTTAACGTCATCAATACCGGAGCACGCGAGGAGCATCTACAGCGTCTGGCTGCGGCAGGCATTGACTCCACAACTCATCAGAAGAGCGGACAACTCCAGGTTCTGAATAATACTGAAGTCTATCTGCGTGATGGACGTTTCGATCAAGACAGGATGCTCGCGGCGTTCGAAGAGATGGCGGCTTCGGCCAGGAGCGCGGAAGGGTTTCCCGTGAGCCGCGTCGTGTGCCGGATGGACTGGGCGTCCGGAGATCAATCTCGTATCCACGATGTGATCGAATTTGAATCGCGCGTGAACGATGTTTGGAGCCGATATGACGACGCAGTTATCTGTACTTACCATCTCGCGCAGCTCAGCGGGGACGCAGTGATCGACATCATGCGAACCCACCCCCTGGTCATCATCGGCGGGCATCTGCAACAAAACCCCTTTTTCACGCGTCCTGAAGAATTCCTTCGCGAATTTCGCGGACGGCGCTCTGCGCCAGCGAAACTCCAGTAGAGATGGGCCAATATGCAGCAGCAACCGGCGGATCCCGCCACTGAAGTAAAACGGCTGCAGCGTTGCGTGAACGATCTGGTCAGCGTCCTTGCTCTTCCCGCCGTTTGGAGTGTCAGCGAACCGATTCGAATTCTCGATACGTTGCTCGATGCACTCATGGGAATGCTCGATCTCGACTTCATCTATGCGCGAATTCGCCTCGACTCCCGCGAAGCCCCGATTGAAGCGCTCAGAACGACTCAGCTCTTTAGAACGAGCCTTAGTCGGGAGGAGATCGGGCAGATTCTCAATCACCGGTTTGGAAACGATCCGCGGGAATGGCCTGAAGGAGTATTGAGGAATCTGGGAGAACAGGACGTTTCGATCTTTCCCATAAGAATGGGAATTGACGGAGAGATCGGACTCATCGTGGCGGGGTCGCAGAGGGCCGGTTTTCCAGAACAAACGGAGAGCCTGGTGCTTAGCGTAGCTTCGAATCAGGCAGCCATCGGGTTGCAGCAGGCGCTTCTCCTAAATGAGCAGAAACGGGTTGCGCGTGAACTCGATCGGCGAGTCGACGAACGAACAAAAGAACTCGCCGAAACCAACCAGGAGCTGCAACTCCAGGTTGGGCTGCTGCAGCTTCTTCCGGTAGCCGCCTGGACGCTTAAGCCCGATGGGACGCCGGATTTCGTCAATCGAGTTTGGCTTGACTACTCCGGTCATACTCTCGATTTCGTCCGGTCGCATCCTGAGGCCTGGATGACCGCGGTCCATCCCGATGATCGCGAAACCGCATCGGGGGCCTTTTGGAACGGAGTGCGCTCGGGACAGGGTTTTGCGATGGAAACCCGGATTCTCTGCGCTCGCGACAGGACCTATCGCTGGCATCTCAATCAGGCCGCACCCTTGCGAGACGCTGAAGGAAGAGTCCTCAAGTTTGTCGGTACGACCACCGACATCGAGGAGGTGAAACAGTCCCAGGAAAATATGCGGAGAACCGAGGAGAGAACCGGGCTGATCGTCGACACCGCATTGGATGCGGTCATCACGATTGATTCACACGGAACCACTACTGGCTGGAACAAGCAAGCTGAATCAATCTTTGGATGGAGTAGTAGTGAAGCTATCGGCCGCCACATGTCGGACTTGATTATCCCTGAGCAGCAACGAGCAGCTCATGAACGCGGCCTGCGCCACTTCCTGGCCACCGGGGAGGGCCCGTTTCTCCGGCGGCGCATTGAGGTCACAGCCGTCCGCCGCAGCGGAGTCGAATTCCCGGTGGAATTGGAAATTCTTCCAATGAGGCTCGGGCAGGATTGGCTCTTTAGTGCTTTCATTCGTGACATCACCGACTCTAAACGAGCGGAAGAAAAGCTTCGCCAGAGCGAGCTCAGCCTGCGCCAGATGACCGAAACCATTCCCGAGATGCTTTGGAGTGCTTCACCCGACGGAGCGATTGATTACTGCAATGGCCGCTTCCTTGATTACACCGGCTTCAGTCCTGACCAGGTTATGAGCGATGGCTGGATGAAGCTTCTCCATCCGGATGATGTCGAACCGGCAGTGGAAACCTGGAAGTCATGCGTGAAGAGCGGCGCTCCCTACAGGGTTGAAGTCCGCACGTTTCACGCGCCCGGCAATACCCACCGCTGGTGCGTGACAAGTGCTTTGCCATTGCGTGACCAGGAAGGGCGCATCGTGAAATGGCACGGCACAGTTGTGGACATGCACGATTGGAAGCAGGCCCAGGAAGAATTGCGCAACACTCAGGCGGAACTTTCCAGAATGATGAGAGTCATGACGATCGGACAACTGACTGCTTCGATCGCACATGAGGTTAATCAGCCGCTGTCCGGCATCATCACGAATGCGAGCACTTGTCTTCGTATGTTAAAGAGCGATCCTCCGAATATTGACGGCGCGCGTGAGACTGTGCAACGGACGATTCGCGATGGCAACCGCGCTTCAGAGGTGGTCACTCGACTGCGAACGCTCTTCGGCAAGAAGCAAATTGACGTGGAACCGCTCGACCTTAATGAAGCGGCTCGCGAGGTCATCGCGCTGCTTTCCGGCGAACTGGAGCAAAACAACGTAATTCTGAAACATGAACTCAGCGATCGTCTGCCGGCTGTTCATGGTGACCGCGTCCAGCTTCAGCAGGTGATTCTGAATCTCCTTCGCAACGGGCTAGACGCAATGGAAACGGTCAACGACCGCCCAAGACAGATGCTCATCCGGACGGAGACAGATGGCAATCACGTCACCGTTTCCGTTCAGGATTCGGGAGTCGGCTTTAGCCCGGAGATCGGTAAGCGGCTTTTCGAGCCCCTTTTCACCACCAAACAGGAAGGCATGGGTATCGGGCTGTCAGTGAGCCGCTCCATTGTCGAGGCTCATCATGGCCAATTGTGGGCTGATCGAAATGATGGCCAGGGCGCAACGTTCGCATTCTCGATTCCTCAAGATCCTCGGAATCTCCCGGCCCCGGCGGAATGACGAGTGTTGATTTATGCCGCTTCAATGGCGAACTTCACCACGAATGAAGAAGGCGCCGCTTGGACAAAGCGGCTCGCCGACTAATTCGCGACTGGCGCGACTGGATGGTTTGTGGCGGAATAACGTGGGAGGCGGAGCTTTCCGGCGATTCTAACCAAATCGGCGATGGAGTCGGCTTTCATCTTTTCCATTACCCTTCCGCGGTGTGCTTTCACGGTGATCTCGCTGATACCGAGCTCATCGCCGACCTGCTTGTTCAACAAGCCGGAAACGACGAGCGACATCACCTGACGTTCACGGGCAGTGAGGGACGCATAACAGTCCCTGAGCGCCTTCATTTCCAACTCACGTGAAAGAGCAACCCGGCTGCGTTCAAGGGCTCCCCGGATGGCGGTCAACAGCACCTCATCATTGAAGGGCTTGGTCAGAAATTCCTGAGCTCCCGCCTTCATGGCCCGGACCGTCATTGGCACATCGCCGTGGCCAGTGATGAAAATGATGGGCATCTCATGCCTTTCGATTGCTATGCTCCTCTGCAGATCCAGGCCGCTCAGGCCAGGGAGCGATACATCGAGCACCAGGCAGCTCGGGGCTGAGACACGCGGATGTGCCAGAAATTCCTGCGCCGATCCAAACGTCTCCGGCTGCCAGCCTTCAAAGCGAATCAAGCCTTCCAGAGATTCGCGTACAGACAAGTCATCGTCGACGACGAAGACGATCGGTGTGGTCTGCGGCATGAGTAATGACCTCGTTCCCAAGCCACTCTCCGCTGACTCGATACAACTTATTGTCCGAGCAGCACAGAGAAGCTGGTTCGCTCAGCTCTTTGGCAATGCAGCATCAAGCGCATCGAGAAGAGCAGAATCGGTAAATGGCTTAAAAAGACATTCAACGGCGCCCTCTTGCATCAGGCGCGAACGGACTCCATCGCTGTTACCGGCGGTAATGAAAATCACCGGAATCTCCTGCTGACGCCGAACCAACTCTTTCTGCAGGTCGGGTCCGCCCATGCCGGGCATTGCGATGTCGAGAATCAAACAGTGCGTCTGGCTGATGCAATCGGATGAGAGAAATTCCTCCGCCGACGAAAAGGCCCTGGCCTTGAATCCAAATTCGCGTAGCAAGTCCGGCAGCGACTCGCGCACGGACTCATCGTCGTCAACCACCGAAATAAGCGAATCGCTGACTTTCACGAATTCCTCTTTAGACGCTCTGTAACTATCACTGCGAGAATTTGGATTGAGCCAAAGTTCCTGCTTTCCTCTTCTTGGTCAATTTTGCGGAGAATAGAATATCCCCCATCGAAACACCGCAAGCGCGCCTCCATTTCTGCCGACTAGCGTGATCAAACCTATTTCGCCGGCGTTCGAGCACCGCTGACGGAGTCTCATTGTTCAAGGATGCGCCACTGGCTTGGGGAATGTCCATTGTACTTTGGTATTGGCCCGGCATTGTGCGGTTCCGTATCCCACGCCGACAATTCCGGGAGCAGCAGATCATTTGTATCGCGCTTCATGCACCTATCGCCGCCCTTGTTTGCGCGCATCGCCGGGGAGCCACACTAGTTCAAGAGCGATTCCCAGTCAGCCGGCACTCTTCCTGCGGGTCCAGGAACGGGCTGATTTGCCGGATGCGAACGCGGGGGAACCAACTTCGCACCCTCAACCGTCTGACGCGTCTCGTAACTGTAGAACCAATCCTCGCCCGGCTCAAAGCTGGCAATGATCGGATGCCCAGTCGCCGTTGCGTGCCTGGATGAGTGTTGACTCGGAGAGCTGTCGCAGCACCCAATATGCCCGCACTCTGCACACCGGCGGAGATGAAGCCACCAGCCGCTCGGCGACGCCAGGCATTCCAGGCACCCATTGCCACTCGGCTTCGAGTCCGGGTTGATTCCGCGCTGATTCTTCTTCATTTCGGCCTATCCTCGCTATTTACGTGACTTCTTCCGACTTCCAACTCCCGGCCAATGGGTTGCGAGTTCTGCACCAGGCGTTCGTACCTCGCAAACGCTTCGTAAATCCTTTCAGGCGGCAGGCGGGCTCTGCAATTGGACGATGGTATCAGCGATGCCTCGATGTTCGGGGCCCGTGGGATAGAGAACGCGCCACTCTTTGGCGATTTGCCCAATTCGCACTTTGTTGTTGCCCAATACTTTCGTCCGGCCGATACCTTCGTCCAATAGACGCGTTGTCCCGCTTCTGGTTTCATGAGAATGCCGCCAACGGGAGCAATCGTGAGCGCCGAAGCCACCGCACCTCACGCCCGACGGACACCGTATCGAAATTGGAGTCAGCAATGAGCGCCGTACAAATCGAGCAGAAGAGCTTTGAGATGCCCCCGCGAGAGGGGATCAGCATCGCACATTTTCTCACCGTCGCCGACATTGAGCGATCTGCTCACTACTACGAAAAGGTTTTCGACGCGCGCATTCTGAGCATGGGTGACGGCGATGCGCCAGCGTACCTTCAGCTCGCGAATATCTGGATGATTCTGAACGTTGGGGGCGGCCCCACCCCGGACAAGCCTACGGTATTCCTCAGCGTCCCCGACCCGAATCACATCAACAGCTTTATGAATTTCCGCGTGGCGGATATTCAAGCCTGCTACGAATTATGGAAAAGCCGAGGAGCCGAGTTCATCACGGCGCCGATCCCCAAGTACGGCGAGATACGCTGCTACATCCGCGATCCTGACGGTTACATTATCGAAGTCGGACAGAGCACCGATCTCACCTACGGCTAACGCTCGGCCCGGAGGAGATTCGGATTCCAACGCTGGCCGAGATCCGCTTGGTGAGCTTGCTTGACGTAGTGCCCAGCGAACACTTCGGTATTGATCGATAAGTCCGTCCGATGGATTCGTCGTCGCACTTCCGCCAATTCTGCTGCGAACAGTCACCCGCCCTGGCATCGAAAGGAGTATTAAATGGACAGCACAAATGGACTGAATCAGACCACGCCCGTGACCGCGCCTGTCGCGTCGAACACGCTGAGTGTGAACGTTTTTACCGCCCCCGGAAAGACGATGGTCGGTGAGCGGGCAAAGCCCTTCGGCGAAGCGCTCGGCTTTGACCCGATCACGTCGACTTTAATCTACGGCGAGTACGACGCGGTGCTGGTGGACGCGATGGGGACAGTGGCCGAGGCGGAGGCTCTAGCGGATTGGGTCGCTCTACACAACCGCAACTTGGAGACCATCTATATAACGCACGCGCATTTCGACCACTTCTACGGTCTTAGCATTCTGCTCGACCGTTTCCCGGGTGCTCGGGCGATAGCGACGCCGAAGGCGGTGGCCGCCATGCAGATGTCTTTCACTCCCATAGTGGAGCGGTTGGCCCGCCGGCTCTTTCCTGGGCAAGTGCCTACTAAGTTAGTCCCACCTGAGCCCTATGAGCACGACACGTTCACTCTCGAGGGCCACGAACTGCGCATCCTCGAGGAGGGCCGCACCGATAGTCCCGATTCGACGTCTCTATACGTTCCATCCATCGGCCTGATCGCCGCAGGCGACGTTGTGTACAACCAATGCCGCATGTATGTCGGCGATACTACCCCCGAGAGCCGAAAGAATTGGATCGAGGCGCTCGACCGCTTAGCGGCGTTGAACCCGTCGATGGTCGTCGCCGGTCACAAGAAGCCCGGTGCGCCCGACTCTCCCTCGGCGATCCAAGACACCAAGCGCTACCTCCAGGACTTCGATCGGCTGCAGAAAACCGCGACGTCCGAGCAGGAACTGTTCGATCAGATGACGGTGCTCTGCCCACATTGGGTCGCCAATCAGTCGTGGTTGA
>CAZKJB010000088.1:0-12918 GCA_964552975.1 uncultured Occallatibacter sp. | reverse complement strand
TGGTCTTCCGATCGCTGAATCTCGTCGAATGCGTTCTTCAGAGCGGCCTTGGCCTGAATCTGTTCGGTGATATCTCTCGAAATTCCAAGCATTTCAACTACCTCGCCGACGGCATTGACGATCGGATGGCCTGTGACTTGGAGATTCTGAATGGATCCGTCGGACAATGTGCGAAAGGTCTCCAGGGTGAAGTCGTTCTTCTCCCGGATGGATTGTGTCCAGAATTCCATCAGCCTCGCCCACTCTTCCGAAGTAAACCCTTTGCCCACTTCTTCGAGCGATGGGATGGGTTGCGACGGATCGCGATGCTCCAATCGGAAGTATTCCGCCGACCAGTAAATTATTCTCTGATTGACGAGGTCGTATGCCCAGCTTCCGGTATGCGATAACTTTTCGCCTTGCGAGAGATAGAACTCGCTGCGCTGCAAACTTTGCTGAGCTCGGATACGTTCGCTGACATCTCTGACCAGAGTTTGGGAGAGGCCATCACGAACGGGGAACGCGGATATTTCAGCCTGGAAGGTGGAGCCGTCCCTCCGCAAAACAGTGCGCTCTATCTTGTAACCGGATCCGGACCCGAGCTTCTGGAGACGTTCGCTCACCTTACCGCGTTCCTCAGGCAGGCATGTTTCGGCGATGTTGAACCCCTGCGCCTCTTCGGCGGTGCACCGAAGCAGTTCCAGACCAGCGGGATTGCTCAAAACCAGGTTGCCCCTCTCGTCCACGATGTAGATGGCGTCCGGGGAGAGTTGCATCAGTTCGCGGTATTTCTCTTCGCTTCTACGCAATTCTTCTTCCGCTTGCTTGGCTGCGGTCAGGTCAATCACCGCCCCGATGTACTCAAGCTCATGAGATTGGTTTCTTGTTGCTTCTGCTAACACGTGGACATACTTTACCGTGCCATCAGGCATCAGAAAACGATGCTCTAAGTCCCACTTGGAGCCGGCTTGGACAAGGCCGTTGAGAGTGCTCTGCACTGACAATCTGTCTTCGGGGTGAATCCTCTGCAGCATCAATTCCAGCGTCGGCTTAGTGTTCGGGTTGAACTCAGCAATGCGGTATGTTTCGTCGGACCAGAAGATTTCTCCAGTGACGACGTTGAGGCCGAAGCTTCCTGTGTGACTTAACTTCTGCGCCTCCGACAGATAGGTCTGGCTTCGTCGCAGCGCTTCCTCGGCCTGTTTTTGGTCGTCAATATCGATCAGCAGGTTGCACCAGCGGACGATACGACCTGCGGCATCCCGCACTGGCTGGCCACCTGAGCGGAACCAGCGGTATACGCCGTCGGCGCGCTGAACCTTGGTTTCAATTACATATGGCTCGCCGGACGCGATCGATTGACCCACTTGGGCGAGGGTCCGCGCGCGATCCGCAGGATGCACGAGCGCTAGCCAGTCATCGATCTCTTCGCGCGTCCTACCGAAGAAATCCAGAACCGGCTGGCTCACAAATTCAACCTCCCCGGACGGCGTCATTGTATGGATGAGCCCGGGAACACTGTCGATGATCTCGCGAAAATCGCGTTCATTCGCACGCGCAGATTCTTCGGCCTGCCTGCGATCCTCAATATCGATAAGAGCTTGGTGCCAACGGAGGATCCGTCCTTTCGAGTCCCGCTCGGCACGCCCGCTCACGTGGAACCAGCGATACACCCCATCGGCGCGGCGAAGCCTATGCTCGGCTTCGTAGGGTTCTCCGCTATCGACCGAATGCATCCATCGGTCAGTTACCAGCGGAAGATCGTCCGGATGGACGGCCTCCGAGGTGGCCCATTGGCTGAGTTCCTCGGTGGTGCAGCCAAAGTAATTCAGAAGCTCACGACTTACGAATTCGGTCTCGCCAGTCGCTCCCATTACTGCGACAAATCCGGGCAGGTTGGTAAGGATCGGTTGAAATGCGATCTCGGGTTTTGTGGGACGCGGACCTGTCCACGGACCTCTGTCGATAGCCAAACCAAGCCATTGAGTGACGCTTCCTGACTTGACCTTCAGGGGGCTTCTGCGAAAGAGGAAGCTTCGGTACTCTCCGTTGAAACGGCGCAGGCGTCCTTCGAATTCGAGCGAGTCGACGCCGACAGGAGGGGATTGCCACCAAGCCGTCAGACTCTCCAGGTCGTCCGGGTGAGCGGCAAGAGTCCAGATTCGCTCGCGACCATGAGCCGCAGCTAGCCCGGTGTAGTCCAACCAACTCTGGTTTATGGATTCAACGATCCCTTCAGAGTCGGCGGACCAAGCGAGAGTTGGAATAGCGTCGACGACCATTTGTGATTGGAGACCCAATGTCCGCACCCCGCTCAATAAGCGTCGCACTTGCCCGTGCGCCGGCCGCATCTGTACCTTGTGTCGAGCAGCCCAATCATCTGAGGGTTTAGACTATACCGACTGTCACTGACATGAGAAGGGATGTAATGCTGGTACTTGGGACGCTTCGAATCTCGGGAACCCTTAGGCACTTAGCCGGAGTGCTCTTCTGAACGGCGAATTGGCGCTTCCGCACTGGGAACGCGAAACCAATCCTCTGCCTGGATCGGCATCTGAAATAACCCGTAAACAGGCTATGCAACTCGTCGTGAGGTCAAGTCGCGGGTTATGGATGAATGACGAACAACCCGGACATACAGCAATTGGAAATAGCCAAGTAGCGCTATAACGCCCAGGCGAAATTCAATCAGATCATGAAGCACTACGGTTCGGGGGTGTTCGGTGGCGGAGCGCCAGGAGTTCTCTTCGGCGCGGGCGTGCCGGCTAATACGAACGTCTCAAACGGGTCGAACTTGGCGGGATCGAAGTCCGGCACGGCGGGGTCGAGGAGCTTCGCAATGGGTAGCTTCTCTTCGCGGATGCCATGCACGATGCAGCGCGCAAGTTCGTAGGCGCCGTAGTTGTCGAAGTGAGTGATGTCCGTTCCGTGGAACAGGTGCTTGGAACCCTCCGGGCCCATCGCCTCATACAACACCTTGCTCATCGCGGTCAGATCGATCAGCGCGATATGGTTGGCGGACGCCACATCGCGCGCGGCCTGAGGATACTCCGCCAGCGAGTTGGTGACATGGCCGCTCTCGTCGAAGGTTCTGCGGTTTTGCGCGGTCACGATCACCGGGGTCGCCCCCTTGGCCCGCACCTGCGCGGCGAAGCTGGCCAGGATCTCCTTATACTTATCGAGCGGAACGGCTCCCGGCTTCTGATCGTTGTGGTTGAACTGCATGAAGAAGTAGTCCCCTGGCTTGATCACCGACATCACTTTGGCGAAGCGCAACTCGCCCTGGAAGGATGCCGAGGTCTCGCCCGACTCAGCTTCGTTCGCGATCACGATACCGGGCAGGAAGAAGCGCGGAAGCTGTTGTCCCCAGGAGGCTGCCGGATCATTGTCCTGATCCACCATGGTGGAGTCGCCCGCCAAATAGACAACCGGCTCGGCCTTCGCGCCCACCAGGGGCGTAATCACGATCGAGTGGAAGCTGGGGTTGGTTCCGTTGAACTCCAGGGTGAGCTTGTTATCCCAGTTCAGGTTGCCATACTCCCGGGCCTTCAGGCGGACCTTGTTTGGAGTTCCGTCCGGGTTGTTGAACTCCGCAACCCGGACGTTCACGTCAAAGGATCTTGAAACCGTGGCAGCTGCCTTCACGGCGATCTTTTCCAGCATCAGGCGCCGAGCTTCGGCGCGAACCAAATCCTCGGAAGCCTCGCGGCCGCCGAAGGCTATCGTGACCCGGTAGTTGCCCTCCGGAACCGCAATGGAGAAGAAGAAGGGCTTGTCGGACGAGCAGGCTCCGCCGTCCACCTTGGGCGCACTCTTGAAATCCCAACCGGGTGCGCTCTCTGAGTAGACACTGTTTGCCGCCAGGGCCGTCGCACCCTTCTTCGTCGAGCCGCAGTCGAACGTCACGGACCCGGCTAGTGCCGCGGGTACGGGAAACACCGGTTGGGGTGTTGCCGAAGCAAACGGAGACGGCCGTGCCGCGCGAGGCGAACCCGGCGCTGCCGGACCTGCTGCGCCCGGCGCATTTGCTCCCGGAGTGGTGGGTGCTTCCGGTATTGCCGGCGGCGCAGGCTGTGCATGAGCGAGAGTCACTGTGAGAGCGAGTGCAAGAAGTGAGCCGGGCAAGCTGCGCATATGGTTTCCTCTTGTTGCGAAAAGAATCGGTTCGACCGGGAAATCGTAGCACCTGCCGGCCAGATCGGTCGACCACGGCAAGCTGACCGATAGGTGATGCCGGGAGCTGATTCCCCGGAACCGCCGGGGTAAGTATGTGGGCGGCGAGGAATCTAAGCAACCTGGTGCGCTCGATCATTTTAGAAGTGTTTCCCATAAAATACAGACCTTGGAAGAGTGCCTTTGAGCGTCTTCGCCCTATAGTGTTCATCGGGTTGAGTCCCGCACTTTCGCAAGCTTTCTGGAACATAAACTGCAGATTTCTAGAGTCGCTTGCTTGTGTTTCATCAGGGCTAATCAAGGCGATAGTTTTGAGTAGCGTTTTGGGACGGACCTTGTTTGGACGGACCTTGAGGAGCAACTTGAAATACCCGAATGTTGGAAGGTCCGGCGATGCTTTGCCATGGTCGCTTGAAGCAAAATCGCCAAGTCACTCATCGACAAGGTCGTGGCCGGATCGCCGGCTAACCGAAAGTAATGCATATCGGCTAACTACGCGGTGGACTCAAGCAACTGCTTTTGGTAGAGGCGTCCTCCTCTGGCACGATCACCGCATGAATAATCACAAGATTCACGTTTTGTACTGCGAGCTTCCAGTTGAAGCCCGCGCGCTATTCACAATCTTCGGCTTAGCTGCAGCTGCTCGCTTCGTCGCGAGGCCACCTCACAGGGCTAGGCTGGACGCGATGCTCACTATGGTGTGGGACGCCGAACGTCTCACCCTCAACGACCTCCGTGATCCACATCGGCTCACCCGCCTTATCGAGGATTATCTGGCTGCAAGCCAGATGGCCGCGCAGCACTCAGCTGCGATCCGGCAGAAGCCAGCAGCCTGAGCTATCCAGGCATTCTCGGGCTGCCTTATCCGTATACTGGCTGGACATGTCTGAGACTGCTGACAAGCGACACCGGGCTCGCCTCGGCCTACTTGTCCTCGCGCTCATCGAGAGCGGGATATCGACCCCCTACGAGTTTCAGAAGTTTGCTGGAATCTCGCAGGCGGCCTTGATCCCGACCCTCCGGCGCCTCATAGATGGCGGTCTCGTTCGGCCAAAGAAGCAGGATCGCGCGGGCGAACCGCTCATCAGACCCATACGACCCCGGCGACACTGTTATCGAGCGTTGGAACGGAGAAGACCTGACTATAGAAGCCCCTGACGAGAAGTCACGTGCTGGTTGCGTCGCCCGCATTCGGATACAGTTGGCGGTTCAGGATAGGTGCCAGCCCTCCTGAGCGAAGCTAAAGGGTTATGGGATGACCCTCGCAGCCTGAGAAACAAGGGCACAAACGAGGGCACGATAAGGAATCCGAACGCTCCTTTCCGTGCCTTTTCGTGTCTCTCGATCCCCATCAACTCTATGATTCCATCGATGTTGCCATTCTGTCACGGCAGAGGTCGCGGGTTCGAGCCCCGTCGTCCCCGCCATACATTCCGGGAAGACTTATGGAGTGGATGGCAACCAAAGTAACAACCCGAATTTCAACCCGACACGAGACTTCCTCCTCGGATCCCAATCGCATCCAGCGTGCTTATTTTGTTCACTCCGTGCGTGGAGTGGGGCGCGTTCCTGCGCGGACGGGAGCAGGGTTACAGCCTGGGCCAACTGGCGAAGAGCGATCAGGTCTCGTGGGTGACCATCCATCGGGTGCTCCGGGACGGTGTTCCACAAGGGCTCGAAAGACCGGCCGGCTAAACCTGACAAGGTCGATGGCTGGATCTCCTCGATCCGACCGTGGCAAATGGTGGGGTTGAGAAGGAGACCACGTCTGCGGATACTTCGGCTTTGCGTTGCTTCCCCGTCGCTATCAGTTGCCTTCTGCGATCAATTGGCAGTCTCCTGCCGTGACTCAAAATGCCCGTTGCCAGGCTTGCTCTCAACAAGGGGGAGCCGCATTCGGATGGTTGCGCCGCCATTGGGCCGATTGAACGCCCGCATATCTCCTCCATGCAGTTTTATTGCGCGATCGGCGATGGCGAGTCCGACCCCAGAGCCTCCGGTGTGAGGGCTTCGCGCATGATCGACGCGATAGAACGGCAGGAAGATGGAGTCGAGTTGGTCTTCCGGAACGCCCGGCCCGCGATCATTTACATCGAGTACGGCCATTCGGCCGTCGCGTTCCTGCGCGACGGTGAGCGCAATTTCCACCTCGGAACCTGCCTCGGTGTATTGAATCGCATTGCGTATGACATTCTCGATTGCCCGGTGCAGCAACTGCTGATTGCCGAGAATGACGCACGGATCGCTCGCACGGAACAAGACGGAGCTTTGCCGCCGCTGGGCCTCATAGGTCGCGTCGGGAATCATCTTTTCGACGAGGCGGCCGAGAGACAAAGGCTCGAAGTTGATTGTCTTTTCGACTGCCTCCATGGACGACAGCGTGAGTAATTGACCGATCAGCTGATTCAGGTTCTTCGTTTCGCGTTCGATGCGTTCCAGATGTGCTGCCATGTCCGGGTGTGCATCTTCGCGCGCCAGTTCCAGCGCGACGCTGAGACGGGCCAGCGGCGAGCGGAGTTCGTGAGAAACATCCCGGAGAAGAAGCTTTTGTGCGCTCACCAGGGATTCCAAGCGTTCGGCCATGTGGTTGAAGTCGTGGACCAACGCTTGAATCTCATCGCCCTCAAACACACGCACCTGTGACCCTGGCTCGGCCACTCGGGCACTCAGGTTGCCCTGGGCCAACTCGTGGGCGGCTTTTCTCAACCTCACCACGGGGCGCGTCACCAGCAGCACCAGCACAAATGTGGTTATCCCGCCAACAACAATTGCCACCGGCAGTTGAGGAAATGCGAAGAACAGCAGGTTCTGGCCCCAGGTCACTCTGACGGGAGTATGTGGCCTGCTCAGCAGGAAAATATATCGTTTTCCGCTGATGGAGGTGACCGGTACGGTCCATACATAGTGCTTCCCAACCTGCCGGCCTGCGATGTTTCTGAGGTCGACGCCCGCAATCGAGCTTTGCGCACCGGGTACGGCACACAGGGTGTTTCCGGCGGTGTCGCTGAGGGCGATCGCATGATCCTGTGCTCTGGCGTATGCAAGCAGAGCGTCGCAGCCTCCCGATTCGAAGGCGGAGACACTGTCTTTCGCTTCGTTGCGCAAACTGCTATGCAGGGCGTCGAAGAGAACATCAGGGCTGTCAAAATGATGGCGGACGATCAGCGCTGTTGAGATCACGAAGATCAGGCTCTGCGCGATCCACAGAATGACGAAGACTTTGAAAAACAGGCCGCGCATCGCTTAGTCCTTTGGGGTCGAGTGACCGCTAACAGCGAGTTGATAACCGGTCCCACGAATCGTTTTGACCAAGTCGTCTTCCATACCGGTGCCGCTAAGCTTTCTGCGCAGCCGGCTGATATGCATGTCCAGGCTACGATCGAGCGGATGGAACTTGCGGCCAAGCACTTTTTCCGCCAGCTCTTCTCGAGTGACGACTTTTCCGGGAGAGAGGAGCAGCGACTCCAAGAGCGCAAACTCAACGTCGGTGAGCTCGATTCTTTGTCCATTCTGAGAGACCGTCCTGGCCGCCGTGTTCAGCTCCAGCCCGTCTACCCGGAGCAAAGTTGGCTCGGTTGCGGCTTCGGCGCCTGAACTTCGGCGCAGAATTGCGCGGATTCTGGCCAGCAACTCGCGCGGATTAAACGGCTTGGGAAGGTAGTCGTCCGCACCGATCTCCAACCCCACGATACGGTCGACGTCGTCTCCACGAGCAGTCAGCAGAAGGACGTTAATCGAGGAGACGGCCCGGATCCGCTTCAGCACTTCAAAGCCATCGAGGCCTGGAAGCATCACGTCCAGCAGGACCAGAGCGTACTGCTTTTTGACTGCTTCCTTAAGTCCGGTATCGCCCCGGTGGACGGCGGAGACACGAAACCCGTATCGCTCCAGGTAGTCTGCCAGCATCGAGCAGAGCTCAACATCATCGTCAATGAGTAGGATCTCTTCCACTTGGGTCTCGCTCTCTCTGAGCCTATGCCCTCCGACCGGAACGAACGCAGCAAAAATGTAACAAATGGTCACGGTTGAGGGAACGGTTCGTTACAAAGTGTTACTCAATATGACCGCATCGCGCAGGGATCTGATTTCTCCTGAATATGGTTGTTCAGACAGAGCAAGCTTATCCAAATGCAGTGCCTTGAGTGGCAGGAGAGAAGATGTCGATTCGAACGTGGTCTACAGTTGCCGTGCTTTTTCTGGTTGTCCTGGTTCCCTTTGCGATGATGGCCCAGTCGTTGCCGGCGGCCTCGGGCGCCACGCTGCATGGCGTCGTTTTCGATCCGGATAGCGCGCTGATTCCGGGCGCGACCGTGGCATTGACTTCGGCTTCGGGCGCAGCGCAGTCCACAGTTTCGAAGAGCGACGGGACCTACATCTTCCGCAACCTAGCCTCTGGCACCTATGGGCTGACGGTGACCGCTGAGGGTTTCGCCGCTTATGTCAAGCAGGCGATTAATGTTCCGGCGGGCGCAAACCTGGCCGTGGATGTAAAGATGGTGCTGCAGGAGCAGTTACAGCAGATGAATGTCAGCACCGACACGGTCTCCCTAAGCGTGGATGCCGATAGCAATGCCAGTTCGACGGTGATCACGGGGGCCGCTCTGGACGCACTCTCCGACGATCCCGATGAACTCCAGACGGAGCTTCAGGCGCTTGCGGGTCCCTCGGCCGGACCGAATGGAGGCCAGATCTACATCGATGGATTCACTGGCGGTCAACTGCCTCCCAAGTCGTCCATCCTGGCGATACGCATCAACCAGAATCCATTCTCAGCTCAGTATGACCAGCTTGGATACGGGCGCATCGAGATCATCACAAAGCCTGGCACCGACACGTACCACGGCAGTTTCATGACCATGTTCGGGGATAAGGTCCTGAATACGTCGACTCCGTTTCTAGGGGCCGGACAGCCGGATTATCACACGTTATTCTTCATGGGAAATTTGACCGGACCAATCAAGAGCGGGATGTCGTTCACCCTGTCCGCCTCGCGCCGCATCATGGATAACAACATGATCGTCAATCCCGCGGCCATTTATAGTACTTCGCCGACTTCGGCAGTGCTGTGCGCACCGGGAGACCTGACTGACAATTGCAATAGCTATGCGTTCCCCGACGCGGACCGTGCGGAAGCGACGCCGGCGACGCGGTGGGATATCAGCCCGCGCGTGGACATGCTGCTGGGCGCGAAGAATACTCTGATGACCCGCTATCAATATGAATCGTCGAGCAGCAGTGTCAAGCCGACGGTCAGCAGCGCGTTGCTGACCACGGGTTCCGACAGCAGCAGCTCCGATCAGGACGTACAGATGAGCGATACCCAGCTCATCAGCAGCAAGGTCATCAACGAGACCCGCTTCGAGTACGAGCACAGCTCCTCGCAATCGAACCCGCTGAACACCGCTCCGACGATCTCCGTGCAGGGCTATTTCAACGTCGGCGGCGGCAGCACCAGCAGCAGCACCGGGGACCACATCGAGGCGCAGAACTACACCTCGATCCAGTTGGTGAAGAACTTCGTACGGTTGGGCGGGCGTCTGCGTACTTCCAGCGAGTCGAACTATTCGAATGCTGGAATCAATGGCTCGTTCTCCTACAACTACCTGCTCGATCCATGCACCGATCCGGGCGTAACCAGCAAGCCAGGCAATTGTGCGGCGAGTCTTCCCGTTAACGCCACCCCCTGCTCGACGGCCAACATGACATCCGGGTCGCCGCTCTATTCGTCGTATCAGTGCGGCATTGTCAGCCAATTCGGGTTGAAGGCCATCACCAACTACACCATCAGCGCTCGCGAGACGGATCTCGGCCTCTATGCCGAGGACGACTGGAAGGCGATGTCGAACCTGACCGTCAGCTATGGCCTCCGTTTCGAGGCGCAGAATGTCATCAACAGCGCCCACGACATTGCGCCGCGCCTATCTCTTGCCTACGGCGTTCCTCGTACGAGCGGAAAGACAACGACCGTTCTTCGGGGCGGTTTCGGCATCTTCTACAACCGCTTCTCGCTGGGCAGCATTGAGTCGCAGATCGCGAACAACGGGCAGAATGCGCAGAGCTACACGTATAGCAGCCCCGGAACGACTTGCCAGCCGAGCCCATCAGGTACGTCTCCGTACAGCAGCGGCTGCACGACGGGTGCCAAGACTGCGGCGGCCGTCACCCCTCAGCTCAATGATCCGGGGCTGCGCAGCGCGTACATTATTCAGTCGGCGGCTGCCGTCGAGCAGCAAATTGGCAAGTATGCCAGCGTATCGGTCACTTATATGAACGCGCGCGGCGAACACCAATTTCTGACCCGCAGTATTCCGGTGGGAACCGGCAGCACCGCCATCGACAACATCAACCAGTCCGAGGGCGTTTTCCGGCAGAACCAGATCAACACCAACATCAACGTGCGTACCCCCAAGGGCATCTCGGTCTTCGGGTTCTACTCGGCGAACTGGGCAGATTCGAACATCAGCAGCATCACCGACCCGTTCAATCCTGCGGTCGACTACGGCCGCGCTGCCTTCGCGGTGCGTAGCCGGATGGTGCTCGGCGGAAGTATTCCTCTGCCCTACAAATTCACTGCCAGCCCGCTGATCTTTGCCCAGTCGGGTTCGCCATATAACCTGAGCGCAGGAATTCCCGACGCTGTCACACTGGGGTACGCCGACCGGCCCTCCTTCGCCTCGAA
Source organism: uncultured Occallatibacter sp. (assembly GCA_964552975.1). Taxonomy (GTDB): domain Bacteria; phylum Acidobacteriota; class Terriglobia; order Terriglobales; family Acidobacteriaceae; genus Telmatobacter. Next base: position 2,087 of record CAZKJB010000088.1, on the reverse strand, counting down.
TGAAAACGCCGCCAGTGCTAACTGCTTCAACGCGAGCAGCTTCAGCAACGCGACGCCTTACGCTGCCGGCGGAACCGACAACCAGATCCCGGTCAACTTCTGCACCGGCCCGGCGAACGTATCGTTCAACCTGAGGCTGGCGCGGTCCTTCGCCATCGGCCCCAAGACAGCTGCTGCACTGGCAGCCACGCAGGCTGGTGGGCCCGGCGGCCCTGGTGCCTTTGGCGGTATGGGCGGTCGTCCCGGGGGCGGCGGAGGCGGGGGCGGTCGTGGCGGGTTCGGCGGCGGTCCCGGCGGTCCGGGTGGTGGTTTCGGTGGAGGCTCAGACCGGAGATACACCCTGACCATCGGCGCGCAGGCGCAGAATCTATTCAACGAAGTTCCTTACGGGATTCCCGTGAGCACCCTGACCAACCCGCAGTTTGGTAAAACGCTCAGCCTCGGGGGCGGGCCGTTCGCCGGCCAGAATGCAGTGCGAACCATCATGCTCCAGGCCAACTTCAGCTTCTAGCCGGCATCCGCGTCGGTTGGCAACCTCGGAGGCCTAGACCTATCGATTGTTGACCACCAGCCGGATGCGGTCTGTTTCACAATCCACACCCAATGGAACAGCCGAATTGAGGCGATTCGAGGCATCATTGTGTGGAGGTTAGCCGGCTGTCTTTAGAGCGCTATTGAGGCGACGCCCGGGGCAGGGACTGCGTGTTCCCGGAGCACCCGATGGATGGACCCGATGGCTCATTGCAAGCTGGCCCAGATGGCGCGCTGCTCCCGCCCGGCCCAAGTTGGAGTGCGATGTCTGAACAGGCTGAGCCAGTTCCTGAAGAAGGTTCATCCAAGGCAAATCCGGTCTCCAGCCCGGCAGCTATAAGCGGTGAAGAGAATCGGCATGATCCGCAGACCAATTCTGCGGCAAAGCGCATCGGCTGGGCTGGCGAAAAACGTGTTGTGAGTGGCGAAGCGTGCTTTGGAGACCATTTCTCTCGCAAACGAAACTTGCCTCGGGGATCGCTTCGCAGCCTTGGTTCGACTTCAGAGAATGTCGTGACTCGCGCGGTTGTTGGCGTTGCCCGGGGGAGTGGGAAGAGCTACACCGCGCCTGGCCCTGGCCGCCCGGCAGCTCTCAAATACTGGCAATCAGGCCGCCATCGACACGGATGACCGAGCCGGTCACATAGGCTGCACGGTTGCTGGCAAGAAACGCTACGACATCGGCATACTCTTCTGGGTGTCCGTAGCGGCCGAGCGGAATGGCGGCCGTGCTCTCGGCGGATACGTCTTCCACGGTACGGCCTTCGCGCTTCGCTTTCGCCTCATCAAGGAATTTGATCCGGCCGGTCGCAATGCGGCCGGGGAGGACGACGTTGGTGGTAACACCGTCTTTGCCGACTTCGCGTGCCAGGGTTTTGGACCATCCGACCAGCGAGAGACGCAGCGCATTCGATATGCCGAGATTTGGGATGGGCGCGACCACGCCGGAGGAGGTGCTGGTGATAACTCGGCCCCAGTGACGCGCTCGCATAGCAGGCAGAACACGGTCCGTGACGGCGATAACCGACAGCACCATTGCGTGAAAATGCTTGGACCACAAGGTGGTGTCCTGGCCGCCGGCCGGCGTTGGCGGAGGGCCGCCAGTGATGTTGATTAGAATGTCCACCGGGCCGATCTCGCTTTCAATCTTCGAGATATTCGGATCTATCTGCGAGAGATCGGAAAGGTCCCAAACGAGGCCGAAAGCCCTGCCTCTTATCTCCGACAATGCAGCCCCAGTTCCTGCAATGGCATTCGGCTCGATATCTGCGAAGGCGAGATTTGCTCCTTCTCTCGCGAGCGCGATGGAGATCGCACGGCCTAGACCTCCACCGCCCCCTAACACCAACGCCGTCTTGTTCTTTAGCCCTAAATCCATAGTTGCTCCGTTTGCGCCGTCACTAGCTTCGATTCCTGATGCGTCCCATCCCGACCTGAGATCACGATCCGTGTGTGATGCTTCGACCAGTAGATCAGAGTATTGGACTTCATGGCGTGATGGCGGTGAGTGCGTTGGTGGCGGCGTAGTGATCGGGGCTGGCTTTGAGGGCGAGGAG
>CAZKJB010000087.1:0-12994 GCA_964552975.1 uncultured Occallatibacter sp. | reverse complement strand
GAAGCTCTAAGGGAGGCTCGTTTTGCACCTGATGATCACCTGTCGATCCACCCGGTGCAGAACTCTTCTTTCTATCGGTGTGTGAGGAGTGGGTGCGCATGCGACAACTGATATCTTTCGCCGATTCGCACCGACCAATCGCTGTCCTTGTTCCACGGCTGCGAATCGGCGGGGCGGATTCGTATATGCGCGATGCGCTGAGCAGTTTTCCATGGAAGCCCGGTATGCCGAAAATGCTTCTATATGTCATCCACCATGATCGCCACACCACTCTCCAATATGATGGCATAGAGGTCATTTCGGTGAGCCACGCTCAATCCATCCAGGATCGCATGGCATTGATTAGGCAGCATATGACTGAGATGGGCGTTGGCTTTGTTCTCCTTCAGCTCGTTGGTCTAGCTTTCCTTCGGACTCTGTGGGAAATAAACATACAGACGGGCATTATCTTCCAGAATGAAGAGCCTACCTGGAGTTACTCACCGAGCGAGCTGCAGAGGGGGAATGTTCCATTCCTGCTGGCTACGTTTGGTAGCATGGCGAATCGGCTTAGATTACTCGCACCCACAATCCCGGTGTACACCATATGGCCTAAGCCGGATGTACCGACGCAACCTGCCAATCGATTCTCAATGAGGAGAAGATGGGAGGTTCCGGAGGGCGCGGTGCTGCTTGGGATGGTTGGTGCATTCAAGCTGCATAAGCGTTACACGCTAGCCGTTCGCATTCTTAAGTCCCTTCGAGATCGACATGTCGATGCTTATCTTTGCATTGTCGGTGGTCACTCCGAAAGATATGGCGGAGGGCAGCAGGCTTATGAAGCAACAATACATCTAGCCCGCCGGCTTGGAGTTGCTGATCGTCTTCGGTGCCTGGGAGAGGTGAAGCAGGCGGAAGAACTTTGCCCAAGCTTCGACTTGTTTCTTAATACCAGCCTGTATGAGGGACTAAGCCGAGCTACCTTGTCCGCAGTAACTCAGGGGTGTCCTGTACTCGCCACTGCCGTTGGCGGAATTGCGGAGATCCTTTCACCGCCGAACCGAGCAATCTCGGCCGATGCCTCCCCAACGGAGTTTGCCGATGCAGCTCTTTCCTGCCTAGATGCTGGATGGCAAGAGCCATCTGGCTTGGGATCTATTTGTTCTACGCAAGCCGAGTGGGGATTGTTGTGGCAGAAACTTCTGGGAGATTGTCGTGCTCCTGAAACTGAGTTCGAAGTGGCAGTTTAGCTAAAGAGGAGGAACTATGTACCGTCTCGAAATACGTCTCCCGGAAAACCGGCGGTTCTGCGGCAGTCTGACGCTGTTTTCCCCGTCGGGCGATGTTGTTCTGGGCCCATTGCCAGTCGCTGGCACTGCGGATCAAGAGCTGGCGGCCAAGAACTTCAACCCAACAAGAACCCCCTTGCTTCCGTATGGACATACACCCCAAGGGTTCTATCGCTTTTCGCGACTTATATCCATGCGGGAGGGAGATCTCGTCGATATTGCGCGGTATGGTCGCTTTGGTATCGCAGTTTTTGATCCCTGTGCAGGCGATGCCGCGCTTGCCGAGGCAGCTGGACGCTTCGAACTCTGGCTTCATGGCGGCTCCTTCATTGAAGACAAGCTCTCCAGTACTGCTGGATCTCTTCGGGTGTTTGACCACGATCAACAGCTGCTGATGCGTACGCTCGGACGGTGTGGGAGCATCGCCTGTTCGATCATGACCGACCCAGCGATCTGTGGAGAGTTTGGCGAAGTCAGCGAAGCGACACGCACAGACTACATTGATCCGCCAGTGTTGCGGGTGGCGGACGAGGCAATCTTAGGGCAGAGCGCTATCTTGTCGTCACTCACTTACTCCAATCACCCGGGATTGCTGTACCTTGGAGAGTATGATTCGGGCACGTATTTTAGCAGTATCGACCAAGCATACATTACTAGGGACGAAGGTGGAAATAGATCTTCGGTGTATGTTCCGCGCCCTGGCGATGGTTATACGGTTGGCATTGGCGTGAACCTGTCGGGGCAAACCCAACAGGGCTTGCTTAATATGGGGGTTGACCCGTCCGTGGTGCAGGCACTCTCATCTGTTATTGGAGTATACCCGCCAAACAATGGAACGACGCCGCCGGGGATCACGCTAACCGATGCGCAGCTCTCAAATTTGAATACAGCAATGATGAACTACCAATTCAACTTAGTTGGCCAGCAATATAATAACGCCAGCCCGATCGCAAACTTCACAGATCTTCCAACCCAGGCGCAGACGGCCATAGCTGACATTCAATACAATTTACCGGGTGGTGTAGCACAGGGCGCACCAACCTTGTGGTCACAAGTAACCTCGGGCGACTGGCAAGCAGCTATCAACAACTTAACTGGCACGAACGGTGCGCCACCGTTCAGCACTCGAGATCCTACACTTAATCAGCGGGCTATTCGAGCCGGTAATTTGTTGCAGCAGGCTTTAAATGCAGGAACACTGCCAACACCGGGGCACTAAAATGACAAAGACGATGATACTAACAGGAGCAAGGACCATATGTCTTGCGTTCTGCACCGTGGTTAGTCTAGCGCAGGCTCCCGCAAAGGGAGGACAGGATGTCTGGTGGTCGCCAGATCTGAAGCTTTCCTCCCTTTCCGAAGTTCCGGAAGCGCTCTCCTCTCCAGTGACCGTAGGTGGAAAAACGGTTCAGGTTACCTTGGTAAATGGCTCTACTAAAAGGGCAGTTCAGACATGTACGGAGTACCTCGACGCCGTGGCGCAGAAGCTGGCTCCGATGGATGACAAGGGCGACGACACGCCTTTTGTGGAACGCTGTTATCCGCTGAACTACCTGCGCGGAGCACGATCGGCGACGAAGAGTTTTGTGCAGCCGAGGTGGGGCGATGACGCTTTGCAGCGCCTTCCGCCTTTCGATATCTTTGTGGAAGCGTCGCTCGCGGCAAAGGCGGATCGAGCACGAAGACGCGGAGAAAGCTGGCAGAGGTTTGACCCGAAGATGCGGGTGGTGAGCATATCGGACCGAAACCTCATCCTCGAGAATGCAACCGTGCGGTGGAGTCTTGAACTCCTTGCTGTAGCGGATGTAAACCATGACGGGCTGAATGATGCCATAGTGATTGCCTGCGACAGCATGAAGACTACCGGAGGAGGTTTGTGCTTTCCGATGGTGCTGACAGTGTCTGCGCCTAACACTGTATACCGGCTGTTAAGTTCTTCGTCTCCTCCTTACGCGTTGAAGCGCTAAGTAACAGGCACATGGATGGATACCGTGGCAAAGCGCAGAATACTGATGTTTTGCAGTGAAAGCCGAGGGCTTGGACATATCCGACGGCTCTCGCAGATTGCGAAGGCGCTTGCGACGGAACACGCCGTGCTGTTGGTGACGAGTGACTTGGTGGCTGATGATTTCGTGAAGCCGCCGCTTGAGTTTGTCCGTATTCCACCGCTTGATACGTCGGATGTAACCCGGACGCGACATTGGGATCGCGGAGAGTTCCTCGACGGCCTAGTTGATTTTGCGCTGCCGCTGCGGACAGAAATATTAGCGGCAACGTTTCGCAGCTTTCGCCCACATGCGATGATTACAGACTTCTTCGCAAACGGACGCGGGGGTGAGTTGCTGCCGCACCTGCGGGGATCCAGTGGCATGTGCCTCAACTATTTGGTACTGCGAGGCGTACTGGGAGACAATGCATACTCGAGTGCGAGAATTTTTTCGCCGCAAGCCCTAAAATCACTTTCTCTGTTTTACGAGAGGATCTTTGTTGCCTGTGACTCCAGGGTGCTGCAGGCGCCGGAGTACAAACTGCCTCACGACATAGAACGGAAGTGCCAGACGGTAGGCTATGTGCATACTCCGGCTGACGAGACGAAACGGGCAGCAACAAGGCGCACCTTTGGCGTGAAGCCAGAGGATACTTGGATAGTTTGCTCGGCGGGCAGCGGACTCAGCAGTGAGAGGCTGATAACGGCATGCTACCGCGTAGCACAGCAGCGTGAAGACTGCCGCTTCACGCTAGTGCTCGGCCCACGGTCGCGGCTGCGCCTCGGCAATCAGCAAACGATGCCGGCACACATTATGGTTCGACGCTATCTCCCTGATCTAAACCAAGTGCTTGGAAGCTGTGACGTGGCTGTAGTGCATGGCGGTTACAACTCTCTTCTCGAGAGCATGTACGGGGGAGCGACGGTGGTGGTGGTTCCGAACGATGGAGAGACAGAGCAGATGGAGCATGCTAGGCGGCTCGCCGCTCTGGCCGATGTACGACTGACAACTGCCGAGACGTTAGAAGGCATGGTTGCGGAGGTGCTTCTGGGCCGCACGAAGAAGTCCATGACTCCGCTTGTCCAGATCGATCTAGACGGGGCGCGGAGGATTAGTGACCAGGTCAGTAGGGATCTTGCGACAGGACTGCCTGAAGAAGAGCTACGAGCTGGTCGCGGACAGCCGAAAGATCCAAGCAAACGCAAGGAGGTGCGCTCGCGAGCAGGCGCCCAAAGCAACAATGGTTTCAGCTACACTTGGCAGGGCGGATGACAGATTGCTCTTGATGATTGCAACGATGAGTTTACCCCATAATGTACGTCAAGCCATTTTGTCCCAAGATGCATGGCCGCATATGATGGAGGTCTCTTGCTACTTTATATTGAGACTGGGTGTTTTTGGCTGAAACCAAGGATATTCACTGCACTACATGTTCGCGGGTTTGGACGTAGACAACCTAGCTAAAAAGGATTTCCATGAACAAGTCCCTTTGGGTGATCAGTTCCTACTTTAACTGGAGCAGATCTCATCGAAAGCGTATAAATCTGCAGTCTTTCGTCAAGAATTTGCAAGAGCATGGCATTCCTCTTCTCCTTGTAGAGTGCGCATTCGGAGAACGGCCCTTTGAGCTAAGTGGAACCTCGCTCCTTCAGGTGAGAACAAACTCGCATATATGGCAGAAAGAGAGACTACTAAATCTTGCGATTCAGGCACTTCCTCCTAGTTGTGAGAGTGTCGTATGGATGGACTGCGACCTGCTAATTATGCAGCCGTCTTGGGCTCAGAAGGTACAGTCTGCCCTTGAGACCGCAGAGATTGTCCAGGCATTCAGTACCGTACTTCGTTTAGGAAAAGACAATTCCGTCGAGAGTTCTGAGACGCGTATCGATCGTGGCATCCTTGCCTCGATCAAGCATCATGGCCTCAATGTTCTAACCAGCCGCGGGCATCCAGGTTTTGGCTGGGCGGCACGCAGACAATTTCTTCTTAATCACCCTCTTTTTGAAACAGCCATCGTAGGAGGCGCCGATAAGATGATGTTATACGCATGGAGCGGCTTTGCTGATAGTTCGAGGACGCGTGCTATGACCTCAGAGAAGGGATTCATCGCCTTCAGCCGGTGGGCGTCTGCACTCGAAGAGACCTGTCCGCAGGGACCCCGCCTCTCATTCGTTCCAGGAACACTTCATCACCTCTGGCATGGCAACTCCGAACACAGGCAATACAACGAGCGCTACGAAATTCTGAAGCGCTTCGACTTCAACCCAGATCATGACCTGGTCGTAAATGCCGATGGATGTTTAGAATTGACGTCAGGAAAGCCGGAGCTCGCTCAGGCTATTACAGAATACTTTTTCAACCGCAAAGAGGATGGAACAGACGTAGCAGTCACTCGGTCAATGATCGCTTGATCATGTACTCCGATTGGGTGCCCCAGGTCTCGATTCTGAGACCTGGGATGCACAAGTTCAATGAGACTTCTTTATCCGGTCAGAGACCTAGCTGAGAGCGGCGAGTTGCGCTAGAAGCATTGACACAATCGGTTTTTTTGCGGCCTCCGCCAGAAAAACTTCCTGCATCTGGCACAATCCATCCTTTATCCTCGCATCGTTCAGCAGGGTACTCAGGCACGACTCAATCGCCAACGCACTGACCTTATCCGGATACAATGCCATTCCAAGCGATAATTCTCGAACTCGCATAGCGTTATACGGCTGATCGAACACCATCGGCATCACTAAAGTCGGAACACCGCAACAGATCGCTTCCTTCAGGCTGCCCAAGCCGCCGTGCATAATGAAAGCGGATGCTTCCGGCAGTAAGGAAAGTTGTGGAATGTGACTCGCAAGCGTGACATTTAGCGGAAGTTCCTCCTGCGCTTCCTTCGCTGTCTGGGGTGTTCCAGTCGCGATCATGAAGTCACAATCCGGCATGGAGCATGCAGCTCGTAAGACGTCGCGTAGACGCCCGTCTGCATTTACATGCATCATTACCTGGGTACCCGGCGAGTACAGGATTAACTTGGCCCCACGACGCAGCCTCGACCTGTCAACCGGCACTTCCTTGCGCTGCCAATCCACGCAAGGCTCACCAAAGCCGACATTGTTATATCGCTGGAGAAAACACTCGAGTTCTAACGCCGCCGGACAAAGCACCCATCGCGGTATGGAGGAGTGATCTTTCGGCTCATCCCAACGTGGCAGCGATGTAGCTAGGTGCACTAGGCGTGCTCCGCAAAACTCAGCCTCTGCAAAAAGTCCGTGGTTCCGGAAGAAGAGATGGTCAACCAAAAGCATGGCCGGCTCATACTCCTGAACCATCGTCCGCACCCGCGCTGCAATGAACGCTGCACGCTGTGCCCCATGTCCGAACTGCAGCCAAAAACTCCGCCCAGAATGACTGTTGCAATACCCACTCAAGACAGGTTGCACCGTTACATCCTCTCGAGCAAAACTCTCCGCTTCAAAGCCTCGCTCGCGTAGGTGTTGCCCAAGTGAACCACTCGTGAGGTACACTACGCGATACCCCCAAGCTTGCAGTGCGGATGCAAGCGAGAGCGTAGGTAGAACATGGCCCGGCTCCGGTTGCATCACAATCAGAACGCAGCTGTTCCTCATCGTCGTTTCCTAAAGTCTACATCCATCGCAAGTAGCCTTCGTGCTAGCACCCTTGCGCCATTCAACTCGCACAAAGTGGCTTTTGCTTGACACACGTCGCATGTGGGCCTAGAACTGTTTTGTGCTCACCGCTGTCAAAGATCGGCTCCGCTTCATACATGCGCCTGACCACAAAGCAGGCCAGTTAGTTTACGACCTCATCGAGATGTATGACCTCCAACGAACTCTGGAAGTTGGCGCACTCCACAAGGCATCTTGCACCTACGCAGCTGCGGCACATGGAATACGCCGTAACGGCAATCATTTGGTTCTTGATTACGACAGCACACCAGACCGAGAAAATGGCGTCAGAAAAGTTATACAGCAAGTAGGCCTTTCGCAGCATTGCACCTTTGATTTATCTTCTGTCTCGCTTCATTGGAGACTGATGAAACTACTGTCAAAAGCCGAAACGGAACCTTTCGATCTCTGCTTCATTGCGGGTCGTCAGACCTGGTCACACGCTGGTCTGTCCGCTCTCACTGCGATCCGCCTGCTTCGTGTCGGAGGTTGGCTCATCCTTGCCGATGCCGAGCACACCTACGCCTCTGATCCGTCGGCTCCAGACTATCTTCTTCAAGGTATGAGCGACGAAGAACGGCAGACCCCTCAGGTAAACCTCGTCTTCTCGCAACTCGTGGCCACTGATCCAACTATGGGCAACGCAGTTCGCGTCGACAAGCTTCTTCTTGCGCAAAGGAAACAGTCAGGCTCCTCTGTCAGCTGCAACCGTGGCTGGTTCAAACGCGCCTCCATTCTCAACACCGCATACACCAGAGCCCGCTTCGATCCTGACTTTCGCCGTGCTCTGCTTGATCGGCCGCAAGAGGTGCTTGCACTACTCGGCGCCTCTCCATCTGTCCCCCCGGTTTTCTTTCACGATCGGCCCATCGATCGCCTGGTCCTCTCTGCTGAATGTCAAAAGGATCTTCATCTCATCCTGCCTGATCCCGTCTGGCAGGTTACCATCACTGAGCGGGAGTTGGAGCAACTCATTCGTTCTGCTCGAGACCAGCAGACGAACAGCCATTCCACAGAAATCTCTGGAAGTTAGAAGGCAGCCTGCACGGCAGCATTTGCTGTCTATCTAGTACCGATGTTTTACCTAAGGAGGACGTGTGGGTAACCAGAACTCACAAGATCAAGTCGCTTCATCGGAACCGGGTCATGCCTGCTCACCGCTGCTCATTGCCCTCGGCGCCTCCTGTCAGTGCACTTATCAAGTCCGGCGCTTCACGGGCATTGAACGCGCCTTTTACTTTGACTGGTTGGGCACAACACACATCGCGCTGCTCACCGTTCTCCAGCTTCGCTTCAAAGGTTTGTTCCGTCGTGAGAACCTCGTCCTAGCCCGCGAGGGCACCACTGTGATGGATTCGCTCACCGGCGTCTCCTACCGTCATGCCTTCCGTTGGCAACGCGGATCTAAACTAATCGATCCCGCTTCCCTCGAGCACGACTACGCGGCCCAACGTGAAAAGTTCGCCTTCCTTACCGAACGATGGCTGCAAGATCTGCAGTCCCGCTCGATCCTCTTTGTCCGGCAGGACTCCCCTACACCCGAGCAGGCCCGCGAACTTGCCCTAGCGCTTGCACTTTACTGTGCACAATCTTTTCAGTTGCTCTTCGTCACAGCCGACTTCGCCTCTGCTCGTCGGCTGGATGGCGCTCACCCCGCCGTCCTAGGCGACGCGTTGGAGGCAGAAGAATCTCCCAACACCGGCTGGCAAGGCGTAAATGCCGCATGGGATCGGCTCCTCAACGCTCACACAGCGATCTATCCGTCCTCCTCTCTGCGGCCCATCGTCGCTCGTGAACTCGCGCCTCATGAGTTGGCCTTAACCTAGCGAAGGCCGAACAAGCGGCAACGTATCCCCTAGTCAGTGGAGTACTGCATGAACGGGAGGGACTGCCGCATAGCGAACTCAAGGGTAAGGCTGCTACTTCCGGGGAAGAGGCGCGAAGGTAGATTTCCGTACGCCAGTCCCGCCATATTTTTCCTCCAGCACCTGCTGAATCACGAGGTTATTCACGTAGACGAGGCTGATTTGCCTTGGTGATCACCCAAAAGCGGCCATAGACACCTACGGTAAGGATTCGTGTTGGATTGTCACACTCGTCTTGTGAAACGAGAGCCGGTGGACGTCGATGCTTTCCTGCCGGGACGGTGTGCCACAAACGGTCGTTTTTGCGCACACGATTTGCGACCCTCACTTGCACGAAATCATTGAGTTTTTCGCGAATGCGCAAACAACCCCTTTCTGGCACACTGGCTCCGACAAGATCGGAGTCCCTTCATAGCCGATCAGCCAAGAGTGAAGCTAAACAACTTTGAGTTGTAACAAAGAAGTAGGATGTAATGATCGTGTTTTGTCGTGCAAGGTGGAATTTCCAATGAAACCCATTGCGCTGTCTTTTGTACTGATTCTCGCCGGGGTGCCGATCTGTGGCGCACAGAACAAGCCCACGGAATCCTGCCGTGTTCCATACGACGGCTGGGTCACACCGCCAGAACAGAAGCTGCTAATCGCGGAAGTGGCCCAGCGCGCAAAGCGACTGATGTTTTGCGAATCCAAGAAAGGCTGCGTTGCCGCTTCCGCCGCGCCGGGAACGCCGATCCTGATCTATCGGGAGAGCGGAGACTGGACGTGCGGCTACTTCTCTACCTCTACCTACGGCGGGCCGGCGTGGATTCGCACGGACGAGTTGCGCGTTGTTCCATATAACCCGCAACCGCCCTTAAAGGTATGGGAGGGGGTCTGGGTCGGTGGCGAGGACCGGGTTTCAATCCGCGCCGGGGAAAAGCCAGGCATGTTGCGTCTGGAGGGCAGTGCTCAATGGAACGGAGCCGGCGATAATGCGCATTTCGGTGATATGAAAGGCACGGCGACGCCCGACGGCAACCGGCTGCACTTTGCCGAGAGTAGGCCCGACAGCTGCATCATCGATATGACGCTGCTGGGCCGCTATATCGTCGCCAGCGACAATGGACTTTGCGGAGCCCTGAACGCCCGCTTTCAGGGCATCTGGAAGCGCACTCGGCCGTAGTTTCTGCTCCTCGCCAGTACCACAATTCGAAAAAATGCTACCGCGGCCTGAGTGAGTGCGACAATCCAACACGAATCCTTACCGTCGGTGATAGAGAAAAGACTTAGGACATTTGCTCCGACGGGAGTCCATCGTAAGACGGCTGGTCCTGGACAGAGCACCGGCTTAGAAGGCCGGTGCTCTAATCCGAATTGAATGTGCCGCCCCTCAGTATCCATTGATGATCCAGTAATCATTCTTTCCGCCGAAAGGACCACTTTTGAGGTCAACCTGGACGCAGAAGCGATGATCGTCGCCGCAGGTGCTTAATTTCATCTTGCCTCCCTTCGCATCGAGTGTGTTAACTGTGGTTCGTTCTTCCTCGATCTTCTGTACCAGATGCCAGTCCCATCCGAGCAACGCCAACAGGGGTAGAATCGCAACCAGCGCGTAAAGTCCAACGGTCTTCAAGGTCAGGTATTGGGCGGCATTTTTGAAACCTTTCCTGGCTTCCTCAATATCCTCCACCACATTCTTCAACTCGGACAGATTCGGTTTCAGGGCCTGACCAAAGGCATCAAGAGCCTGCCGCTTGACCGCAGCGATGGCCTGATTCACGCCGTTTCTGGCTCCTCCATCCGCAGACGCTGACACGGACTGCGCGGCCTCCGTGATGGTTTGAGTTTGCCGAGCGAATGCTTTGTTCTGCTCCTCAAGCTGTGTCTTCCATTTCGCCGACAGCGCATTGTCCGCAGCCTGTTGGCGTTGCATAGCCTTGTTCAGGGTGTCCAGGAGACTTTCGATTGCCTGTTGATTGCTCTCGGCTGTTGTGAGCAACCCCTGCGCGTATGTAATCACGGCTGCAAGTGTTTTGCTGTCCTGCGCATTCGGCGGTGGATTCGGTGAATTCGTGTTGCGCTCATCTGGGCGAGTGTTCATCCGTTCAATTTCCATTCCCATGGTGCCTGTCTCCTGGTAGTTTTAAAAACCTAAACTCATGCCGTGATCGATTTCTCTCTGGATCTCTTTGATTTCCTTCGCAGGCTGCTGAGCCTGCGTAAGCTCCGGGGTCTCGATTTCTAGCTGCGGCGATTTGGCTTCGGAAGGCAGCTCTTTACTGAAGGCCTCGCTCTGGCGCATGAGCTCCGCTTTAAATTCTTCAACAACCTCGCGCAATGGCTGCGCCTTGATGCCGCGCTCCAGCGCCTGCTCATGCGATACATCGCGGCTCAGTACAACATCCAGTCGCGCGGCACTGTCGGTGAAGATCTTCGCGTCCTCAGCCGCGCGACTCACCGATACATAGGCCATGCGCTCGTTGAGCAGATCCTTGTGCGCATTTTCGCTGTCCACATTGATGAGTACCCGGCTGGCGGTCTGGCCCTGGCTGGAGTGACTGGTCACCGCATAGCCGTAATCGATGTGGCGCTGTTCCCTTTCGTCGATTTTGACCTCGCGACCCGAATCGAGCCTGACCGTGATTGTTCCGTCCCGGCCGATCTGCCCAATGTGGCCAAGTTCGCGGTTTGAAATTTTCTGCTCATTATTGGGAGCGGTGAACTGCACACGCTCGCCCTCTGCAAATTTCCGCGCTGCCTCGCGGTAGACCTGCACACCGTAGTTCCGTGCCGGGTCGTAACTGACGCGCTTACCGTTTTCGCGCTCGACGGTAAGCTGGTTGGTCGCAGCGTCCCTATTGACCACGCGAACATACTCTCCCGCCCGGAATGTCGTGCTTTTCTTCGCATAGCGTACAACGTCGCCCGGCTCGTAGTACTGCGCAAATTTCCGGTCGGCTCCGGTCAGATCCTGACGCGGCGTAAGCGTCTTCACTTCCTTGTCTTTGCCGCGTACCTCGCCGGTCGCCTTCATCAGAGCATGGATCCGTTCGTTGATCTCGGCACGGCTCCTGTTGTCCGGTGAAATGATCAGCGTGCTGTCGGGCGCTTTGATGTACTCGGCCGCCATGCGCTCGAATCGCGCACCCGTGTCCCTGATCTCCACGACGCGGTTTTGGTTGGCGAGACTTTGTACTGCCTCCTTTACCTCGCCCCGCGCCAGTTGCTCAACGGCGGCTTTGAGTTCGGGGTCTTTCTGCCGGCGTATCTCATCGAGCGCCGCCATCTCCATCCCGGCTTCTTTGAGCTGAGCAAATGGCCGTCCGGCCTCGACCGCCTCATGCTGCCGTGTGTCGCCGACAAACAACACGCGCTCGTTCGGGCTGAGCCGGTGCACGAATTCATAGACCTGTTTCGTGGACGCAAGGCTGGTTTCATCGATGACGTAGAGACTCTTCGCCACGCCCGCGTGGGCGCTTTCGCCGCGGGCCAGATGCTTCTGCAGCGTTTCCGTCTCCATCCCTGCTTCGCCGAGCTTCTGCGCCGCTCTGGATGTGGGCGCAAGTCCCTGCACCTTGTAACCTTCGCGCTCTGCCGCCTCGCGGATCGCGACAAGGGAGGTCGTCTTGCCTGCTCCGGCTACACCCTCAAGTCCCTGCAACTGGTTGCAACTGTTCAATATATGCTGGACGGCCTGACGCTGCGATTCGCTCAGGTGAGCGTGGTTCCTGATTACCTGCTGCTGAGTCTCCTGGGAAACAAGCGGCTGTTCCCTGCCCTGGCTCTCCGCCAGCTTCGCCAGGATGCCGCGCTCCTGCTCCTGCGCTTCCCGGGTTGTGATTTTGTGCGCGCGCCGCTCGTGCCGGATGACCTCGCCCTGCTCGACACGCCGCGCCAGTTCCACCCGGAGGTCGTCCACCTTTACCTGACCCTGCGCGTGGTTGAGCGCATCTCGCAGGACCTGCCGCTCGTCGAGCACCGCGCTGCGTTCTGAGCCGCGCTCGATGGCGTAACCGATAGCCTCCCTTGTCCTGTCTGGCCTGCCCAGACTGTCCGGATGCTGCTCGATGCCCTGCCCCCGCGCCAGCGCCTGGCGCACGACGGCAAACTCGGGTGAACCGTGCTTCCGGCTCATCGCAAGATGCTGCTCCCGTACCTCCTCTGGCGACAAATCCATCTTGTGCGAACGGGTTTGGTGCGCGGCAATCTGCGCCGCC
>CAZKJB010000086.1:0-13092 GCA_964552975.1 uncultured Occallatibacter sp. | reverse complement strand
GGCGATCCGTGAAAGCACCGTGCGGTCGCTTCACCGCGGCCGGGCCACGCCGACCTGGCTGGCGCGCTCAAATACAACTTCCCCGACGCACGCTATGTGCTGGAACGCGCTTCGGCGCGCGAGTCCGCTGCGAGAGTCGCTGCCGGAGCCTTCGCTAAGCTGCTACTCCGTACATTGGGCATTGAAATTGCCAGCCACGTTATTCGCGTAGGCCGCACCGAACTTGATCGCGATGCAACCTGGGAAGAGATTGCCGCACTCGGTGGAAAAGAAGAAGTGGTCCTCGCATGCGTCGATCCCGCCGCCGAAGCCCGCATGAAAGAAGAAGTGGACGAGGCGACACGTGCCGGCGACACCGTGAACGGTGTCTTTGAGGTTATCGCCCATGGCGTGCCCGCGGGTCTTGGCGCCTACGCAAACTGGGACGAGCGGCTTGACGGCCTGCTGGCCTGGGCCGTAATGAGCCTGCAGGCAGTGAAGGCTGTTGAGATTGGGCGCGGGGTCGCCGCTGCCGCATCGTTTGGTTCGCGAGTTCACGATCCTATCCACTACGCCGCCGGCACCATGCCAGGCAAGCCAACGCGCTTCACACGCCCACACAACAACGCCGGGGGCGTCGAGGGCGGAGTATCTAACGGCGAAGATATCGTCGTCCGTGGCTACCTCAAGCCCATTTCCACATTGCGACAACCGCTTGAATCGGTGCGTTTCGATACACGCGAACCCACCAGTGCAAGCTACGAGCGGAGCGACATTTGTGTGGTGCCTGCCGCTGGAGTGGCTGCTGAAGCAATGGTTGCCCTGGTGATCGCCAATCTTGCGCACGAGAAATTTGGCGGCGACTCGCTCGTGGAAATGCAACGGAACTTCCAGGGATACATCGAACAGATACGGAGCTACTGACAGTTGCAATGATCTTGAAGATTGTGAAATACCCCGAGCCGGTGTTGGAGCAGCCCGGCGAACCCGTTACCGAATTCGACGCCGAACTGCGCAAGCTGGTGGCCGATATGTTTGAGACGACCTACGCATCACAAGGCATCGGATTGGCCGCGCCGCAGGTGAGTGTATCGAAGCGCATTACGGTTATCGACCTAAGCCAGGGTAAGGATTCTGCGCAGAAGCTCGTGCTCATCAATCCTGAAGTGATCCTCAGTGAAGGCAAACAGTACGAAGAGGAGGGCTGCTTGAGCTTTCCTGACATCCGCGAAAAGGTAGTGCGCGCCGCCAAAGTCCGTATTCGTGCCCAGGACGAACACGGCAAGTGGTTTGAGATGGACGGCGAGGAGTTGCTTGCGCGCTGCTTCCAGCACGAGATCGACCACCTCGACGGCGTTCTGTTCATTTTTCGGATGAGTCCTCTCAAGCGCAGCCTGAATCTTCGTAAGATTCGTAAGCTGCAAAGCGAAGGCGCCTGGTAAGGCTGTGATGACTGATCCAGTGGGAAGCCTCAAGCTCGTCTTTTGCGGGACGCCACAGTTTGCCGTGCCCACACTAGAGGCTCTGATTGCGGCGGGCCATCGACTCGCGCTCGTAGTAACTCAGCCAGACCGCCCAGTCGGCCGCGATCATGAACTTGCCGCTCCGCCCGTAAAACAAACCGCACTTGCCGCGGGACTCACGGTCACCCAGCCCGAAAAGATTCGCAGCAATGCCGAACTCCGTTCGCAACTTGAGGCAATTGCGCCCGATGCTATCGTGGTCGTTGCCTACGGTCGCATCATCCCGCCGTGGATGCTTGCTCTGCCCAGGCTTGGATGCATCAATCTCCACGGATCGTTGCTACCCAAATATCGCGGCGCTGCGCCGATCCAGTGGGCGGTGGCCATGGGCGACGCGTATACCGGCAACACGACCATGCTTCTTGAAGAAGGCCTCGACACCGGTCCCATTCTTATGCAACAAACTATCGAAATCGACCCCAGGCAAACCGCAGCTGACCTTTTTCCAGTTCTGGCGAGCGCGGGTGCTCCTTTAGTCGTTGAAACCCTTGCTGGCCTCGCCAATGGAACTATCGGTCCCGAGCCGCAGAACGAAGAGGGTGCGACCTTTGCGCCCTTGCTCGACCGTGAAGACGGTCGAATGAACTTCGCCGTGCGGACGGCAAGAGAACTCCACAACCGCTGGCGCGGATTTCAGCCCTGGCCCGGAGCATTTACTACCCTGAACGGCAAGAAACTCATCGTGCATCGCATGGCAGTCGGCGAACCCGCTAACGTGACACTAGAGATCGCCGAGCCGGGCCGGATCGTTGTCGAAGGCCAGCGCATTCTTGCAGCTTGCGCCGGAAATACGTGGCTCGAGCTCCTCGAAGTGCAGCTCGAAGGCAAGAAGCGCATTACTGCGACCGAGTTCTTGCACGGCAATCCGCTCCCAGCGCATGCGCGTTTAGGTTGAGCCCCGTGCCTGCGATCTCACCTGCACGCACAACAGCCTTCGCAATTCTGATGGACATTGAGCGCGGACGGGACCACTCTGACAATTTGCTTCGCGGCCAAGAGGTGAGCGTGCTCTCGCCCGCGGATCGCAACCTTGCGACGGCTTTGGCGCTCGGCGTGCTCCGGTGGCAGATTCGCCTGGACTACCACATTCGCCCTTTGCTGAACCGCCCCAACGCCAAGCTTGATTCCGAGGTTTTGATCGCACTCCGCCTTGGCGCCTTCCAAATCCTCTTTCTCGACCGTATTCCCGCGCACGCTGCCATTGACGAGAGTGTGGAGTTGACGAAGCAGTCGGGTCATCGCTTCGCCTCCGCCATGGTCAACGCGGTACTGCGCAAATTGCTGAATGGCAGTACAGTTCGTTCTAACTTTTCGGAGGAGTCTCCCGATGCGCTGGCGCTGGCTCAGGCGCATCCGGCGTGGATTGTCGAGAGATGGGCTGGTATCTACGGAATCGAAAGGGCGCGAGTGATCTGCAGCCGCGGCCAGATGCAGCCGGCTTTGTCGGTGCGTTTGGAAAGCCCACAGGTCGAAGATGAGCTCGCTCAAGCGGGCGTACGACTCAATCCGGGCGACCTGCTCAACGCAGCTCGGACCGCCGCTTCCGGAGATCTGACGGCTACCGAGGCCTTTCGTGCCGGCCGCGTCCGCGCGCAGGACGAAGGCTCACAGCTAATCGGCGAGTTGGCCGCGTTTATCGGCGAGAAGGCAACCAGGATCCTCGACACCTGCTCTGCGCCCGGCGGCAAGACGCTCATCCTTGCTGAGCGCAATCCGCAGGCCCGCATCGTGGCATGCGAATCCAACCTACGGCGGTTTGCGCAACTCAGCAAGCGCCTGGCTGCGTTCGCGGGCCAGGTCGAGTGCCGCTTCGCCGACGCAACCACCCTCAGCGAAGAATCCATGTTCGACCTTGTAATGGCCGATGTGCCATGCAGCGGCACCGGCACGCTGGGCCGCAACCCGGAGATTCGACATCGGCTTCGGCCTGACGACCTTAACCGTCAAGCCGAGCGGCAGTGCGAAATCCTGCGTGGCGCCGTGCAAGCTGTTCGCCGCGGCGGCTGCGTCGTGTACTCAACCTGTTCGCTGGAACCTGAAGAAAATGAGCACGTGGTTGCGAAAGTGATTTCGGAAAATCAGAATTCCCGTCAGCTTTCATTCGAGCCACACATCAATTCCCTACTGCGCAAAGGCATATTGAACTCGGGAGGCGCGGATCGGCTGCTCAAGTGCCTCACGCCCCAAGGCGCACTGCGCCTTCTGCCCGGTTCTGTACCTACCGACGGGTTCTTTGTGGCGCTGATCGAGAAGAATTTGTAAGATTCACGCTGTGGAAGAGGCCGGCCGGCCACCGCAATCTTAAAGCGCCTCTGGGCCCAGCCGCAACGCCGTGAAATCGCGCCCCAGCATTCTGCATAGAGCTTCGACTACCAACTCATGATCATCGCGCTGCGGCAGCCCCGAGACGGTTACACTCCCCACGATTCCAGTGCCCTCCACGTGCAGCGGGAAAGAGCCGCCATCTGCCGCATAATCCGCGACTGGCAGTCCATAACGGTCAAGCAGAGTGGTTGCCTTCACTTTCAGTGTCATCCCGAAGGCATATGAGCTGCGATGGAAGCGCGCCACGACATTGCTCTTGCGGCGCACCCACTCGACATTGTCCGGCGTCGTGCCCTCGAGCGCGGCATAGAACAGCGGTTGCCCGAAGCGCCGCACGTCGATCACCAGAGAAAGGCCGCGCTCCAGAGCCGTCGTTCGTATCCACGAACCCAATTCCCACGCCACCTGCTCATCGAGGCGAGGCATTCGCAGTTCCTGCTCTTGCGTCGCGATCTTTTCTAAATCCTCGTTTAGTCCCATACATCTTTATCTCCGAAATCGCTCATCTAGCCACGGTCAGCTTCACCATCGTATCCTGATCCACTCGTAAACCCGCAGGTGGAGATTGTGTAAGGACTACGCCCGGCTTTATGGGAGGCTTGGGCGGTGCGTTCCCGCTGCCCATCGGCGCCACGGCCATATCGACAAAAGCGGGCGGCGCAGTCTTTATACCCACTTTGGCTAACTCTGCTCGCGCGCTGGCTAACGGTAACCCCGTCAAGTCGGGCATCACGTAGCCGTCCGGTATTACGTCGTCGGGCGCTGCCACAAGCAGATTCACGGTAGGCTGTTCAATGCCCTTCGCGTGCGCAGGGGGATCCTGAGCAATCACCGTCGCCTCTGCGGCGGCATAGGGCAAATGTGCAACCTCGCCAGTTTCAAGGCCCGCGCGCCGAAGCTCCAGCGAAGCCACGCGTTCAGTGGCGCCGACCGTATCGGGCACATCCACACTTTGCGGACCAAGGCTTTCGGCGACGCGCACACTCCACTCCCGGCGCACGACTGCACCCGGGACGGGTGATTGAGACAAGATATGTCCCGCGGCTACATCCCCAGAGTAATAGCGATTATCAACATTCAGATTCAATCCCAGGCCTGCAGTCTCGCTGCGCGCATCGGCGACCGTCATGCCCTTCAGCTCCGGCACCTGCACTTCAGCACCATGAATGGCGAATTGCATGGTGGTGATTGCGGCCAGTAGCGCGACAGCCACCAACAGCATCAGCAGTAGGGCCACGCGAAAGAATCCGGCGATCGCGCCTGTATTCATGTTTCGGACTCACTCTCAACAAAACATTACTTCGTTCGCTAACGCGTATTATCTGTCATCGGCTCTGGGTGAATCGTAACTCGATACACTTCTGGACACTCCAGTTTGAAGTGGTCTTCGAGCGCGGTGATCAACTCGTGTACTCGCCGCATTGGCAATTCATCCGGTAGGGTGCAATGGCACGTGAGGTAGACATGTTCCGCGACATGGCCGACTGAGATCGCGTGCACATCTGCGATCTCGGGGAATTCGGCTGCTGCTTTGCGGAGTGCCTGCTCAATTCGCCTGACCTCCACCACGTCTTCCTCCGGCTGTTCAATGGTGGCCGGCTCGCTTTCAATGTGCGTAAGCACGGAATCGATCTCCGGAACGTCGCGCAAGATCTCCGCTTCAAGATTGGTGACGAAGCCGTGCGCTTCGCTGAGAGAGCGGTTTTCTTCGATCTCGACATGCAACTCGACCTGCAAGCGTCCATGATGCGTCTGGATGCTGAGTTCGTGAACCGACACATTGTTGCGCGCTGCCACTGCACGGACGCGGTCGAAGATGCTCTCGGCCCTGGTTTCGCGCGGAACGGTGTGGACGACAACGTCGGCAGTGGGCAGAGCGCGATGCACCGCAGCCGTTGCTGCCTGCACCAACTCTCCTGTGTGCTCAAAGGTAAACCGTCGTGGCAGGGCCAGAGTGAGGTCGACAAAGTAGCCAGCCCCCGCCCGGCGCACCCGTGCCCGCTCTATGGCCATCACTCCCGGCACCCTCTCGACCTCATGTACGAGCCGACGCCGGGTTTCAGCGGGAACCTCATCAATCAGTGCTCCCATCGCCTCATGACCCAGGCGAATCGACATGCCCAGGATCATGAGCGAAACGATGACCGCCGCACATGGGTCAGCATAGTGCAGAACGCCAATTCCGAATCGCGTCCCGAGCCAGGTGACGACCAACCCGGCCAACACGGCAAGTGTCGACCAGATATCCGAGGCGAAATGAAAAGCATCGGTTGCCAACGCAGGTGATCCGGTGCGTTTGGCCACCGCGCTCAGCTTCCGGGACCGCCAATAATCCACACCGACCGAGATTACGAGGACCATAGCGGGCCAGATCGCGTGCTGCAGATTCACCGCGTGGTAGAAGATCCGCTCGACTGCTTCCCAAATGATCCAGGCGCAGGAGACCGCCATGAGACACGCCTCGGCGAACGCCGATAGATTTTCGATTTTCCCGTGCCCATAAGTGTGGTCTTCGTCCGCCGGCTTGTCGCTCACGTTGACGGAGAAAAATGTCAGCGCCGAACCGGCCAGGTCCAATCCCGAGTGTGCCGCGTCTGACAAGACTCCGAGCGACCCCGAAAGCAGACCGGCACCGAGTTTAAGTAACGTCATTACCGCGGCGGCCGCCATTGAGCGCCAAGCCACACGCCGCTTTTCCAGCGAAATCGCGGAAACGCCCGGCGCTAGGGTTTCGATCTCTCGCGGACTGGACACGGCGGAAGTCATGGCCTTTCTAGACTAAAAGGGGCGTACGGCCGTATACAACCCGGCGATCCCAAATGTGTATGGCTGCCACGCACATTCCTGATAGCCAGCCGAGCGAATCATCTGCAGCAATTCGCTCGGAGATGGGAAACTTCCGACCGAAGTTGGCAGGTAATTGTAGGGGCCGTCCTTGCCGCAAATCAGCCTCCCGATACGCGGAAGCATGCGCCGAAAGTACAGCGCATAGGCCCGGCCGAAAAGGCCTTCAGGTTCACTGAATTCGAGAATTCCTAGCTGCCCCCCTGGCCTCAACGTGCGGGCAAACTCCCTGAGTCCGGCCTCATAGTTGACGAGGTTCCGGAACCCGAAAGCTGTGACGATCAGATCGACTGAGCCGGTAGGGAGCGGCAGGTGCATGGCGTCGGCCTCGATCGCTACCGCGTAAGGCTCAGCTGGACTACCGTCGGCAGCAGTCGAATTGCCGGGTTCCGGAATGCGAAACTTCTCCGCTCCCCGGCGCAGCATGCCGCGCGCGAAGTCACCCGCCAGAACCGGGCGAGCGCCCTTTGGCCGCAGCTTCAGAAGCTCCAAGGTCAGATCGCCCGTTCCGCAGCAAATGTCGAGAATCGATGAATCAGGCCGAGACAGAATCGGACCGAATCTTCGTGCAGTCCGCCGCCACCATAGGCGATCGACGTTGGCTGAAAGCAGATGGTTCAGCAGATCATAGCGAGGTGCTATCGAGTCGAACATCAGCCGCACGGCCTGTGCCGCGCCTGCTTCGTCGGTTGCGCCTGCCGGTCTGGCTCCTGTTGCTGGCATGCCACAGTTCCTTCTTGGTAGTCGGCAAGCCGGGAGCGAAGCTCGCAGCAGACTCGCTCTTCAATGCTATCGCTTCTTTGGGGCGGACGCTTGTGCGCGCGGCACGCTAATGTTGCCCGGTATGAAAGTATGATGGAGAGGTTCTCCCCTAGGGCCCGAACATGCCGAACGAAACGGAAGGGCGCATCCCCCTCGCCGATCTTCTCGTCTTCCACCGACTGGCGCGCTCGCTTACTTCGAGCTTTGACCTGGACACCATTCTGCGCACGATCCTTGAACACATGGAGCGGATTGTCGAAGCGGAGTTGTGGGCCTTGTTGATGCTGGACGAGACCAGCCACGATCTGTACTACGCAATCGCCGCAGGGCAGGAGCGAGATGCCTTTCAAGGCCTGCGCGTAAAGGTAGGCGAGGGTGTGGCTGGCTGGGTGGTGGAACATGGCGAGACGCTCATCGTTCCAGAAGCGGTTGACGATGCGCGCGTGACTCAGTCCGAGACGGCAGGCTTGCGACCTGTGCGTTCGGTGATTGCCTTGCCATTGCGGGGGCGCACCGGCACACAGGGTGTTATCGAGATCTTCAACCCACGCGCAGAAATGTCAGACTACTCAATCGCTTTCCTCCACATTTTGGCCGACCATGCAGCGATTGCTATCGAAAACGCGCGTGACGTCTCCCGCATCCAGCAACTAACTCTTACCGACGACGCGACTGGACTCTACAACGTCCGCCATTTATACGACGTCCTGGGCCGCGAACTGAAGCGATGCAAGAAGTCGAAAATCCCCCTGAGCCTGGCTTTCCTCGACCTGGATCGGTTCAAGCTCGTCAACGACGCGCACGGGCATATGATTGGCAGCGAGT
This sequence comes from uncultured Occallatibacter sp., assembly GCA_964552975.1. Classification (GTDB taxonomy): domain Bacteria; phylum Acidobacteriota; class Terriglobia; order Terriglobales; family Acidobacteriaceae; genus Telmatobacter. The sequence continues at coordinate 4,834 of CAZKJB010000086.1, read as the reverse complement.
TGCTGGCTCACATCGGGCGTCGGCTCCAGGAATTGAGCCGCAAGCAAGATCTGTGCTTCCGCTATGGCGGCGATGAGTTCGTGATCTTCATGGCCGAGACTGACGGAAAGGAGGCAATGAACTTGGCAAAGGAAATGCTTCGTGCGCTGATGGAAACGGAGTTCCGAATGAAAACCGGACTGAAACTGAAAGTTAGCGCCAGCGTGGGCTTGGCCTCGGCCCCCGCCGACGGTTCGGCCATGCATGAAATTATCGGCAGTGCCGACGCACGCATGTACAAAGTGAAAAGCGAGGGACGGGGTCAGGTACGAGGATCTTAGATCGCCTCTAGGGGGTGGTCTTCTACATTCAAAACCCAAAACGCTTCTTGAAGATATTTTTCAATCTCAGAAATGGTTTTCTGCGTTCAATACCCAAGACGCTTTTCGACCATATTCTTGAGTGGTTGCCCGTTCGAAAAGCGCTCGTACTCCTCGAGGAAAAAACTCATCGCCCGGTTGAGCCAATCCTTCGTGTGGTCGGCGCAGTGGGGTGAGAGGAGAACATTTTCGAGTTGATAGAGGGGGTGGGCGGGGGGAATGGGCTCCTGCTCGAAGACATCGAGGCCGGCACCCCTGATTTGGCGGCTCTCAAGCGCACGCACCATGGCTTGCTGATCGATGACGGGGCCGCGGCCAATGTTGATGATGACCGCGCTCGGCTTCATCGCCGCGAATGCGGCATCGGAGATCATGTGGCGGGTTTCAGGGGTAAGCGGCGCGGCGACCACGACATAGTCGCATTGAGCCAGAAGGTCCATGAGCTGGTTCGGCGCGTAGAACCTTTCAATAAGTTGATCACCGGAAGCGGGAACATGCCGTTTGAGCGCCAGTACATGCATTCCCATGGCATGAACGCGGCTGGCTACGGCGCGTCCGATGTCGCCGTAGCCGACAATTCCGACAGTCTGGCCGGCAATTTCTTCAACGTCGAACGGCTCCCAGCGGCCCGCCATCTGATTGCGGATCATGCGGCGGAAATCTTTGGCGAAGTAGAGAATGGCGGCGAGAGCAAACTCGCCAAGCGATTGCGAGAAGACTCCGCGTCCGTTGGTGAGAGCGGACGGACTTTCGACAAGCTCAGGAAACAACACGTTGTCTAGGCCGGCTGCACGCGAATGAACCCAGCGCACTTCGGGGCTGGCCAGAAACGTGGAGCGGAGCAGATCGCGCGGACCGCCCCAGTGCAGGATGACCTCAGCGGTCTTTGGCGCCGCATCCAGAGCGGACGAAGAATTGACATGGACGTGCGGAATGCCAGCAAGCATCCTGAGTTGCGGATCGCGATCAGGGTCTTGCGAATTCGAGACCACCAGGACAAGCGGTTGCGTCTTCATTGAGGCGAGCGGCTCCGAAATTGGGGTGAGTGGTATTGAGGTGAGTTGCTGCGGGCTCGAAGCGAGCGGTTGCGGGCGCAGCTACTTCTTTGTGTCGCCGCCGATCTGGATCACGACATATTTCACTGGACCATCCCCGATATTCTTGACGGCGTGCAGTGTGCCGAGAGCCACATAGATGATGCTGCCGGCATCGGCGCGCTCAGTTTTGCCATCGTGATCGAATTCAAGCGTTCCTTCCTGCACCACGATGATCTCTGAGTGCTGGATGCGGTGCGCGGGGTTTGGAGCCATTCCCGCGGGCTGCATGGATTCGTGCGCGGCTACAGACTCGCCCGTAGCGAGCGTGCCGTTGAAGACGTTCCGGCCGACAGAGCCGCTCGGCGCGGTTTTCGCAGTCATCTGGTCGAAAGCGAAGACTCGCGCAGCGGCTAATGGATTTGAATCGGCCGACTGCGGGGAAGCAGCGGCGCTGCAGAATGCCAGTGCGAGCACTGGCAATGCCAGATTTCTCATTTCCGACCTCTTCTTCCGTGGCCGCTTTTAGCTTGCGACTCTCGGGGATTCGATTCTACGGAAGTCCCTATCAATGATCAAAAAAATGCATTTGGGACCAAGAAAATGATTTTGGCCGGTTTCGGATGGGTCTGATTCGAATGGGGTTAGAGCCAGAGCGAGAGCTCCACAGTTTCTGTGTTTCTGTGGACTTTGGCGAGGATGGCTGTATCTGCCTGATTCAGGAAGAGTTCGAGTCATCCACAGTTTCACAGTTTCACAGTTCGATTTTTCGAGGCAAGGGGGGAGGGGGTGCCATCCCAGCGACGAAGTCGCCGGGGACGGCCGGGGGGAAGAGCAGGTTACAAGGTGACGAGGTTACGAGGGGCGAGGGGCAGGAGGCTGCGGGGGTGCTGGGGATGGCGCGGGGCGGGGGAAGCGGCGCGCGGAGCGAGGTTGACTGGGCAAGGTTTCAAGGAGATAGGCGACGATTCGGGAGAGGGAGACGTTGCGCTCGGCTGCCCAGACGCGGGCCTGGCGGTAGCCCTCATCGGACACGGAAACAGTGATGTTTTTCATGGATTTTCGGTCCAATCCGGTTCCGACCCGAGCTGTGATTCCGGGGTTTTTCTTGGCCTGCGAGATGTTTTGCGGGGTGTTTCTTCGCTCGGGACAGACGAAAGGGCGATCTGAGCGGCGTAGAGGAGCTTGCCTCCGTTTTTCTCTGTGATGGCGCCGACAAGCATGCCCTGCGCGACGCAGGCGATGAAGTCGCGACAATCTTCGCGGCTGGTAAGCGGGGGCATGGATCCGCGAAAGGCTTCGGCGGCCTTGTCCGCGGCACTCCATTCGAAATCTTTCTCCGCCAACTCGGCGCGATAGGCCTTTTTCCAGGCTTTGCAGCAACGCGCGACGGCGGGGTTCGAAAGGGCGGGGTTGGATTTATCGAGCGCATCGAGGGTGGCGGTGGTCGCGTAACCGTCTTTTACCATGTAGGTTTCTCCCGTGATGGCAGAGTGGCCGGTTAGCGGCGGAGTGCGCCGTTCCGGATGGCTGCCAGGATTTTGGTGATTGCATCTATTGTGCGGCGGGAGGGGGAAATTCTGTGCAAACGGAAAGGGTTGACGGGCGGGGAGTTAGGGGCGGAGGAGGTTGACGGGCAATCGGGAAACTTTTGGGTGGGCTGGGCGGGGATCGATGCAGGAACCGAGATTTGCCAGGCTAGTATCGAAAATTTCGCGTGCTATCAATCACGTCCCTGAGTACGTCGGCTGCGTGTTCGTACCGTGTGCGCATTTCCAAGTCTCGGCGCTTGTCGGGTCGAATCTCGGTATCGCACCATTCCAGAGATTTCTCCTCGGTACTGACTTCAGCTCGCGCAGAAGCCGATCGCAATCATCTCTGAGGCATCTGTAGGCGCGAATCAGGTCTGGGTTGAGGTGGTTTATGATCGCGCTGGGGGGGAGACATCGAAGAACAGGCACGCAGAACCCGCAAATGCTTCGACGTAGCGGCCCGGGGCCGCTCTATAAATGGACCGGAGCAGCGAAAGAGATTTCAGCTTGCTTCCGGCCCATCTTATTGGTGGTCGCATACGCTTAGTTTCTGGCCCTATCAGTGTGTGTGCAAGTAATATCTCTGGTTCTTGATCATGTCCGAGGAGTTGTGCTTTGGCGGACGCAAGATTTACTCGAAGAATTCTTCGTCGATGGTCTTGATCTCAATCGTCTCTTCGACCCTACAGCCGACATTGCGCTGGATCATGAGACGCGTCAGTTGATTGCCGTCGATCAGCACGATTCTCTTGCTTAGCATTGTGGCTGTTTCACGGGCCGAAGCCGTATACGTCGAGGCCGTAACGAATAGGCCCTTTGTCGCTTTAAAGCGATCGAGGCTTCCAAAGAAATCTCTGATCGCTCCCGGTCCAACTGTGTTGCCGTCCGCGTATCTCTTTGCTTGAACGTAAATTCTATCCAAGCCCAAAATGTCTTGGTCGATCACACCGTCAACGCCGCCATCGCCTGCTCCGCCGACCAATGCCTTGCTGATTTCCGTCACTGACCCGCCGTATCCCATCGCGAATAGGAGACGAACAACCAGATTTTCGAAAAACGCCGGTGTGCCGGCGCGAATTTTGACGAGCAGTTCGTCGGCGAGTTCCTGTTCAAGTTGTGCATGCGCGCTTCGGATGATTTCGTCGGGAGTGAGGGCGGAGTCCTGCGCCACTTCCGGAGATTGCGGATTATCACCGTTGGTTTCGAATTCGCCGAGTTTTCGGAATTTTCTAAACTCTGGGAATTGACTTAGGTATTTGATTGTGATTCGGTCTGGCGGACTTGAAAGGACGCTCTTTCCCCGTTCAGTGATGCAGAAGTGAGCTCTCTTGGTTGTTGGCGCGATGAGACCGGCCTGGACGAGGTACGATTTTGCCCACGCAACTCTGTTTGAGAATGTTGTTTGGCGTCCCGAGGGAAGAAGGGTTGCTCGCTCCTCCTGAGAGAGGTTGAACTCGTTCGCCAGCCGCTCGACCGAGTCCGAGACGCTTGACTCTTTGTCTGCGGCAAGTTTGAGCAGCGGCAGCATCAGGGTTTGGAAGTCGGGTATCGCCATTTCAGGTCGGCCTAAATCTTAAGTTGGTTCTGGCCCAGAATTCTACTCTTTCGTTGAGGCCGGCGTTCGGTCGCTCAGGATGACAGCGCTGGATTTGAGCGTGGATTGTTTCGAGAAAAGTGGGGATGGGTTGCAGCTCGACTAAATTCGAGCCTTGATACAGGACGAAGAGCAGCAGCAGATCGCCATTCGACTCCGATCGCTACGCGATCTTCGCTCAGGGCAGACTTTCGACTCGCTGGCGCTCGCTCAAGATGACAGCTTGTTTGTTGGTGCGAAGCGATTCCTGATACAAGACGGCGGGGCGCTACATTTTCCTCATTGTTGCATTGTTAACCAAAGTTAACTATATTG
>CAZKJB010000085.1:0-13163 GCA_964552975.1 uncultured Occallatibacter sp. | reverse complement strand
GCGGGGCTTTAGCCCCTGCCGGACGCCGCGTCGCCAGCACTTTTCTTCAGGCCACTCCCATCGACGTCTCCGAGCTTCTTCACGAGCTTGTCTTCGAACAGATTCCCACTGTCGTCCTCACCTCCGCTACGCTCACCGTACAAGGCGGATTCGAACACTTGCGCCGCCGTCTCGGACTCACCGAAGCGCGCGAGCTCGTGGTCCCCTCCCACTTTCGCTATGGCGAGCAAGCCCTCCTCTATCTGCCGCCGCAAATGCCCGACCCCCGCGATCCTGAATTTGTCGAGGCCGCTGCGCGGTGCATTCAGCGCGTCCTCGAAATCACGCGCGGCCGCGCCTTCTGCCTCTTCACCAGCTACAGCCAGATGCGCATACTTTACGACCGCCTGCTCCCAGCCCTCGATTTCCCCATCCTTCTCCACGGCACAGCCCCGCGCAAAGCTCTGCTTGAGGAATTCCGTTCCACGCCCAACGCCGTCCTCTTCGGTACCGCCAGCTTCTGGCAGGGTGTTGACGTTCAGGGCGAAGCGCTCAGTTGCGTCATCATCGACCGCCTGCCCTTCGCCGTTCCCTCTGACCCCATCGTCCAGGCCCGCATGAAAGCCATCGAAGAAGCCGGCGGCCGCCCGTTCTTCGACTACCAGGTCCCCGAAGCCGTCCTCACCCTCAAGCAGGGCTTCGGCCGACTCATCCGCTCCCTCCATGACCGCGGCGTCCTCGTCCTCCTCGATCCCCGCATCACCCGCCAACGCTACGGCCAAACGTTTCTGCAGAGTCTCCCGCCCTACCGCATCACACAATCCATCACCGATGTTCAAGCCTTCTTCGCTCAATGATGAGTCGGCTGACGCGCGGAGGCAGCAGGAGCCTTTAGGCCCCTGAATCAGGCCGCGTAGCGGATACGGCTTTAGCTGCGGGCATCTCTAAACCAGCGCGGGGCTCGACCTCCTTTGAGATCCAGCCCCCGCCCTATTTCGTTGGTCTTCTAACCCCAGCCCCTATCTCTTCAGGCTCGCCAGTACCTCGCCCGCCTCGGCATCTTCCACACACGGCGTTGTCTCAAACTCCAGCAGATCGCTCCAGAACGCGATCCAGCTGTACAGCGCCTTCGCGTTATCGGTTTCCGCAATCAGCACGCCGCCGCCAATCATGCCGTGCCAACGCCCAATCATCTTTACCCCGGCCGGCGGCGGGGCGCCGGTCTGCATGAACCGCGCCTCGGCGCTCGCAACCGTGCCCTTTGGAATATGCCACTTCACAATGAACTTCATCGTCTCTCTCCTTGTATGGATTCGGTCTGGATTTTGTTTTTTGGGGAAAGTGGGGGCCCAGGCAACCGAGTCTAACAGCGCACCATCCATAGTTGGCTACAGTTGTTTCTTCAATCTTCTGTGAACGCCCGCGCCCTCTTGCTACACTCCCCTTGGGCCACCCAAACCCATCCCACAAAGTCACAACTGGAGATCACCGAATGACCGCGCCATTTCGCTTCCTTGGTCTGCCCACACTCCTGCTCTCCGCCGGCGATACCACCGGTGGTGCCTTCGGCCTCATCGAGCACTCCGATATGCCGCCCGGCTGGGCATCGCCCTACCACACGCATCATCGCGAAGACGAAGCCTTCTACATCCTTGAAGGCGAAGTGGCCTTCATCTCTGACGGCAAGTGGATTCTCGCTGGTCCAGGTAAATACGTCTTTTCGCCGCGTCTCATTCCTCACGGCTTCAGGATCGCGGGCTCCAGCCCCGCAAAGATGCTCATTCTTTGCGCTCCCGCAGGCTTCGAGCAATTCGTTCTTGAACAGGCCGTCGACCTCGCCGCGCCCCCCGCGCCTCCTGACATGCAAAAGCTGATGGAGCTCGCCGCGAAATACCAAATCGACATTCACGGCCCTCTTCCTGAACAGCCCGCTGTCATCGATCGCATTTGATTCGGTCAGCAAGGAATTAGACCGCGTTGTTTCAAGCTCATCCCTGTGCAGTTCAGCAGGCCGCGTCGGGCGTCGCCCGCCCGGCAAAAGCTTTCCGTTTAAGAACCCAAGCCGATGCGCTAAACTGGCCGCGAGCCAAAGAGCCCTCCCCCGATCTTTCCCGGAGGTATTGCGATGAGGCGATGGGCCCGAATCGCGGCTTTCCTTCTGCTTGGCATCGGCTGCTGCGGAATTCCCGCGGCCGCTCAGTCTCCCGCCCAGCAGAATGTAAATGTCGTCGTTCTCAATGTCCTTCCCCAACCACCGCAACCGGTCAAAGCTGTGCGCGTCTCCCTCAGTTATCTCGACAACTCAGTTTCGATCACTGACGCGCAGGAGGTCACAAACACCCAGGGTCAGGCCCTGCTCATGGTTTCTCCCGGAGTCTCCCAGCGCGGAGATTTGCGTGTCCAGGTCACCGGGGCAACCGGCTTGGTCATCTATCAGCCCGCTGATGGCCAACTGCACGCGCTTCCCGCAACAGTCAACGTGAACTTGCTGCCCAAAGGCTCTCCCGCGCTCCTCGGCCCCGCGCAAATTGAGGCTATGCTGCATCGTTCCCTCCTCGAGGTCGACAGCCTTCAAAAAAGGGTCAGCGGACTCATGCAGGCGCAGGACCAGAAAGCTGACCTCGGCCCGGCGCTTGCGGAGTGGGCACAGGCAATGGGCTTTCCTTCCTCGCAAGTCGACAGCCAGGTGCAGCAGTGGGCCCAGCAGATCCAGCGTGACTCCGCCCAGGCGACTCTTCAGCAAAAGGCTCTGGCCGAAGTGGCTCTGAAACACTACGCCAGCGCTGCCCAGCTCTTTAATCAAGCCGCCGACAGCAATCACGACTCCATCGACGCCGCCGAAGCCGAAGAAGCTTCTCTCGAAAAGGCCCTCCTGGACAAAGTCCGCGGCCAGCTTCGCCAAATGATCTCCAACAGCCAGCAAAGTGCCAGCGCTTCGCAGCTCAACCTGCAATATCACCAGGCCACCGTTTCCATGGAGAGTGTCGAAGCCACCGCCGCCGCGGAATACAAGAAGCATCCCGACGACAATGGCCTTCACGAACTCTGGCTGCAGGCTCGATCGGGCGAAGCCGGCGCCCGTTGGAACGAAGGTACAACGGCTCCAGCGAGCCAGAGCCATGCTTTGCTGGCGCAATCCGCAGACGATTTTGGGTCGCTCGCGACCGACGATGCTGCGTTGGGAGATCGGCAGGCGGCAGCAGCGGCGCAATCCGCCCTCGCGGTTGTGTTGACAGACGAAGCAGAGCGCACAACTGGTGACAAGGCACGAATTCTGTTGAATCAAGCGGCGGAGGCATGCCAGAAGGCTCTTGATGCTGAAACCAAAACCGACCGGCCCCAAGACTGGGCACAGACGCAGGTCGCGCTTGCGGGCGCGCTCTTAGACGAAGGCGAACGTGCCAGTTCAGACAAAGCAGGTCCATTGCTCACAAAGGCGGCCGAAGCCTACGAGAATGCGCTCGAGATATACACCAAAGCCGATTCGCCTCAAAACTGGGCAAAAAGTCAATTTAACTTCGGGCTCACTCTCATGGAAGAGGGAGATCGTGCCACTGGAGACGAAGCGATGGCCCTGTTTGATCGCGCGATACAAGCCTTTCAGAAGTCGCTCGAGGTGGAAACAAAGGCCGATACGCCGCGGGATTGGGCCTGGACAGAGAATGATCTCGGTATCGCCTTGGATGAGGAAGGCAACCGCGCTAAGGGAGATCACGCAGTCGCATTGTTCGATCAAGCGGTGCTGGCCTACCGCAGTGCGCTCGAGGTGCGCAACAAGGTCGATCTGCCCCAGGATTGGGCTCGGACGCAAATCTATCTTGGGAATGCGCTGGTTGACGAGGGCGCGCGCAGCAGCGGCGACAAAGCGATGGCGCTGTTCAATCAGGGTGAGCAGGCCTACCGGAGCGCACTCGATGTGGTCACTAAGACTGAATTGCCGCAGGACTGGGCTTTGGCTGAAACGAACCTCGGACTTACGCTCCTGACCAGCGGAGAACGTTCGAGTGGAGACGTGGCCGCCGCGTTCTTGGATCAAGCGGTGCAGGCCTTACAGAATGCGCTCGAATTGCTCACGAAAGCCGATCTGCCTCACGAATGGGTGGCAGCTGAAGCGGGTCTTGTTGAAGCCAATTTTGTGTCATCCCATTTCGCTGATTGCTTCAATCAGGCACAGACCCTTACCGACGATGTGCTGCTGTGGCCATCTTTAGCCTACTATCGCGACGTGATGCGCCTTACGTGCGCCACCAAAACCGGACAACGCGCCGAGGCGTTGGGTGCTATGCAGGCTCTCCTCGCGAAGGCCTCCAATGTTACCGCAGACCCGCTCGACTACACCGGTATCATTCACTTCGTTTCGAGCGCTCCCGCCTTCGCTACCGGCCGCCCCTCCTGGGTCGCCCTCTTCACCGCAGTCCAGAACGGCGACGGCGCGGGCATGACCGCAGCACTGCACCAGCTCGAGCCGCTTCTGCAAAAATAGCGCAGCCCTGCCGCCAAGTCTCACAGCATCCTGAAAAAATTTCATTTCCATGAATTCTTGGTTCGGCTCGCTTGCGGCCCTCAGCCGATGTCCGCTTCCTCAACCGTTGCGGCTAGAGGAATCACGCTGTCCACCTTCGTGATCCTGAAGACGTCTTTCACCTTCGCGCTCAATCCCGCGGCAATCATCTTCACACCCTTCTTCTGGCAGTGGACAAAGTGCGACACGATCATGCCCACGCCCGAAGAATCCATATACGGACACTGGGTCAGATCCACTATGTTCCTGGTCAGCGGCTCCTCGCCCGGCTCCGGTTCCAGTTCCAGCATCTTCTTCAGCGCCAGCGGAGGCATAACGCTGTACGCGTCCCGCGTTGTAAACGGTCCGCAAAAACGCAGAATCACTGTGCCCGGCGTTTTGCCCGGCTTCCGTTCAATTTTGAAGGGGATGCTATTCCAGGTCTGAAACGAAAACGTCGCCATCACAAACTCCCTCGCGAGGCCAGGCAGCCTAAATGTTCACTCAGCGGGCCGCAAAACCAAACGCGTTCGTTGTCTAAATTGTTGGGGAATCCTTCGCGCCGGGTATTTCTAGCCCGGCGTTGAATACTTCGGATTCTTCTAGACTCCGCAGGGAATTGCAAGAACAATCCATTCCCAGCCCTAATACCCGATATTCTTCACCGCCTTCGGCCCCAGCCGCTCCTTCAGTTGCTCTAGGTACAGGCTCTCGGGCGCAACCGGTTTGCCCGCTGACTCAATCGTCGCCGGCTCAAGCACCGCGCGCGGCGGTCCGCCATCGAACACCGGAAACACCGGATTTACCTCCTCACCCCGATTCCCGATTGACCAGATCATCGACCCCGGCGGCGTATTCATCGCAAACGATTGTGCCGTCGAGTTCCATACCACCGACCACCCAATCGGCCACCCGTGCCCAGAGCCCATCTCCCCGCGATTCATCAGGTCGATGCCACCGCCCGGTACTTCGCAGTTGTCAATCAGCAGCCCCGTAAACCACCGCTGGTGCGGCTGCATGTGCCCGTTCCCCTCAAACTTGCAATGCAGTACTACAATCGGACCCTGCTCCCGGTCCTGTGTCGCGAAGTAAAACGTGCTGTCGCCGCTGCCAGTGCACCGGTCGATCAGGATCTGCGACCCGTTGCCCGCAAAATCCGCGGGCTTTGCCGAACTGGTAATGGGAACGTGTTGCTCCAGATCGCACTCCAGAAACGTGATGCGTTCGCTGCCGGGGTTAAAGCTCACGCCGTTGGTCGTCTCTTCCCAGGTCACCCGCCGCACCCAGCTATCCACCACATCGCGCACCTGCATGCCGCTGTACTCCGGCTGGCCCAGCGCGATGCTCTGTTTCGGCGCCACAAAGCGCAGGTCTTCCACGCCCACCTGCGCAATCTGGCCGCTCACCTCAATCTTCGTTGCTTCGGCGTGTCCTCCGTCAAAAAAGCTCGCGTCATAACTGTCCATCAGCGGCACATCGAGCGTAATCGTGTTGCCGCTCACGGCCGCAATCCGCCGTCGCACATCCAGGTGGCTCGCGCTCACCCAGTGCTCCGCCTGTCCGTTCCGGCGCAAGTCGTCCATGCCCATAAAGTGCACCCAGCCTGCAGTCACCGGCTTCGTGATCAGCAGCAAATCGCCCGCGTGAAAATTTGCGGCGTCGGCAACATGAACGCTCATTGCGCCCGCAGGAACATAAGCGTCGCCAAGGTAGGTTTGGGCGTCCGCCTTGGTTTGCGCCAGGTTGCCCGCAATGCGCATGGCCAGATGCGGCGATCCCGTCATCAGGATTATCGTGCCTTTTTCACCAGCGCCCGCGCCGCGCAGCACCACGCCTGAAGCAGTAATCGCGATCGTCCCCGAGCAGTGAAACGTGCCCGGCGCAAGCTCCACGGCTCCGCGAAATTTGCCGCCCGGACCAATCCCGATCGGCAGCGCCGAAACCGCGTCAATCGCGCTTTGGATCAGGGCCGTGTCATCCGCGCCCGAGGGCGCAATCTTCCGCTTCGCCGGCACGGTCGGCAATGCAACGCCGCCGCCTTCGTATCCGGCGTAGGAGAAATCCGGAAGGCGGTCGCCTTTGGCCGTTTCGGCGTAAACCAGTTTGCCGCCCGGCCCGGGATGAGCCCAGTGGCTCTGCGCCTGCAGCGCGCTGCAGGCGCAGACCAGCGTGACCATCAAGGCTCGCGCTCTGATGATTGTGTCCGAGGTGACAGACTGCGACGAGTATGTTGAGATCGGGGTCGCGTTTCTCAACTTGCCTCCAGTGCTGGCCTCTCTGGCTCGCACTGAAAGTCTACAATTCGCAACCCATCGGCGCAGCGCCGCGCGTTTCCACCGCCCAGTGGGCGCACACAACCCACAGGTCGGGCTTCGCGCCTGTCCCGATTTCCCCCATATCCCGCTCCGCAGCCGCCGGCGGCTCACCGCATCGGCCGCAGGGTATCGGCGCCGCTTATTGTCCCGATTGCGGAGCGCTAGTCACCGTAAAGCTGATCTTGTTCAGATGCAGCACTTGAAGCCGCGCCACTCCGCCTTGGTCTGCAGTTTCCATTCCCGGCATGCTGTTTATTACCGCCGCCGTTGCCGGAAACGTCACAACGGTCTTCCCGTTCTTTTCAAGAGTCACCTTGACGCTCGATCCGGTGCCTGTCCACGAGATCTCGTACTCTCCCGCGGCAACCTGCGTTGACCCGACTTGTACTGGCGCGCCGATCGTCACTTTTTGGGTCTTACCCCCGGCAAAGGCCGGAACTGCAAACAGGACAAGCAATAGTGCGGAACCAAAGAAACGCTTCATCAAGTTCTCCTCGATTGCCTCGTCGTCGTTGAACGAGGCTCTAGGAAAATTACACACGCCAGTGGCGTGTGACTCTCGTGATGGTCATCACCAGAATTCGATGAATTTCGTTCGATTCCGTGATTCGTGGAACGTGGTTCGTGGACCCTGAACCGATCATCGAAGTCATTCACGACTCACGACCCGCCGCTATAGAGCCCGTCCGTGACCCTGAAAATACTTTGCAGATCATTACATCCCTTCGGCGCACAATCATTTCATGGCAGACTTTTCTCCAACTCCGGCCCAGTTCGGGTTCCCTCTTCGCCACTTCGCTCCCGGTCCCCTTGTTACCTCGTTCCCTTGTTCCCTTCGTCCCCTGATTCACCCCCTCCCCCTATGCCCCAAAAAACGCCAAATTTCCGGCTGTACCGCCGAACCGCCATCAACCCTTTCCAATTCAACGACTTTCGCACGTAAGACAAGCGCGCGTACACCCGCTGTACCGCTGTACATCGCCTCCAACCATAACAATCAAAACGGCTTAAACTCAAGACTCAAGAGACTGTACAGCCGTGTGAACGCCGCACCGTGAGCATGTCCCAAAACACGCAGCCACAAGGAAAAACATGACTTGGTCAGCGTCCACGCCTGCGCTCCACGTACTCGATCTGGTCTAAGTCCGTCCAGTCTTGTGCCGAATTTGCTCGTTCTTGCTCCTGAATTCCTTAGTCCCCTGGCTTCAGCTCTCTTATTACCTTCACGGATTACTTGCGAGCTATCGGTAACTCGCACCTGTAATGCCGCGAATTGGCGATTGTCGCAAAAGTGCTTCTCCGGTCTAATGGAGTCAGCTTAAGAGAGTGAGATTGTTTCGCAATCTTTCTCCCATTCGGGCCGGATCAATTCCGGCCCTTTTATTTTGTGGGAACAATTTCGCGTGCCTCAGAAGCTGGCGGTTCGTCATCGTCCTGCGAAATTCGCGGCATGTCGTGCGCGCCACGCTGCGCAAGCTGCGGATCTGAATCGTATTTGACTATCGCGCCATCATCCATCGCGCATTGCCCGGTCGAATCTTGCTATTTCATCTCACGAAATCCCGATAATCATTGAAGGCAACGATGAGGCGGACCCTTGTATCTCACCACAGGGACCGGGAAAATTTCTCGGCCATAGGGAGATCATTATGTCAATGGATACGAGCAAGCAGAGCGGAACGGAACAGTCGAACCAACAACAAAACCCGCAGCAGAAGTTCCAGCCGACTCAATCTTCAAACCGCCCCGGTCAGCCCGGACAATCCGGTCAGGATGACCGCAATCAGGATCGGGAGAATGAGAAAGGGCAGAACCAATTCGACGACCGGAATCGTGACCGCCAGAACCAGAACAATCCGCAGAATCAAAAGGGTCCCGGATCCGTCCCGGCGCCGGCTGGCGGCAAGCAGGATCAGCAGCAGGATGAACAGCGCCGCAAAGTCTCGTAAACGCGCCCGATGATCGTTGCGATACCAAGAAAAAGGGAGCCCATCCGCGGGCTCCTTTTTTCTTCGCCATTAACATTTTGGCCGCCCTCAGCGCGTTTGCGCGGCTCGTAGCCCGCTTCGAAACAATCCGTCGCGCCCGATGACAAACTACGGACCCTGTCTCTATATATATTCCTTGAACATTTCCAGCGATGGGGCGGCGATGACAGCTCTGCCGACGAGCATGCCGTCGTCGGCCGCGGCTTTGCAGCCGACTTTCACCGCGTCTTGCACGCTCGACACATCGCCGGCCATCACCACAAATCCTTTGCCGCCGAGAGCCATGGCCAGGTGGATTTTGAGCAGAGTCACGTTGGCCGATTTAACCGCCGCGTCGGCAACTTCGATGATGCTGGCCGCGGAGAAGGTTTCCACGACGCCAAGCGACTTCAGTTGCGCAGGATCGATATCGACGGTTTGCGAAATTGCCTGCAACACTGAGGGGTGAACGCGGGCGATCTGGCGGCGCTCGATGAGCGAGGCTCCGGCAGCGGAGGCTCCGGCCAGCAGAGCAGACTGCACGCTGGTCACGTCGCCTGAGACGACGATCAGGAATTTGCCCGAGCAGATGCTACGCGCCAGCAGTAGTTGGACGCTGCCGGCCTTCAACATAATATCCTCGACCAGAAAGCCAGTGGCCACGCTCGATAGCTCGATGAGTCCAATGGAATCGATTTCCGTCGCCACGATGTTGCTCCCTTCGGTCCCAGTTCTGAGTTCCAATCCAGAGTTCGTAGTTCACAGCTCAAAGCCCGCGGTCGTTTGTTTCTGCCCCGCACTGCCCGCTGGCGTCTTGCTCTGTCGTTCCTGACGCCTTGTTCTCACGGGACCGTCTCACATCGTCTTACGGCGTCCCGCGCTCGAACCCCGGCGTCTTACCGTGTCAATCGCACGTCTCACGCAAACGCATTGCGCCCAGTCTTCGTCTTACACTCCCTGACCCCTGACCACTGTCTCACGCCTCAATCACGATTGCATCGCCGCCCGCGCTCACTTTGCCGTCGATGCTTGCGTGAATGCGCGCGCCCAGCTTGCCGGGTTCCGGCGCGGCGATCAAATCGCCCTCGCGCACACGGTCGCCGGACTTGACGGTGGCTGCCGCTGGCGCGCCAGCGTGCTGCTTCAGCGGCAGAGTCACCTTGCGAGGCGCGAAGTTGTGCTCCTTGAGTGGGCCGGTATTGTTGAACTCGCCCAGTCCCAGCTTGGCGATGAGCCGGCGCATCGGCACGCGGCGGAATTCGCCCATGGGATGCGGCACGATCGATTCCGGCGCGCCCTTCCAAGTCAGTCCGCGCTCGCGGGCGACGGGCTTGCCCTGCACGCAGACGCTCTTCGGATCGAGGTCCTCGGGGCAGGCGAACATGGTGCACAGGTTGCACTCGCAGCAGTAGAGCGTTGCCACCGTCAGGTCACCGGGCTTTGAAAAGCCGAGCGACTGCATCGCGCGGTGCGGCTCAATGGGATGTCCAAGCAGGAACCGCGGGCAAAATTCCGTGCAGAAGCGGCATTGGTCACATGCCGACCGGCCAATCTTGGCGATGTGCATCCAGGGCGCGTTGTGGCGGCGGATGAGCGCATGCTCTGCGGGCAGAACGATGATGCCGCCCGTGGTCTTGGTAACAGGAACGCTCAGGTCTGCGGCCGGCTTGGCCATCATCACGCCGCCGAGCAGAATGCCGAAGTCGGGAACGGAGGGCCCGCCGGCGGCCTCGATCACTTCGCCAATGGTGATGCCGATGGGAACGCGAAGTGTTACTGGCTCGGCCACGGCGCCCGCCACGGTCAGATACTTGTGAGTCACCGGCCGATCAATGCCCATGTTCATCAGGGTCTCGACATTGGCCACTGCGGCATCCACATCCTTCGGCAGGCCGCCTGGGGGAATCACCCGTCCCGTCACCATGTGCACCAGGATGAATTCGTCACCCGCCGGGTAGCAGTCCGGCAGCGCCTGCACGCGGATGCCGCTCGGGGCCCGACCTTCGAGCGCGGCGATGATGTCCTGGTATTTTTCCTTGACGCCGATCACGCCCTCGCCGGCGCCTACCAGCTGCATGGCCATCTGCATGCCGCGAAGAAAGGGCTCGGCGTGATGGTGAAGCAGCTCCTTGTCTTTATGGAGAAGGGGTTCGCACTCGGCGGCGTTGGCAATCAGGATCGAGGCCGGCGTCTTGAGCTTGACTGCGGTCGGGAACCCCCCACCCCCCGCGCCGACGATTCCCAGCTCGGCGATGCGGTCAAGAGTCGTAGTGCTGCCGACGGGGCCTGACCCGAAAGTGCCAGTTGTTGGCGCCATATCTTGCGTTCTACCTCAGAATCAGCCAAATTCAAGATTGACTCTGGTGAATAATGTATCGTATCATTCATTTTCAATCAAGATCATTCAACAATGAAAGTGTTAATTCCCAATATCGGCAGCACCTCGTTCAAGTACCGGCTGCTTGAACTGGCCGACAACGCCCTTGCAGACCCTGCCAAACTCCCGCCAGCCGAGACCGTTTTGGCCCAGGGAAGGGTGGAGCGGATCGGGCAGGTGGGTAGCGACTGCGCCGATTACCCGGCTGCCATCCGCAAGTGCATTGGGGAGATTGCCGGGTCCGGCAAGGTGCTCAAAAGCCTGTCAGAGATCGGTGCGGTAGGGTTCAAGGCGGTCCACGCCGGGCCGCACAATCAGCCGCAGATCATCGACGATGCCTTTCTGGCCGCCATGGAGGAGTTCATCTTTCTGGCGCCGGCCCACAACCCTCCCTATATCGCCGCCATGAAGGCCTTTCGCAAAGAGATGCCGGGTGTTCCGCTGGTCGCGGTCATGGAGCCTTTCCCGTATCGATTCATGGATGAGGCGTCGACAACTTACGCCGTGCCCTACGAGTGGCGCACCGAATACAGCATTCGCCGCTACGGATTTCACGGGGCCAGCCACCGCGCCGCCAGCGAGCGAGCTTGCGCAGCGCTTGGCTGCAACAATCTCCGCCACATCTCCTGCCACCTGGGCGGCAGTTCGAGCGTTGCGGCATTCCGCGATGGCGTCGCTGTCGACACCAGCTTTGGCGCATCGCCGCAGTCGGGTCTCCCGCAGTGCAATCGCGTCGGCGACATCGACGTCTTTGCCGTTCTGCACATGATGAAGAAGCTTTCGCTTTCGCCCGACGAGATGGCAACGTTGCTAGGCTCTCGATCTGGCCTGGCCGGAATCAGCGGCACCAGCGGCGATTTGCGTGACCTCGAAGATGCGGCGGCGAAGGGCGACAAGCGCTCGCGCCTCGCTCTCGATGTTTTTGTGCGCGCCATTCGCCACTATTTGGGCGCCTTTCTCCTCGAGTTGGGCGGCGTCGACACGATCACGTTCTCTGGCGGCATTGGCGAAAACAGTGTCGCCATTCGCGCCGCGGTTCTCACGGGCCTCGTGCCATTCGGCGTCGAACTCGACGACGAAGCGAACAGGAACCTCAAAGGCGAGGGCGCCATCTCGACCCTCGGTTCGACGGTCAAGGTTCTCGTAATTCCCGCCAATGAAGAATCAATTGTTGCGCGCGAAACCGTTGCGGTAGTGACACGCGCGCGCACAGCAACGCAGACATTGGTGGGGCAGGCAAAGTAAGACAAAGCAGCACAGGATCGTTTATGGCAAGTGCACAAAACTCGGTTTCGATTGATCGATCGACTGTGGAGCGCATCGTTCGCCAGGTCGCGCTCGAGTACCTGGGACGGGAAAAGAGTGGCCCCGCGCCGGTGCTTACGGTGCAGGCATCCTCGCGCCACATGCACGTTTGCCGCGAAGATATGGACGTGCTCTTCGGGCCCGGCACAGACCTTACGGTGCAACGGCCGCTCTATCAGGAAGGCTTCTATGCCGCCAACGAGACCGTCACGATTGTCGGGCCGCGCAGCCGTATCATTTCCAACCTGCGCATCCTCGGGCCCATGCGCAAGCAGTCGCAGGTGGAACTGGCGTTTACTGACGCCATCATGCTCGGCTTCAACGATCTGCCCATACGCCTCTCCGGCAACATCGCCGGCACGCCGGGCGCCGTCATCATTGGGCCAAAGGGCGTTGTCGAACTGAAGGAGGGCGTCATTCGCGCCGCCATCCACGTCCACATGAACCCAACGGAAGCCGGCTACTTCGGCGTCAAGCAAGGCGACATGATGAAGCTGCGTATCGGCGGAGCGTCGGGAGTGACATTCAACAAAGTTCACGTGCGAATCGATCCAACATCCCGCCTCAACGTCCATATGGACACCGACGAGGCAAACGCCTGCGGTCTGCATTTGACCAAAGACGTTGAGCTTTTCAAATAACGTAAGAGAAATTGCAGTAACGTTACGCAACAAGAGAGGAAGCGATGAAACAAGCGCTTGGAATGATTGAGACCAAAG
>CAZKJB010000084.1:0-13375 GCA_964552975.1 uncultured Occallatibacter sp. | reverse complement strand
TGCCGACTTACCTGGTGCAGGAGGAGCATCTTTCGATTCGTGCCATGTCGCGGCTCACGTCGGCAGTGTTCGTGGTGATTGCAAGCTCAACGCTAGTCTGCGGGTTCACTTCAGATTGGCTGATCGCTCACGGCGCATCGCCCAGTATTGTGCGGCGCTCGCTGGCATCCGGGGGACTTATATTGGCGTCGACATTGATTTTGTTCTCGATGGTTCATGGACATCCCGCATTGGCGTTGGGGCTGCTTGCCCTTTCGTGCGTCGGGCAGGGCGCGTACGCGTCGAACCACTGGGCGATTACTCAGACGCTGGCCGGACCCAGGATGGCAGGGCGCTGGAGCAGCCTGCAAAACGGGTTCGCGAACTTTTCAGGAGTCGCGGCGCCGTGGATTACGGGGTTCATTGTGCAGACTCGCGGGAGCGCGCGGCTGGCATTCGCAGTCACCGGATGCGTGGCGCTGATCGGCGGCCTGTCCTGGGGGTTGCTGGTGCGGCGAGTGGAGCAAGTCGACTGGGAGGCACTCGCGGCTGGAAGCCGGGCAGCCTAGACGAGGCTCATCGCGCGGCGGCGCGGGCTTCGAGTTTGCGGATGGACTTGAGCATCTCAGCGAGGGCCGTCTTGCCGATTTCGTTTTCGAAACCCGTTTGCAGCTGGTCGAAGGCCGAGATGACGCGAAGGGCGCAGCGCTTGCCTTGGGGCTTGAGAGTAAGCAGATAGGCACGGGCGTCGCCGGGATCGATTTTGCGCTGCAACAGGCCTTTGGCTTCGAGCGATGAGATGCAGTGGCTCAGATTGCCACGCGTGGTGGCAAACGTTTCGGCCAGTTGCGACGGCTTGACCTGGCGCGGCGCCTCAAAGAAGAGCGCAGCCAGCACGAGCGCCTCAAGGAAGCCAAGGTTGTCGGCCGCGAGCACGCGGGCAGTGAGCGACTCAAAGCGGCGCGCCGCGCGGTTGACGGCGAACATAGGACTTTCGCGGAGAAAGGCGTCGATGCGCATGGCGGCCAGGAAAGTAGTTTAGCACTTCAACTATTCGAAACGATGCGAAATCAAAATTGAAGATCTCGATCGCGGCGGCGATGATGGTTGAAGCCATGCCGACGTGCCAGCCAGTGCCAAGCAATGTTTCCCGCCCTGACGCGAGACAGCCTGGGATAAGGCGAGCGATGTTGTTTCTCGCCTTCGTGGTCTTCGCTGCAGCAGCGTTTGCGCAGGATGCAGCAAAGCCTTCGGCCACGCAAGTGAATGCGGCGACCGAGATCAAAGCAACAACTGAGACGATGGTGGTGCTTGGGTCGGCGACGCCGGTGCCGCTGGCCGAGTCGCCACGGTCAGTGGAGGTTTTGCCGCTGAAAGGAATGTCGCTCGGGTCCGAGTCGCCGCAGGATTTTTTACGCGCGGACTCTTCAGTTTTTCTAGAGGAGCGGGGCGCGGGCGGGGGACAGGCCGACCTGGTGTTGCGCGGCGGCAGCTTTGAGCGGACGCTGGTGCTGCTGAACGGATTTCGCATCAACGATGCGCAAACGTCGCATCACAATCTCGATCTTCCGGTACCGATGGAGGCGATGGACTCGATCCAGGTTTTGGAGGGCGCGGGATCGACGCTGCACGGCGTGGATGCTCTGAGCGGCGTGGTGGATTTTTTGACGGCGGCGCCGGACCATGCCTCGATCTTTTTGCGCGCTGGCGAAGGCAGCTTCGAGTCGAACGAGGAAACTCTTCTGGGCGGCGCAACGCGGGGGCGATGGAGCGGCCGCGTAACAGCGGAACGGAATTTCTCAACTGGATTCATGGCCGATCGCGATTATCGCAACGAGGATACATCGGCGGAGAGTTGGCTCGGATCGAAGCTCGGCGTTACCGACGTGCTCTTTGCCGGGAACGATCGCTCGTTTGGCGCGAACCAGTTTTACGGGGACTACCCTTCGTGGGAACGAACCAAGGGGTGGTTCGGCTCGATTCGGCAGGAGCTAGGCAGCCAGACCGTGGCGGCGTTTGGTTATCGGCGCCATACGGATGAGTTTGTGCTGTTTCGCGACGACCCGGCGATTTACGAAAACAATCATATTGATGGCTCGTGGCAGGGATCGCTGCGGCGAACGGAGAATCTGCCTCGAGGCGCGCTGCTGCTGATGGGTCTCGAGGCGGATGGGGACAGCATCCGGAGCAACAATCTGGGCCTCCATGCGCGCAATCGCGGCGCGGGCTATCTGGATTTCGATCTGCGGCCGGCGAGGAAGCGCTGGAGCCTTTCAGCGGGGGCGCGGGAAGAGATCTTTTCGGGGGGAGCCCAGGCGGTGTTTTCGCCGGAGATGGCGGGCAGCCTGCGCGTGGCGAGCAGTTTGAAGCTACGGGCGAGCGCAGGCTACGGGTTCAGGATTCCGACCTACACGGACCTTTACTATTCGGACCCGAGCACGCTCGGGAATCCGAAGCTGAAGCCGGAGTCGGCGTGGTCGAGCGATTGGGGCGCAGACTGGACGCCGTCGGCGAAGCTGATGTTGTCGGTGACGGGTTTCTATTCGACGCAGCACGACACGATCGACTACGTGCGGGCGGCGACATTGGCCAACGTCTATCTGCCAGTTTCGTGCGTCACGGCGAATACATGGTGCGCGGACAATTTGAACGGATTGCACTTTGCCGGCGTCGAATCAACGCTGACATGGATTCCGAAGAAGTCGCAGACGGTGCGGGTGGCCTGGACGGGACTGCACGGTGCGCAGACCGCACTGCATGGGCTCGAGTCGGAATACGTGTTTAACTACCCCGTGCAGAATGTTCACGCAAGCTGGACGGCGGGGTTGGGGCATGACTTCGCGATCACGAACGCGGTGCAGATTGCCGAGCGCTACCAGCAGACGGTGTATCCGGTGTGGAATGCCATGCTGATGCACGACACAGGCAAGTTGCGGCCGTATCTGCGGCTCACGAACCTGAGCAATACGGGGTACCAGGAGATTGGCGGCGTGAACATGCCGCCGCGGACGATCCTGGGGGGAGTGGCTCTGCAGATGGGGCGGTAAGAATGGAGCGCGAGAAAAAAAACGGGGCCGGAGTTACCGATGGCCGAGTGCGAGCAACCTTTGGGATTTGCACAATCTTGAATTTGAATGGAATGCCTCCAAAACTGGCGTAGAATCCAAGGCGAATCTATGCCTACCGATGGGACCCTAGCATCGATTTCTGGGCGCCTGCGAGTTTCAGCAGGCTTCGGGGCGCTTCTTCTGTTGCCCCTGATCGCGCTGTGCTTCGCGCCCAGCCGGTGTGTTCCGCAGGATGCGAAACCTGCGGCTTTACCTGGAGCTCCAGTAGAGGTTCCGGCTGCGCCGGCGCATCCGACGGCAAATCCAGCGAGCTTCACAAGGTCGGCAACTGCGACCGTTCCGGCGAAGGCGCCGGTGATGATTAATGGGCGTCCCTACGTGCGGCCAACGGCGAAGGAGCAGTTCGACGATTATCTCAAGGATTCCTACGGGTTGCCGGCGCTGGCGCGCACTGCAGCGCGCGCGGCGTATGCGCAAGGCAGGGGTAAGCCCGCGGCGTGGGGGCAGGACTGGCCTGGATTTGGCCAGCGTTTCGGCAGCGCCAGTGCAGTGACAGTCATCGACGGCAATGTGCGCTACGGAATGGAGATGCTATTCCACGAAGACATGCGCTACATTCCGTGCCACGGGTGCTCGAAGAAGCGCAAGCTGGAGAATGCGCTGCTGGCCGAGATTACGGCGCGACACGACAGCGATGGCCATCGCTTTTTTACGCTGACTCCAACGATTACAGATATGACCGGCCCGATTATTGCCAACGCCTACTGGGTTCCCGCGAAAAGCGCGATTGATGGCTTTGTAGGCTCGCGGCTCATCTTTGCTACGCGCATTGGCGGGCATCTATTTACGGAGTTTGTGCTCGAGCGACGCCACCACGATAAGCCATTGCCGGATTAGAACGCGACTGAGCGCGGGCCGCCCGAGTTCTTCTGAGGCCGCTAGTTACTCAAGCAGAGCTAGTTTTGGTTGCGCAAATGCCGCTCAATCCCGGCGAAATGTCCCTCAGGGGGCTGAAGCTCCCGACTTTATGCGGCTGTTAAGGCACGACTGAAGTAAAGCCGCTCCAAGACGCCATTTGTGCAGCCAGTTCTAGTTCACGCGGGGCGGCGGCAGAGTCTTGCGCACCTTTAATTCGTCGCGAACCAGCGTGAGACCGAGGATGCAGCGTTCAAAGCCGTCAGAGAGGCGGGCGAAGAGCGGAGCCTCCTGCTCATATTCAAAGAGATTGAACTGGCTCACGATGAAGTAGCTCTCCTTGCCGGCGCGGATGAGCTCGTCGAGGCTCGGCTGGTGGCGGCGCTGCCTGTGGCCTGAACCAGTCGCCTCAGGGTACATGCCGCCGACAAACAGCGCGAAGTCGCCGATGTGCTTGCGCAGGGCGCGCTCCTGGTCGAATGAAGCCGCGGTGCCATGGACCGGGTCTGCGGCGCGCACCATGTCTTCCAGCTCCTCGATGGGCCGGCCGGTTTCGTCGCGTACTTTGTAGAGATTGCCGGCGTCGGAGAATTCGCAGAGCAGACGCGCCACATAACCGGTAACGTCTGGATCGTTCAATCCCAGCTTGCCCTCGTAGCTATTGCGGACCGCTTGTTGAAAGAAGGGTTCGAGTGGATGAGCCTGCATACACACCTCCCAAAGCCGTTTGCGCGCAACCGGTTGCCGTTGTGCGACGGCTGCCGTTCTTTCGGCGGAGCCTGGGCCAGCAAGCGTGCGCTAACCGTAGGGAAGAGCAGCCGACGCCTATTTACATATCTTTGACACTGAGATTAACGGAACTGTTGCGTTTGGCAAGAGGGGAAGTGCAGTTTGTTGGCAGAGTGGCACCAAGATTGCGAACCGAAGTGCATGAAATTAAAAGGGCAACTGCGAAAGCTGCCCTTTGCTTGGCAAAAACTGCCCATTTGGTTGTAGCAGAATACTGCTGCTGAGGGTCCCGGGAGTAGGGGTTAGACGGCGGTTGGAGTGCGCGACTCAAGCTCGGCCAGACGCTTGGCCAGAAGGGTCTCAAGCTTGACCAGCGCGGCGGAGAAGCCTTCGATGCCTTCCTTGAGCTTGTCAGTAGCCATGCGATCTTGAGTGTGCATGCGGTCGAAGGTGGCCTTGTCGACGTTGATTTTTTCGATTTCCTGGGTCTTGGCTGCTTCAGGCGAGAGCTTGCGAGGCAAATCGGCCTGGGTCGATTCGAGTTCGGCGAGCAATTGCGGTGAGATGGTGAGCAGATCGCAGCCGGCGAGCTCTGTGATTTCGCCGATGTTTCGGAAGCTCGCGCCCATGACGACCGTTTTGTAGCCGAACTTCTTGAAGTAGTTGTAAATGCGCGTAACCGACTGGACGCCGGGATCGTCAGCGCCGTGGAAATCCTTGCCGGTGTCTTTCTTGTACCAGTCGAGAATGCGGCCCACGAAAGGTGAAATGAGGGTAACGCCGGCGTCGGCTGCGGCGATGGCCTGGTGCAGCCCGAAGCACAGCGTGAGGTTGCAATGGATGCCTTCCTTCTCGAGGACTTCAGCGGCGCGAATACCTTCCCAGGTGGAGGCGATCTTGATGAGCACATGATCGCGGCCGACACCTGCAGCATCGTACTGCTTGATGATGGCGCGGGCCTGCGCGATCGTGGCCTGGGTGTCGAAGGAGAGGCGCGCATCGACTTCAGTGGAGACGCGGCCCGGCACAATCTGGAGGATTTTTTTGCCGAAGGCAACCGCGAGACGCTGGAATGCGAGGTTGGCGACAGCCTGGTCCGTTGCGCCCTCGCCCAGCTCATTACGCGCGTCCTTCAACACGCTGTCGACGATGGGCTGATACTGCGGCATCTCCGCGGCCGTAGTGATCAGAGAAGGGTTGGTAGTGGCGTCCTGCGGGCGAAACTGCTGCATCGCCTGAATGTCGCCGGTATCGGCCACGACCACGGTGAACTTACGCAATTGCTCGAGTAGATTCTGCGGCATGATTCCTCCTCGGGTAGGGGGCCCGGCTGGCAAGATCCTTCGTCGATAGTGTACTGCTTCTTAGCGTCTGCTAACACCATCCGCCGGGGTGATGTTAACAAACGGTTGGATGCCTTAAATGAGTGCCGGATGCATTCTGAGCAATTTGGCCTAGTCGCTTTCCACAGTGTTTGACAGGACGCCGAGCCCGGAGATTGAAACCTCGACGCGATCACCCGGCGCGAGCGGCCCCACGCCCGATGGGGTACCGGTGAGGATGAGGTCGCCCGGTTCCAAGGTAAACGCGGCGCTGATGAAGCTGAGGAGAGCGGCAACGGGAAAGATGAAGTCGGCTGTCGAGGCATGCTGGCGTTCCTCGCCGTTGAGGTGCGTCTCGATGGTGAGGCCTGCGTCGAGGTCGAGCTCATCGCTGACCAGGGGGCCGACGGGGCAGAAGGTGTCGAAGCCTTTAGCGCGGGTCCACTGCACATCGCTTTTTTGCAGGTCGCGAGCGGAGATGTCGTTGGCGAGAGTGAGGCCGCGGACAACGTGCCGCCAACTCTCTTCCGGCTTGAAGTTGCGCGTTCGGCGGCCGATGACAAGCGCGAGCTCGCCTTCGAAGTCGACGCGCTCGGATGCTGCCGGAAGGCGGATGGCTCCGCCCGGCTTGAGGAGAGAAGACGGGGGCTTGAAGAAGATCAACGGGTGAGACGGCATCTCATTGCCGAGCTCGCGCACGTGCTCGCGGTAATTGCGCCCCACGCAGATGATCTTTGAAGGCGTGACCGGCGGCAGAAGGTCAGCGTCGCGCAACGGCAATGGAGTAAAGTCGAAACTTCCGGCGCCGATTTGCTCGAGGGAAAGGCGGTAGGCCAAATCCTCAGCGGGCGCGGGCGCCGCCCCGGTGATCCAAAGTTCACCCTTGTGGTCGCTGACGGCGCCGTATCGAATGTGGCCGTCCATCAAAAAGCGGCAGTATCTCATGGGATCTCTCCTCGTGGTTGCGATGGCAGCAGTTATGGCGCCGGCACGGTTTCCTGCGCCTCGGTTGAGCGTGCGCTCTCATGACCATTTTGCCCGATGGCGCTGACAACATACATATAGGTATGGCCGGGTTGCACATTGGCATCGTGAAAACCGGGGCCGACTACATTCTGCGCCGGGGAGATTCGCTGCCAGCTTCCATCGGCTTCGCGGCGGTAGACGACGTAGCCAGCGAGATCGGCGTCGGTGTCAGGTGACCAACTGAGGTCGATGGCCGGCGGGTTGCCGTTTTCGCCTGCGGTGGCCACGGCAGCCAATCCTCCGGGCACAGTGGGAGGAAAAACGTTTACGGCTTCGATGCGGACCGGTTCTGAGAGCTGCGAGGTCAATTCAAGCAATTCACCGTTCACAGGCACGCGCACTACGCGCTGCGCGCGATACTCGTAGGTTCCACCAAAACGGATGTCGTTATCGAGAGCGCGGCTCAAGGATGCGCTGGCTTCGACCATGAGAGTTCGCTCCGGCGGCTCGGGCGGCGTGGCGAGCGGCCCCTGCTGCGGTGTTGCGTTGGGAGGAGCCACCAGTTTGCGGACGAGTCGGACAGCCGCGGACGGTGCATGAGGCGGCGCGGGAACCCAGTTGAGCAGCACGCCATCTTTGCGAATATCCGCGCGGAGGCCGGTGATTGCCGGAGGAACTTCTCCGGCTGGAATGTCTACGCCGTTCGAGAGGCCCGCTGAGTTACCTTTGCGGTTCTGCAACTCGACAAAGTAGGTGAGCACGCGCGGTTTGCCGGTGGTAAGAGCAGGCGGCAACGCGTCAATGTATGCGGCATCGGAGTTCGGAGCCAGTTGGAGAGTTGTGACGGGGTCGCACCCGGCGGCGCTTGTTTGATTACGGCAGACGCGCACGGCGACGGTGTCTTTCAGCAGCAATTTGTCGGTGTTGCGGATCGGCATCTTCCAGTTGAGCGATACCTGGTTTCCTGCGCGGACCGCGGAGAGATCAGTGACGCGAGTTGGAATGTTGAGCGTGGGCGGCTGAGGCGCGCCCGGCATTCCGCAGCCGGCGAGGAGCATGGCGGCCAGCGAAATCACGATACAGGCGTTCTTCCCGGGTCCCCAAGTGCGAGGGATCGCCACCCCACGGACGTGAACCTGTCCGTGGGGGCCCGGGACCTGGGGCGCCCGTCTCAGGTTTCTTGCAGATTGCATCGCCTAATCAGTCTATCGGAGCTGCCGCAACGTTTTTCGGACCCGCCAGTCGTTCTTGCGGCGACTATCTGCGCTCCTGTATTTTTGAACGCGTTCCCTGAAAGGACTGAGATCGGTGCTCATTTTCTGCGCCATCCTCGCTATTTTTGTTTACGGAATGATTGCCGCCATGCTCGGCACGATCTTGCCGGAGCTGTCGGACCGCTTCGGTCTCACTCCAGCGCAAAACGGCGCAATCGCCTTCGCGCAGGCGCTTGGCTTGATGTTGGCTTCGGTCGGCGTCGGTCCGCTGCTCGACACGGAGGGCGATAAGGCCGGACTTATTCTCGGACTGGCGTTTATCGTGGTTGCTCTGGCTGCATTGCCCCGTTCGCGCAGTTTCATTCATCTCGTCGTCCTGCTTTTTCTTCTCGGCGTCGGCGGAGGAATCGTTGTGACCGGTGCGAACGCACTGGTCAGCGCCGTCACGCCCGAGCATCGCGCCACGGCATTGAATCTTGTGAATCTCTTCTTTGGCCTTGGCGGACTCGCGACTCCATTCATTGCCGCCAATCTCTTTCGCCGTAATTGGGTTCGCCTTTGCACAACAGTGGCGCTCCTTACGGGCGGAACTCTCGTGGTTCAGGCGTTCACTAACGTTCCCGCCCCTGCCGGCGCGGAGCGCTTTTCGGCAGCCGACGCCGTGCAAGTCTTGGCGCGCCCTTCTCTTTTTCTCCTCGGGCTGTTTCTCTTTCTTTATGTCTCCTGCGAGGTCGGAGTCTGGAACTGGCTGCCTCGCCATCTCATCGCACGGGGCATTCCTGAGTCGCGGGCTCTCAACATCCTTTCTCTCGGATTCGCCCTCGGGTTGCTGATTGGCCGCGTCGGCGTTTCGCAAGTTCTCATCGACGTTCCGGCCATCGAAGTCACTCTGGCGGCCTCCGTCGCAATGGCCGTTACCACTTTCCTGATGCTCCGGACCAGCAAGCCCGTATTGGCGACTGCCCTGGTCTTTCTCGCCGGCATCTCCATGGCACCAGTCTTTCCCACCGCCCTCGCCATTACGGGCACGGCTTTCCCGCGCATGACCGGCACGGCCATCGGCTTCGTGATTACGTGCGGCTGGGCCGGCCTCGCCGTCAGCTCCAAAGTGATCGGCGCCATTGCCGGCAGCGACCCCATGCGCTTGAAGAAGGCTCTGATGCTGATTCCAGCCTCAGCCGTGCTGATGATTGGATTGAATCTTGCGATTTGGTCTGTGCTGCGATAGCAGGCTAGAGCTTGCGCAGGTTGGCGAATTTCTCCATTAGCTTCTTCATGCCATGGCGGGCGAAGAGAACAGTAAGCTTGGCGTCTTCGCCGTCGCCTTCGCGCAGCAGCACAGTGCCCTCACCATATTTGGAGTGCATGACGCGCTGGCCTTTCCTGAGGCCGGAGGCGCCATTGGGTGTGGGGACGTCCATAGCGGGGCGGGTAAACGAGCCGGGGCGGACGGCACCGGATTTCGAGCCAAAGAAGCGGGCAATGTTGTCAATGCTCGGCTCCGCCGTTTGACTCTTTGGCGCTCCCGCGCTTCCTCTTCTTGGAGTAAGAGAGTTGGAGACCGTCGGCGTTTCCTGACTCTCGTCTTCGTAGTTGAAGTGCCGGCCTTCGGAGTCATTGGAGCGGCGGCGGCTCGCGCCATAGGCGGATCCATATGCAGGAGTGGACCAGGCGGGGCTCCGGCCGCCGAGATTCTCGACCAGTTGAGTGGGAACTTCTTCGAGGAAGCGCGAAGGGACACTCATCTCAGGCACGTCGTTGCCGTAGCGGCGGCGGTAATGGGCGCGGGTGAGGATCAGCGTGTCCATGGCGCGCGTCATGCCGACGTAGCAGAGGCGGCGCTCTTCCTCGAGTTCGTCGGGACTGGAGAGCGTGCGCGAATGCGGGAAGAGGCCTTCTTCAAGCCCGGCGAGGAAGACCAGCGGGAACTCGAGGCCCTTGGCGGCGTGTAGAGTCATGAGCGTGACGCGCGCGTCGGGATCGAACTGATCGGTGTCAGAGGCGAGCGCGGCGTGGTCGAGGAATTCGGCAAGGGTTTCTCCGCGCTCTTCAGCGTCGTGCGCGGCGTTGGCCAGTTCCTTCAGGTTCTCAATGCGACTGAAGGCTTCAGGCGTGCCTTCGGTTTCGAGAGCTTTGATGTAGCCGGTGCGATCGATGAGGAAACGGATGAGCTCGGGGAGGGTGGCGGAATCGCCGGGCGAACGGAACCCTTCGCGTTGCGTGGGTTCGTTGCTCAGCGGACCGCCGCTCCCAGGTCCCAAAGTCGGGATCAGGGGCATCCCTTTTTCTTGCGTCTGCGACGGCATCACCAGGAACGGCATCTTCGGCATGTTTTCGGCAGGAGCGAAGTGCGACTTGTCGAGCAGGAGCATCTGATCATCGACTTGATCATCGTTCCCATCATCGTCGCCGGCGAAGCGCGCTTCGACACTTTCCAATTCGGGTGATTCTGGTTCGCTGGAAGCGGAGCCGAAACCAAAGCTGGTGTCGGCGTCGGCTGCCGCGGATTCGGCGACGTCCGCGGAGAGCTTCCCTGCGAAGTCGGGGTCCATCATGGCCTGCGCGTCGAGAATGAGCTGTCGGAAAGATTCGAGAGCGATGAGGGCGCGCGATGGGATGAGGCGGTTGGCAATGGCGCCGCCGATCGCGTCCCACGTCGAGCGGCCGGTTTCAAGTGCCAGGCGCTCCAGGGTTTCGAGCGAAGTTTTGCCGATGCCCCGGGCCGGCGTGTTGATGACGCGCTGCAGGGCCATGGAGTCGTGCGGATTGCGGATGAGGCGCAAGTAGCCGAGCAAGTCCTTGATCTCGGCTCGCTCATAAAAGCTGAATCCGCCGACCATGGTGTAGCTGATGTTGTAGCGGCGCAGAGCTTCTTCAACGAGGCGCGACTGCGAGTTGGTGCGATAGAGCACTGCGACTCCGTGGTTTTGGGTATCGGACGAGTTCGGCGCGTTGATGAAGGCCTGAATCTTGTCGGCGATGAAGAGGGCTTCGTTCTCGCCGTCGGGAGCTTCGTAGTAGCCGATCAGCGAGCCGCCCTGGCGCTCGGTCCACAGCTTTTTCCCCTTGCGGCGGATATTGTTGGCGACTACGGCGCCGGCGGCTTCAAGAATGACCTGGGTCGACCGATAATTCTGCTCGAGGCGAACGATGCGGGCGTTGGGGAAATCCTTTTCGAACTCGAGGATATTGCGGATGTCTGCGCCGCGCCAGGAGTAGATGCTCTGATCCTCGTCGCCGACGGCGCAGACATTTTTTCGTTCACCAGCGAGCAGCTTCATCAGCTCATATTGCGGGCGATTGGTGTCCTGGTACTCGTCGACCAATACATAGCGGTAGCGGTTCTGATAACGCTCTCGGACTTCGCCAGAGGCTTTGAGCAGGCGCACAGCTTCGAGCAGCAGATCGTCGAAGTCCATTGCGTTGTTCCTCAAAAGCTCGTCCTGGTAGGTCTTGAAGATGTGTGCGACGCGCTCGCTATTCGGATCCTTGGAACTAAGAAAGTAGTCCTGCGGATCGACCATGTGGTTTTTGGCCCAGGAGATGCGTCCCAGGACGGTGCGCGGCGTGAGCTGCTTGGTGTCGAGGCCCATGCGCTTCATCACTTGTTTCACGATGCCCTGCTGATCGTTCTCATCGAAGATTGCAAAACTACGCGTCAGTCCCTTGCCGTTGATCCGTAGCGCCTCGATGTCACGGCGCAGGATGCGTACGCAGAGCGAGTGAAAAGTGGAAATGAGCGGCTTTGCGAGCGAGGAGTGACCGAGTAAGCGGTCGACCCGCTCGGCCATCTCGCTGGCGGCCTTGTTTGTGAAGGTGACGGCCAGAATAGAGTCGGGCGCAACATTTTTCTCGTTGATGAGCCAGGCGATTCGGTGCGTGATGACGCGCGTCTTGCCCGATCCGGCGCCTGCCAGAATGAGCAGGGGGCCTTCAGTGGCCTCAACGGCGGCGCGTTGTTCGGGATTCAGATGGTCGAGGAGCGGTTGCAAGGCGTACATCCGGGAGAGAAGGTTCCTGACTCTAGTGTATCGTTCAGGCGCGAGCAAAAGTGCGAGCGGCGGGCGGAGCGTTGAGCCGGTTGGATTTCCGTGGCGCGAGCAGGTGCTACGACGGCGAGAAACATCGCGATGCCTGCCGGGGCGCAACCCCCCTTTAGTAAGCGAAAGCGGAGTACGCCCGGTAACCCAGTTGGTAACCGTCGTGATATGTTCAGCTTCGCTGCTGGGTTCCTATAATTCGTTTCATGCAAAGGGTTCCCCGGAGGTTGGCATTTTGTGCCCTTTTTTTGGGCATGGCATCGATCGGCATGGCCGCGCCCTCTTGCAGCGTGCGCGAAAAAGCGCCGAAGACCGCCCGCAATTTCGCCAGATCGAGCGAACAAGATACCTGGCACGAATATAAGAGCGGCGAAGAGATTCCCGACCTCAACTTAGATAGCGGAATGTCCGCCCAGTTCTGGCAGGAGAGAAATAAGAGCGGGTCGGCATACACCGTGCAGCCGGGGCAGGATTTCACGATCCTGACGCGTTACTGTTTTGACGGGGGAGGGGCTCTCGAAAACGTGGATTTCGAGGTTCGAACTCCGCTGGGGTGGGGCCGTCGGATGGAAGGTTCTATTTCAGGCGAAGACTTCAGCCCGCGGACGGCGGAGTTTTTTGACCTGAAGAACGGCAAAGCGATGCCGCAGCCTCGCGGTGTCGGGGAAGCTCCCGCGGCGCTGAAGCCGACGATTTACATGAAAATAACCGATCTGCCGTTTGCATCGCTGCTTCCCGTTGCAGCGAAGCCGCAGAAGGGCAAGAAGAAATCGGCGCTGGTTAATTCCGCGAGCGCTGTCCCAATCGAAGGGCCGGGCCCGGCAAACTAGGGCCGCGCTGCGCCGGGAGCGCGATTCTCCAGGTCGATTTCCAAGCAAATTTTCAGCAGATTGCGGTTTGCAATCCGGAAGCCATTCCGCTATCATCAATTGATACGCCCGAGGGAAATCCCTGGGCAGTCAATGGCACCACGGCTTTTTGGAGTTCTGGCCGGGCGAGCAGCTTTTTCGATCGCTGCTATGAGACCGACGGACTTCCCGCCACGGGCGGGCTGGCAAGAGCGGTGGGAGACGAGGGATGAATGGCAAAACCCAGCAAGAATATTGCGAAGGCGCGCGCCGCAGTGACCAAGCCGGCGTATC
>CAZKJB010000083.1:0-13400 GCA_964552975.1 uncultured Occallatibacter sp. | reverse complement strand
CATCCTCGGTCGGACGGTTCACGCGCAATCCGTCGGCATCCTTGCCCGACTTGATTACGATCCCGTCATCGCCGGTGTCGATGTAGTCGTTCATCAATTTCACATATCGACTTGAGTCGATCACGATACCGTCGGTTTCCAAGCCCGGATTGGTCTCGATGATCAGATTTTGGACCACTGCGTTTTCCGAATAGAGCAGATGAACTACCCACATGGGCGAACCGATGAAGTGCAGGCCGTCGACGAGAACGTTCTTGCTGTTCATGAAGCGGATGAAAGAAGGGCGCAACTCGCCCGCTGCTGCCTCGTACTCGTCTTGCGAGATCGCTTTGTGCGCGTTCAGGTCAAGCAGGAGCTTCTCCCAGTTGGGACCATTCTCGCTTCCTGGACCGGGCCCCGAGGATTTGACCCTTGGAAAGAGCTTCATCCAGTTCGCGTTCCCACTAATCAGCTTGCCGCGTCCAATGACAGCGACATTCTCCAGATCGTGCCCGCCGATTAAAGGCATCGGTGTTGGAACTTCCACACCCTGCTGACGGCCCGGAGTGAAGGGCAATTTGGTTGCCGGAAAATTGATGGCCGCACCGGCGTCAATATACAAAGTGATATTGCTGAACAATTCGATCGGGCCGGAAACATAACTGCCGGCAGGAATAAAGACCGTGCCCCCGCCTGCTTGCTTCGCAGCCTGAATCGCGGCATTAAAGGCGTCTGTTGCGGGTGCAGATCCGTCGGTCTTCGCTCCGAAGTCGACAACATTGAAGAAAGGCGAATTCATCTTGCCTGGCGACCTCGGCTCTCCGCCAGCCATCAAGGCGGAAAGCATGAAAACAACCAGGCAAAAGAAGAGTGATTTCACTCGAACTCCCATCGATCCGTTCGCGTTCAGCTAAAGAGCCGAGATTGCCATTTCGCTTGAACGCAGAAGATATCCCCTATGATTACTGAAACCCCGGGAATGAATCGCTTGGCGTGCTGGTGCGCGGAAATTGCGGCTCTTTTTGGTGACCTTCGATGCGACAGCGATGGTAATAAGGTCTTACCATTCGTGTCAAGCGCAAAAACCATCGCTCAAGCACGGGCGAAGAAGCCGCGAAATCATCCAGGCGAATTGTTGTGAACGCAGGCACAATTAACGCGGAAGCTTTAGCTTCGCGCGAAAGCTCAAGGGGCTAGCGCTTCGGCCTGCGCTCTTTCACTACGTGAGTCACCAACTTAATCGTTTCTTCAAGATGGAGGCGCATAGCACTGCGCGCAGCATTGGGTTTGTGCGCCGCAATGGCCTTGTAAATGGAGGTGTGGCGCTTGAGTACAATCTCGGGTACATCTGGGATCATGAGCTTGTAGAGGATCCACTGCCGCATCAAGTTGCGCAATAGCTGTACTGCGTTGCGCAATACTCCGTTTTGTGCGGCGCCGGAGACTGCCAGATGGAAGGCCATGTCCGCAGATATGATGGAGTCGCCTCTTGCGATAGCGTCTCGCATTTGCTGGACGGCGTCCCCGATCTCCCGGATTTGTTCGGGAGTTCCACGCTCGGCAGCCAATCCTGCCAGATTCTCCTCGATGATCGTTCGAGCTTCCATGATCTCTTGTAGCTCGTCGTGATCAGTGCCAGTGAAGGCCCAGAGAAGAGGCCTGCTGAGGAACTCGGATCTCGGACAAACGAAGGTCCCGTCACCGATGCGACTGTCCACCATGCCGACCAGTTCCATCGCCTTGAGCGCTTCGCGAAGCGATGTCCTCGCGATCCCGAGCTGCTGGCACAGCTCGCGCTCTGGCGGGATACGGTCGCCTGGCTTCCAGTCTTCCCTAACGACAAACGACACAAGTTGCTCGAAGACCGTTGTTGTCAGCTTGGTACGGACAACGGGCATTGCAGGTCGAACAGTGCGTTTCATCTTGCCGCACTCCTCCTATACCCGAAGCCTTCAAATCTGAGACGGCCCTTAAAGATAGCGAAAGGCAACGATAAGCGCTGTGAAGAAACGCCTAGACTCGGGATTGCGCGATTATATCAAACGGATACAGCAGTGATGCCATGCGACCATAACCGCGACTATAAGAACACGAACATCATTTCACGGAAGGTCTCGGCGCTTCGGCGTTGACCGGATATTAGTGAAGTTCGCGGTTCAAGATTGATGACATTGCCAAATCCCGGACCAACGGATTAGCGCGAATACTTGACGGTTATGGTAAGACCACTGTACCATTCCTTTTCGCGCCCTAAGTTCCCATTCCAATCGAGCGCCTGGCAATACAGGACACATATGCCGAGAGCGAACCTAATCCCGATCTCTTAATAAAAACATGGCCTGAGCACTGAATCGCTTGTGGATGCTTGAGGATTTCGGGTACGGAGGCTGGGTAGGATGTGAGTATCGTCCGGCTGGCAGGACAATCGACGGTTTGGGTTGGCTGCAATCACTGGGCGTTGGTGAAAGAGTTGAAGCAAAGGATTCGTTTTCAAATGAAGGTGACGAGATGAAGAAGATCGGATTTGTCGGCCTCGGAATTATGGGCAAGCCCATGCTCGCGAATCTTCGCAAAGCTGGTAACGAGTTGTTGGCCTACGACATTGTGCCCGCGTTGGTCGATGCAGTGATGGGGGACGGGGTGGAACGCGGCGCCTCGTGCAAGGACGTAGCCAGCCGTTGCGAAGTGCTGATCACCATGCTCCCTGACGGTCCGCAGGTGGAGCAGGCTGTGCTCGGACTGGGCGGTATTTTGGAGGGCGCGCGCCCGGGATTGATCCTCGTGGACATGAGCTCGATCAGCCCGATTGTTTCGCAGAAAGTCGGAGAGGCCTGCAAGGAAAAAGGTGTCGAGTTTCTCGACGCACCTGTAAGCGGCGGCGAGCCGAAAGCAATCGATGGCACGCTCGCCATCATGGTGGGCGGTGACCAAGCAACATTCGACAAAGTTTCTCCGCTGTTGAGACTGATGGGCGCCAGTGTTGTGCTCACTGGCGGAGTGGGCGCGGGCAATGTTACGAAACTCGCGAACCAGATCATTGTTGCTTGCAATATTGCTGCGATGTCGGAAGCGCTCGTTCTCGCTAATCGATGCGGCGTCGATCTCCAAGTGGTCTTCGATGCGATTAAAGGTGGATTGGCTGGGAGCACAGTGCTGAATGCAAAAGCGCCGATGGTAATTGCCCGTGATTTCAAGCCTGGATTTAGAATTCGCCTGCATCAAAAGGATCTTCGCAACGCCCTTCTCACAGCAGAGTCGCAGAAGGTGGCCTTACCGTTGACGAGCCTTGTTCAGCAAATGCTGATCGCGCTGATGAATCAGGGCAGCGGCGATCTCGACCACTCGGCAATCGTCACATTTATCGAGCAAATGGCCCCGAAGGCTTGAGCGCAGTAGTATGAGGCCAGATCCAAACTGCCGGGTGTCGTGACCATGCGAACAAACGTCTTCGGCTGGCGAGCCTAAAAAGCAGAGTTACCCAAACGATCCCGCTGCGGTACCAGAAGTGCGCAGAACCAACGTGCGCCTGTCACGGAAAGTTAGTGCTAACCACAGAAGCACGTGAGTCACGCGGGAAATGACTATGAAGGTTTTTCAAGTGGGCTGAGTTGTGCTTCTAGACCTGAAACCGGGACCAAATTCACTGTCAGATTTACTGTCGGAATGGCATCAAAAGGGTGAAAAGCTGCAAAAACGGCCAGATTCACTCAAAGATATCGATGTGGGCCGATGGCATTTAAATTTTTTATTTTGATGTATTTCCTTCTCCGTAAAGGGCTTCAAATGAAAAACCGGAGATGCTTTCCACCTGAAGTCTGACGTTCTGCCACTGAACTACTCCCGCCATTTACAATCAATCACTTATACGGCTTACTTGACGTTTTATTTATTTCTGTGCGATTTCCACCCAACGATTTCTAGAAGCCGGGACGACCGGCTCATCGCTGATCACCTGAAGGCGTAAAGGCTGGGGGCTGCGTGTTGTTCGTAAACCGACCGGCCGCAGAACCAACTCCAAGTATCGCGCGGTCAACTGGAGATGGCAGTTCGCCGGAGCGGCCAGGGTGAAGGACAAACCGCAGCCGAGCTGACGCTCATCGGTGCTGGCAATCAAGTGTGTGGCCTACGTGGCCGATCGATGACCGAAGCTTTCACGCAGTGTAAAGAAAGCCTGCTTGGGGCGAAAATCGCGGTCGAATGGGAGCGAGCGCTGAGGACGGTTCGGCTGCTTGCGATGATGAGTTGGTCCTCCATTGAGCCAGGTAAACCGATCGCTAAGATCCCATGTAAGAACGAGCTTGACGGCGCGATTGGCGAGAGCCACGCGCAGATAGTCGCGATAAGTTTGGGCGACGATGGCATCACGCTTGACGGGATCGTTGTCAGAAATATCGTCTTCATTTACGTCGAGCTCGGTGAGATAAACTTCGAGCCCCATCTGGCGGATCGATTCAATGTAGTCGGCCAGGCCCCGGCCGAAGGACACAGGCTGCGCGGCCTTTATATGGCTTTGGATGCCGACGGCATCCAGAGGAACGTCGCGCTTCTTGAGGTTGCGCAACAACTCCAGGATGAGACGGCGACGCTCGGCGTTCTCAGTACTTTCGAACTCGACCCCATAGTCGTTGTAGGTGAGCCGGGCATGCGGATCAGCAGCGCGAGCCGTGCGAAAAGCCAACTCGATGTAATCCGGCCCGATTTGCTCGTACCAGAAGGATTTCCCCAATCCGCCCGGCTGGCCGTCGGCAGGAAGAATCGCTTCATTGACCACATCCCAAGAGTGAAGCCGGCCCGCGTAATGCTTGCACACAGTCGTGATGTGATCGACAAAGAATTGCCGCGTTTTCGGCCGGTTTTCGGCTGTCTGAATCCAGGCGGGCACGGACTCATGCCAGCAGAGATTGTGGCCGCGCATGAGCATGTGATTGGTCTCTGCGAAGCTGAGAAGAAAATCCGGGCGGGAAAAATCGTATTGATCGGGCGCGGGACGGAGAGCGATCCACTTCAGCTCATTGGTAGGCACAACGATGCCACATTGCTCGCGTATAAGGTCGGCGAAGTCGCCATTGCTTTGCACGTTATGAATAATGACCGCGGAGCCGAAGGTAAGGCCATGGCGCCGCGCGTGAGCCTGAAGGGAACGCGATCCGGCTACATCGTGGAACGAATTGGGTATAACATGCTGGCCGGGCCCAGGATGCGCACAACCTTGAAGCAGAGACAAGGTCGAAACGCCGGCCGCGCAGGTGGCCACAGCCTTTGATCCTTGCGCGATGAAATTGCGCCGCGTGGGCATTGCCTGTCTCTCATCCTCTCGAATGATCGCTCTTGGGCAAGGTTACCAGGGGTTAGAGCCCTGGGGCTTGTAGTGGACCCAATCGAAATCGACGACGCCGGGATCCGCGGCTTCGGTTGTGTAGGCAAAGAGAGCAGGCCGCGAACCTTTCCACCAACTGAAGCGGATTTGCGTTGTTGTACCCAACTGCTTGAAGGTCTGCCCGTCATCGAGGCTGTAGGAGTAGATAGCCTGATCGCCATCGACAATTACACGCAGCTGCACGACAGACTGTGAGAAGGCGGGGCCGGGTGTTTGATCCTGCAGATGGAAGAAATTCAGTTGCCTCTGGGGTCCTGACTGCACGATCTCAAGTCCGCTGGCCGTTTTTTCGAACATAGCGAGACCCGCGTGCACGCCCGATTTAGTTTGTGAGAGGTCAAGCCGGGCGGTGAACTGGAAGGAATTGTCCTGCATACACTGCGTAATGGTGTCGCGCGCATCTAGCAGACTGTCGGCCTGCATGGGAATCAAGCGGAGGTAGCCCGGGCGCGCGCTGAGCGACCAGTGCGCATTGTCCGGGTTGTGATTCCACTCCCATTGCGGTGCGAGCTTGGCGTCATCGAAG
Organism: uncultured Occallatibacter sp.; assembly: GCA_964552975.1. Classification (GTDB taxonomy): domain Bacteria; phylum Acidobacteriota; class Terriglobia; order Terriglobales; family Acidobacteriaceae; genus Telmatobacter. Next base: position 7,518 of record CAZKJB010000083.1, on the reverse strand, counting down.
TCGTCGGAGGTCTGCGGGCGCTGCTGCGACTCGACTTCAGGATTTCCAGGGATGGGTCCCGAGGCAATTGGCTGTCCGGTAGCTGCTCCGTTCGGGTCCGCGCCGATGACCGGCCAATCGTCGCGCCAGCTCACCGGCTCGAGATGCACGATGCGGCCATGCGCACCGTCGGACTGGAAGTGAACGAACCAACCGTCGCCATCGGGGGATTCAATGTATGCCCCCTGGTGTGGCCCGTTGATGGTTGTTGAGCCCTGTGCGAGCACTACACGATGTTCGTATGGGCCATATATATGACGCGAGCGAAGAACTGCCTGAGAACCGGCGCCTACGCCCCCGAAGGGAGCAAAGATGTAATAGTAGCCGTCGCGCTTGTAGAGCTTTGGACCTTCAAGAACGGGCAAATCCTTGGGATCCTCAACAACAATCTTGCCATCATCGAGGACGCGCTTGCCGTCGGCGGACATGCGATGCAGGATGAGCGGTCCAGCTCCGGTTCTTGAGTGAATCAGATAGGCGTTGCCATCATCGTCCCAAAAGGGGCAGGGATCCTCAAGCCCGGCTTGCCCGATCACGACAGTCGGAGAGCTCCACGGACCCGTAATGTGCGAGGCGGTGCTGACGAAGATGCCCTCGCTCGGTGTGGGGAAATAGACGTAAAAGAGACCGTGGTGCTTACGAATTGACGGCGCCCAGACTCCCTTGCCATAGCGATTGCCGCCAATCATGCTGTAGCGCGGATCCATGTTCATGCGCTCGACGACGTGCCCCACGATGGTCCAATGAACAAGGTCAGTGGACTGCAGAATCGGAATGCCGGGCACGAAATGAAATGTGGAGGCGATGAGATAGTAATTTGATCCGTCGCGAATGACGTCGGGATCGGAATAGTCAGCGAAGAGGATCGGGTTGTGATAGGCGCTTATTGTGGCCGGATGGACGGACTGCGCGTGCGGGACCACCGATGCCGCCATCATGCAGGCCGTCAGCAGAAGTCCGCGCAACTGTGTGTGTGCTTTCCACACTTTGGTCTCGGCCATAGGTAAAGCTTTCATGATTCGCTCACGTTGCTTTCAGAGATAAGAGCATCCCCCGACCGCTCGATTCAGGCCCTGGCCAGCGATGGAGGGCGATAAGGAGCGACGTTGTTCAGCGCAGACTTCAAGGGCTTGAGTAAAAGGGAGCGCGGCCGAAAGCCGCGCTCCCTGGAGTTAAGTTAAAACACTAACTTCAATGACAATTGAGCGATACGCGGATCGTTCTGCGGGGCCGTACCGGCCCAGTTTTGAGGGCTCGTGCTTGTGATGCGTCCTAGCGTGGAGCCCACGGTCGTGGTGGGATCGCCCAGGTTGGTGTGGTTGAGGAGGTTAAAGTATTCTGCGCGGAATTGCAGCGCAGCCCGCTCCTTGATGGGAAACTTACGCGCAAGGCTTGCATCCCAGTCGACGTAGTGCGGCCCGACAAATGAGCCCTTTGCAATGTTGCCGTAGGTGCCTACGGCATTGTTTGCAAAGCTTGCCGGATTCAAATAATTCCGGCAGTTTACGCTCGTCGCACAAGCGGTACCACCGTATGGCGAGCCAGTTAGCACCGCACGATCGCGGTTTTGCGCCGAGCCGGAGTTGTTGGATTGACCCGAAAAGACGGTGAGAGGATCGCCGCTTCGATACTGGAAGAGGCCGCTGGTAGACCAGTCGTTGAGAATAGCCTTCACCACAAACGGCGCGTCATTCAAGAACTTTGGAACGGTGTAGACGTATGAAACTGCGCTGACGTTACGATGATCGAAGTCCGCCGGCCCGTAATCGAGACTCTTGAAGTTCGATGCAGTGATTGGATACACGTACGAGTTATTGTTGCCGATCGACGTAGCCGCCTGGTTCCAGGGCAAGTCGTTGAGAGCCTTCGACCAAGTGTAGTTGAAGAGCAAGGTGAGGCCATAGCGCACGCGTTGCTCGGCAGAAACCTGCAACGAGTTGTAGTTGGTGTTGCCGCCCGTGTTGGCCGCGGTGATGGTGCCGGGGTAGCAACTGTTGTTGGCCGCGCATCCGGTTTGGTTGTAGATGCGCGTTCCGCCGACGGTTGGATTCAGCTCAAGATCGGTCCACTCATGGCTGCTGTGTTCCGCCACATACGCGATGCGCATGGAGAGGCTGCTCGAAGCCTGTTGTTCGAGAGCCAGGTTCCAGTCGTACGTGAGGGGATCGTGGAAACCCTTGAATGGGTCGTAGGTCAGCCAGCTCTGGTTGGCATTAATCGGCGTGGTCGACAGCGGAGGCTGCGGCGCCGGGAAGGGATTCGTTGTTCCAAAGGTGCCGAATGGATTGGCGAAGCTCATGGATACGGTGGCACTCGAGTTGAGCTGAATGGACGTAATGAACGGCGCCAGGTTCGAGTAGATGTTGAAAAGCGTGCTGTTGATGCGGCTGTCGAAGAAGAGCCCGCCGCCGCCGCGAATACTGGTCTTTCCGTTCCCGAAGACATCGTAGGCAAACCCGAGCCGCGGCATGAAGTGGTTATAGGCCGATGCGACGCCATTCGGATTAAACCCGCTGTCGCCGGCGAACAACATTCCGGCAGGCGCCAGCGGATACTTTGAAGAGTGCGTGCCCGAGGCCTGCAGCGTCGGGAAGAAACTTCCCATGCGTCCCTGGATTTCGTGCCATGGCATGAACGGCTCATAGCGCACACCATAATCCAATGTCAGATTATGTGTGAGCTTCCAACTGTCCTGCACATAGGCGCCCTGGAACTTGCCGCGGGGATTGAAGAACTGGCCCGAGGCCTGCACGAACTGATAGAGATAGCCGAACATAAAGCTGGCGACGGCATCGTTGCTGATGTTGGTGTTGAACGTGAACTGGCCAGGCTGCTCGAAGAGGTTGTTGACGTCAATCTTGGAGACTTCGCCGTGGTAGCCGGCGTCAATATTGTGCCGGCCGAGCAGGAAGTGAATGTCATCCGTCAGAGTGTAGTTTCCGCGACGGAAGAACGCTTGCGGATTGTCGCCGATCGTGAAGAACCCTGTGACTGCGATGGAGTTGATCTGCTTAAACGCCGGTTGCCAAACATTCACGCCCAGGTCGGCAGCATCGATGCTGTTTGAAATCGGACCGCGAGCATCGTTATCGAGCTGATTGCTGATGATGAAGTTGTTGACGATGTGATCGTTGAATGTATGCGTCTCTGAGATCAGCGAGTTGTAGTAATGGTTCGCTGCTCCGTCGGCATACGTAAGCAGGTTGGTAAGGTTTTCGACACCCTGCAACGTATATGCGTCTGAGAAGTACCGCGCCGTCACCTTGTCCTTTGGCGCGAGCTCATGATCGACACGGGCCGTGATCTCAGCCTGCGTGTAAATATTTGGCTTGGTGATGAGCACAGACCCTGCGCTGTTTAAAGCGGGGAGATACTTGAACAGAGCCAGCGAAACCGGGCTAGCGGCCGCAGCGCTCCATGTATTCGATGAGCCGGCCGGACAAGTAATGGTTGAGGCGAGAATGGCCGAAGGCATCAGCGGATCTTTGACGCAATCGGTAAACACCAGGTTGTTTGTGCCGGGCGATGCGCCCGACGAGTTCGCGCCCGACTGGGCAATTGTAGGCAGAATGGTCGATGAGAAGGCCGCTGCCCCATGGTTGATGGTCCTCTGATATCCGAAGAATCCGAATGTCTTGTTGCTGTGGAAGAGGTGCGGAATCTCAAGCGGTCCGCCGACGGTGCCGCCGAACTGATTGCGCTTGAGCGGGTCGACAGTCTTGCTATTGGTGGCCGCGCTGTAAGTGAAATAGTTGGCCGCGTTAAACACACGGTTGCGAAGATATTCGAAGACATCGCCGTGCCATTGGGTCGTTCCGCTCTTGGTGATGATGTTGACCACGCCGCCCGCATTCTGGCCATATTGTGCGTTGTAGTTGTTGGTCTGGATGCTGAATTCCTGCACAGCATCGGGCATGGGGAACGGCAGATTGACGTTGGTGTACTCGTCAATGTTATTGCCGCCATCGAGCATGTAGTTGGTTTGTCCGACGAATGTACCATTGGCCGAAATTGCGACGACCATGGGGAAAGTCTTGGTGTTCCCCTGGTCGGCCTGGGCAGGCGGCGCAATGGTAATGCCGGCTACCTCCTCAGTGAGTGCGGCTGCGTTGCGGCCGTTCAGCGGCAGTTCATTTACCTGTGACGTGCCGATCACTTCCTGCTGAGTACCGCTGGTTACGTCCACCTGGGCGGTATCGGCAGACACCGTGACCGTTTCGCTTGCGCTGCCGGGCCTAAGGGTAAGGTTGGCAGTAACGGCAGCGTCTGCTCGCACCTGCAGACCCTTTTCGGAGTACGCCTGAAACCCAGGATGTGTCGCTGTTAGGTTGTAGACCGAAGGCGCCAGGGTGGGAAATACAAACGTGCCCTCACCGCCTGATGTGGTCTTCAAGGTCAGGCCTGTCGCTGCCTGGGTCGCCGTAACTTCGGCCCCAGCAACTACAGCGCCGCTCGCGTCTGTCACGGTGCCGCTAATGCTCCCATTTCCCTGAGCGTACAACGCGCCCGGGATGCAGATGCTCACCGCACATACGGCCACTAGACTGCTGATCAGCTTGAGAAAAGCTCTCATTTTCTTGCCTCCTGAACCTCTGCCATACGTTCGTTCGGCCGGAATGATTTATTGTTTTGGGGCCTAGACGTAACCGGCAGAACTCGAATGTAAGCCTCAGGGTTTGTATTGAAACGAAGTAACAGATGGTTAGACAGATACCGTCCCTGACTGTCAGGAGTTGAATTTATCTTATTGATTATATTGTCGTTAGACAGGTGGTACCGAAGCGGGATGGCAGAGCAGAATTGCGGCTTATTCTGCTGAGACAGCGAGGACCTTCGGCGGGCCGGGAGTGCCGTCTGTAACTGTGGTGCCCAAGACAATTTGCAGGTCTCGGGCAGCTCCGTTGAGACGGGTTTCTTTGGCGATCGCCTGCATGAGGTCGGGATCGGTCAGGAGTTCACCAGCGGCCTCGGTCCCATATGTGTAGAGGCCGCCGATTACCACTACGACGTGCCCTGTCTCCGAGTCCCTGATTCGAGAGATCAAGGCGAAGTCTTGGATTTTAGGGCTGTTAGCTCCGGTGACCGGCTCGCGGGGCTGATTGGTTCCCCAACTCCAGCTGCGCGATGACGGGGCCTTAGCATCGCGGATATAGACCAGATGCTGATCTGGGTCCATCGCCAGGCTGTAGCGGAGTGGGCGGGTGAGGCGCAAACTCCATTCATTATTGAAGGCACCGATGAGGACGACCGCACCTTCGCGAAGATCAGAGAAGGTGCTTGAGTTGCCGCGGCGGATGAGGACGTTCTTCTTACGCGCTTCAAGGGCGCCAACGACCCGGGCGATCGTCACAGTGTCAGAAAAAGGGACGGTTTGCGACGAGTCAGAACTCGGGACGGGCGTTACAAAGCTTCGATTGCCATCCGTCTCCGGCAAAGTGGGAGGACCGTTCGGGTGGTCACCGACGACCAAAAGAACAGCACCGGGCGTTTCGACTACAGGCTTCCAGAAGAGATCTTCCGGGCTGGCCTGATGCGTCCATCCATATAGGAACGCCATGCTGACCGCGATCACGGCTGCAAATACAAACACCAAAAGCCAACGCTTTTTTGATGAGACGAGCTCGCGAACCGGCATCTTGTTGGCCGAGAGAGGGAGCGGTCCGAATTGAATGTGCGCGCTATGCGTTTCAAACGGAACTTCAGCGCCGTCCATCTCGGTTCCGGGATCGAGAACCGCGTGTCTGGCCTGTCCCGGCAGCGCAAACCGCGGGATGTACGAGCCGGGAACAAGAGTCATCCTCAACTCGGTGCGGTGCTTTTCGTCGACATAATATGTGGCAAGTCTCTTGCGAAGCTCTGTGGCCGCAGTGCGAACAATGTGATCAAGGTTCGTGTCGTAGGAGGGATGCCGTCCGAAGACCTCAACACCAATTGTGCGTTCTTTGATTTGATCGGCTGATCCCGAGAGGGTTTGTTCGACGACATACTTAAGGAAGGCAACCGACCTCTTACTGGAACGAAAGACCTCGTCGTGAACGAGCAAATCCAATTGCCCGCGGATCATATCCGCTGTGACCTCGGGGGTTGCACCGTATTCGATTTCCAGGTCGATCATTGTACTTCCAGTGACAGCGATTTTAGCACGTAAATTGTGTACTTTGGCGCGATAACCGGGCGCCGAACTCAGTGAGCCACTCTCGAAAATAGCCCATGATAGCAACCCCGGAGGACGCGGATTCAGGGACCAGAAACGATGTGCACCGAATAATTCGAACAACATCATCTTGGCCTGGAATCGCGCGAAACATAATTGACGGTGTGCCGATCGCGACAGCCGCAATGCGGATTCCTTCGACCGCAGCTTCAGCTCCGGTGCCGGTGCCCGCTGAAGACCAGCATTCAGAACGGCTCGGAAAAACCCGGGGAACACTCGCCGGCATTCGAATCTGACTGCTGGAACTTTCCTTGATGAAAATCAGAGAGACTCCATGGGCCCACATGATTTAGCGTGGTGGTGCACCTCGGACGAGAACATGAAGTGGGAGTTCGAAATGAATCGATTTCCAATTGCAAAGCTGATCGTAACGCTCGGAATCACGACGCTCGCGGTACACGCGCAAGCACCTTCGCGCAGCACCGATTCCCACGCGAATGACGCGGGTGCGGCGACGACGCAGTTTCCACTCGCGGCACCGGCCGGCAAGGACTCGGGCGCAATCTCCGCGGCGCCTCCGGGCGCCGTCAATCAGGGACCGCTCGATCCGGCCCATTGGAAGTACGGCCCCGCATACGATTCGCCGCCCGACTCCGGAATATGGAACCCGGTGATGATCAAGATGATGAAGGGCGAGAAGGTGACCGGAGGCACAGTACTTAGTACCGATACGCCGGCCACGTACTGTGCCATGGCAAACGCCGGCTACGACTTCATCTGGACTGAAATGCAGCATAGCCCTCGCGATTGGGACGCGGTTGCCCGCATGTGGAAGGCGTGCCCGCACGCGAAAGCCGTGCCCGGTGTTCGCGTGGCCTACACCGACGAACGGGAGATCCAGCACGCAATGGATCTTGGTGCGCTCGTCATCGTGATTCCCACCGTCCGCTCGGTCGAGGAGGGAATCGCGGCAAGGGACTGGACCATGTATCCACCGCTGGGCAAGCGCAGCCTGGGAGCCGGTCAGGCCTTCGAGCCCGAGATGTGGGGCAATGTCCCTGGAGGGTACCGCAACACAATCAACAAGAATGTAGTCCTGATTGAGATGATCGAGACAGTCGAAGGAGCAAACGACGCCCGCCAGATCGCAGCCATCCCTGGGGTGACGGCTATCTTTGCCGCGAGCGGCGACCTGGGAAACTTCTCAGGCTACAAGATGGGCACACCCGACTACGAGCGGTTGATCAATGTTGTGCATGACGCGGCGATCGGCGCCGGCAAGCGGCTTTGCGGCCCTTTCCTTTGGCGCGACCGGCCCGATTTCA
>CAZKJB010000082.1:0-13565 GCA_964552975.1 uncultured Occallatibacter sp. | reverse complement strand
CGCCGCTTTCGATAATGAGCGCCACCTGGGTGCGGGTCTTCTCGCGCACCAGGCGATTGTGCACGGCGGCCATGGCCAGCAGGCTGGGAATGGGCGCGTAGGTCGAATCGACGCCGCGGTCGGAGAGAATCAGCAGCGTGTAGCCGGAGTTGACGGCATGCGCGGCGCGGTTGCTCAGATCTTCAAGCGAGCGCCTCAGGCCTGCCTCGCCATCTTCGGCATGGAAGAGAGCCGGCAGCGTGGTGGCCAGCAGATCGCCGGAAGAGACGCGGCGCAGCTTCTCCAGGTCGCGGTTGGTCAGGATGGGATGGGGCAGCTTGAGGGTGTGGCAGTTTTCCGGCGCTTCATCGAGAATGTTGCGCTCGGTGCCGATGTAGCTGATGAGCGACATGACCAACTCTTCGCGGATTGGGTCGATGGGCGGATTGGTGACCTGGGCGAAGAGCTGTTTGAAGTAATTAAAGAGCGGCTGGGGGCGGTCGGAGAGACAGGCCAGCGGCACATCGGTTCCCATGGAACCAACCGGCTCTTCACCCTTGGCGGCCATGGGGCCGATGAGGATGCGCAGATCTTCTTCGCTGTACCCGCAGGCGCGCTGGCGGCGCAGAAGAGTCTCTGGATTGAAGGCGATGGTGCGCGAGGGCTCCGGCAGCTTCTCCATCGTGACCTGTTGCTGCTTGAGCCACTCGCCGTAGGGTTGTCGGCCGGCAAGGGTCTTCTTGATCTCGGCGTCCGAGACGATGCGCTGCTGGACGGTATCGACGAGAAACATGCGGCCGGGCTGGAGGCGGCCCTTCTTAAGAATGTCCTCGGCGGGAGCTTCGATGACGCCGGCTTCTGAAGCGAGAACGACCAGATCGTCCTTGGTAACGATGTATCGGCCGGGACGCAGGCCGTTGCGGTCGAGCGTGGCGCCAACCACTTTGCCGTCAGTGAATGCGATGGCGGCAGGGCCATCCCAAGGCTCCATCAGCGACGCGTGGTACTCGTAGAAGGCGCGCTTGTCCTCGTCCATGTCCGGATTGCCCGACCAAGCCTCGGGAATGAGCATGGCCATGACGTGCGGCAACGAACGGCCGGACTGATAAAGGAATTCGACGGCGTTATCGAGCGATGCTGAGTCGCTGCCGCCGGGCATAATGACGGGATAGAGATCGTCGATCTTGCCGTTGAAAAGAGGACTGCGCAGAACAGACTGGCGCGCGTTCATCCAACTGACGTTGCCGCGGATGGTATTGATTTCGCCGTTGTGCGCGACGTAGCGATAAGGATGAGCGAGCTTCCAACTGGGAAACGTGTTGGTTGAAAAGCGCTGGTGAACGAGAGCCAGAGCGCTGGTGACGAGGGGATTGGCCAGCTCGAAGTAGAAACGCTCGATCTGCGGCGCGAGCATGAGGCCTTTGTAGATGATGGTCCGACACGAACACGACGGGACGTAGAACGTCTCCTTGTCCTCGATGTCGGAGGCGGCAATCTCGTTTTCAGTGCGACGGCGGACGCGATAGAGGAGGCGCTCGAATGCTTCCTCGTCGAGGTCTTGCGGACGGCCCACAAAAAGCTGCTCGATGTAAGGCTGAGATCGGCGAGCCTCGCGGCCAATGGCGTCGCCATTAACGGGCGTGTCGCGCCAACCGAGAACGGTGAGGCCTTCTTCCTGGGCGATGCGCTCAAAGACACCCTCGCACTGCAGGCGGCTGTGGCGCTCGACGGGAAGGAAGCAGATGGCTACGCCATAAGAACCGGGCTCGGGCAGGGTCATGCCCAGCTCGGCGCACTCGCGGACGAAGAAGTCGTGAGGAATTTGAATCAGGATGCCGGCGCCATCACCTGTCTCCGGGTCGCAGCCCGCGGCTCCGCGATGGGTGAGGTTGATGAGCACCTCAAGGCCCTTGCGGATGATCTCGTGGCTTTTTTCGCCGCGGATGTTCGCGACCAGCCCCATGCCGCAGGCATCATGTTCATCGCGCGGATGATAGAGGCCTTGCGCTTGAGGGGCACGGAGACGGCGATTCGAAGGTTCCATAGCAGCCTTTACGAACAGCAGTTTTCGTTGCGGATTGCGTTAAAGTTCCGGATACACAACCACTGTGCGATTTGAGGGATGAAAATCGCCCTGGTGGCAGGTCGTTAGGTTTGCTTGAGCAGTTCCGGCCGCTTCCGGCAACTGCGCTGTTTTTAATATAGCGAAAAACTCTCGTCAATGCAGTACTTCCTTTCAGAATGGGGGACGTCGGGCTTGAGAAGTCGACGAGCAGAGAATGCGCAAGGAATGCGTAAGCTTCGCATGTAGCGTGTTTTGTGCCGTATACTCGGTTCGAATGGCAGAGACGAACGATAGCATTCTTGTGACCGGCGGGGCGGGGTTCATCGGCTCGAACTTCGTTCTGAGCTGGATGAAGGCGGCCAGCGCAGCGGTGGTGAATCTTGACCTGCTGACCTACGCCGGGAACCCAGCGAATCTCGGACAGCTCGAGGGGATTGGCCGATACGAGTTTGTCCGTGGCGATATTTGCAGCGCGGAGCTAGTGGGCTCGCTCTTGCGCAAGCATCGGCCACGGGCGATTGTGCACTTCGCGGCCGAGAGCCACGTAGACCGGTCGATCGTGTCACCTGAAGCGTTTATCCGGACCAATGTGAACGGGACGTTTGTCTTGCTGGAGCAGGCACGAATGTACTGGCAGGGTCTGAGTGAGCAAGACCGGACCGCGTTTCGCTTCCTGCATGTCTCGACGGATGAGGTCTACGGGACGCTCGGGCCCAGCGACGCGGCTTTCAGCGAAGAGACGGCCTACGCGCCGAACAGTCCCTATGCGGCTTCGAAGGCAGGCTCAGACCATTTGGCGCGAGCCTACTTCCACACTTTCGGTTTGCCGGTGTTGACGACGAACTGCTCGAACAATTATGGACCCTTCCAGTTTCCTGAAAAACTGATTCCACTGATGATCCTGAATGCGCTGGAGGGCAGACCGCTTCCGGTGTATGGGGATGGGAAAAACGTGCGCGACTGGTTGTTTGTGGAGGACCACTGCGCCGCAATCCGCGCGGTGCTGGAGCGTGGACGCCTGGGAGAAACATACAACATTGGCGGAAACAGCGAGAAAGCGAATATCGATGTTGTGACGGCGATTTGCGATCTGGTAGACGAGATGCGGCCGCGAGTCAAGGCCGAGTCCCGGCGGGAACTAATTACTTACGTGCAGGATCGGCCGGGTCACGATCGTCGATACGCAATCGATGCCCGGAAAATTGCGCGCGAGCTAGGCTGGAAGCCGGCGGAAGGATTTGAAGGCGGGCTGCGCAAGACTGTCCGTTGGTATCTTGAGCGCGGCGACTGGGTAAACAGCGTGAGGACGGGCGCCTACCGCGACTGGATCGCTAAGAACTACGCGGAGCGCGCTACACTTTAGACGGGCCTTGATGAAGTGACCTGATCAGAGAAACTATTCCTCAGGGGCTAGAGCCCGTTCCCCTTTGATTTGGACTCATTGCGCGGCTCATGTCGTGGGCTTTCATCGCCGCTGCTTACTCAAAGGTTTCTTAGAGAGAGAACTGGATGGCCGGATTACCGCAGAGTCAAAAGCGAACTGAGAACTTCTCGATACGTGCTGAGACGGACCGAGACTGGGAGGAATGGGGCAAGCGCGATCCCTATTGGGCTGTGCTCGCCGCAGAGCGATTTCGCAAGGATGTGCTCGACGACTCGGCTCTCGGCGATTTCTTTTCGAGCGGACGCGAGCACGTCGATCACGTGATGGCCGTGCTGCGGCAGAATTTTCGGGATAACTTCAGGCCGCTTCGGTCCCTCGATTTCGGATGCGGGGTGGGACGCGTAGCTATTCCACTAGCGCAATACTCGGAAAGCGTGGCTGCGATCGACATCTCCCCGGCCATGCTCGAGGAGGCCGCCCGAAACGCAGCTTCGCAAAACGTCCGGAATATCGAGTTTTTTCGTACCGGCGAGCTCAATTCGATCCCTCCGCAGAGTCTGGACCTGGTGCACTCGTTTCTTGTCTTCCAGCACATTCCGCCGAGCAGCGGAATCGCCATCCTGGAAGAATGCTTGCGGAAGCTGAAGCCTGGCGGATTGGGCGCGCTGCACCTCACGATCGCCAGGAATGCTTCGCGGGTAAAGCATGCAACCTCGGTGCTGCGCCAACGTTTCGGCTTGGTGAATCGGGTCTGCAACCTACTCCAAGGGCGTCCAGTTTCAGGACCTGCGATCCATATGTTTACTTATCCCGTGCACGACATCTTCTGGTCGATGCGTGCAGCGGGGTGTGGGCGGATCTTTGTAGAGCTCCTGGAGCATCGAGACTATCTGGGCGCAATGTATTACTTCGAGAAAGTCGAACTGTCGCCGCTTTAGGAGATCCGTGATCGGTCGCTCGTCACAGGTTTTTGTTCCCTTGAACACGCCGAAATAAAAAAAGAGGCTCGATCTATGAAAGGAATCATTCTTGCCGGCGGGTCGGGAACGCGGCTTTACCCCGTGACCCACGTGGTGTCAAAACAGCTTTTGCCGGTGTACAACAAGCCGATGATTTATTACCCGTTGAGCACGCTGATGCTGGCCGGGCTGCGGGAGATCCTGATCATTTCGACACCGCAGGACACGGAGCGATTTCGAGATTTGCTCGGCGACGGCAGGCGATGGGGCCTGGATATCGGCTACGCGGTCCAGCCGAGCCCGGATGGCCTTGCGCAGGCTTTCCTGATCGGGCGCGATTTCATTGGCGGCGATGCAAGTGCGCTGGTGCTGGGAGACAACATCTTTTACGGGCAAGGTTTCTCAAAACAATTACAGGCAGCGGCGCGCTTGGAGAGCGGCGCAACCGTGTTTGCGTATCCTGTGGAAGACCCCGAGCGCTACGGCGTGGTGGAATTCGATGACGCGGGACGGGCGGTGAGCCTGGAGGAAAAGCCGGCAAAGCCGAAGTCGCGTTACGCAGTGACGGGTTTGTATTTCTACGATCGCGACGTGGCGTCAATTGCCGCTTCATTGAAGCCTTCAGCGCGCGGGGAGTTGGAGATCACGGATCTGAACCGGAAGTATCTGGAAGCGGGCAAGCTGAAAGTGGAGATCATGAGTCGCGGCATGGCGTGGCTGGATACGGGAACGCACGATTCGCTGCTTGAGGCAGCGCTGTTTGTGCACACGATTGAGCGCCGGCAGGGACTGAATATTGCGTGCCCTGAGGAGATCGCGTACCGGCAGGGATTTATCAATGCGGGGCAACTGGAGGCTCTTGCGCAGCCGATTGCAAAGAGCGGCTATGGGCAGTACCTGCTGGCACTCTTGCGCGAGCCGTATTTCGCGGCCAGGGCCGAACTGCTATGAAGATCGAAGCCACAGCTCTCTGCGGGGTGCTGGTGATTACGCCGCAGATATTTCGTGACGACCGAGGCGCTTTCGCAGAGACATTCAATTTACGGCGAATGGAAGGGGCGGGGTTGCCGACGAACTGGGTGCAGGACAACTTTTCGGTCTCGAAGAAGAACGTGCTGCGGGGCATCCACTACCAGGTGGTTCAGCCGCAAGGGAAACTGGTTCGGGTGACTCACGGCGCAGTACTGGACGTTGTTGTTGACCTGCGACGGAGCTCTTCAACCTTCGGCCGGCATGTGGCCGTGGAGTTAAGCCAGGAGAATGGCGCGTCGCTTTGGATCCCGGCCGGGTTTGGTCACGCGTTTCTGGTTCTGAGCGACGAGGCGGGATTTGCCTACAAGGTGACCGACTACTATGCGCCGTCTGGCGAGCGGACGATTGTGTGGAATGACGCCGATCTCGCGATCAAGTGGCCGGTGCGACCGGAAGATGCGATCGTGTCGGACAAGGACCGGAAGGGCGCCAGTCTGAAAGATGCCGACGTGTTTGCATAATGCAAGTCAGTTGTAGTGAGCCAGCGCGAGTAAGACATTTTGCGATCAGGAGGAACTGTATGCCTTACGCGGCCAATTTGGGAGGCACAGCGATCGAGTCGTCCAGCGTGATTGCCATGCTTCATGGTGATTTGCATCCTGCTGTTTAAGCAGAGAGCAAGTCAACATCCGGGGGCCAATGATTAGGCAGCCGGGCGAAGTCGGCCACATTTGGAAGCACCAGGGCGGGTCTAAACGGGGGTTTTGACCGGCCTGCGGAGTGCGTCCGCCGGGCGCTTGTGCTCGGAAATCGGTGGATCGTCTTGAGTTATACTTTGAAGGTCGGGTGCGTGCCTGCACCGCTATTTTCAATGCCGCCGAGGTTCCTATGTCCGGCCACTCCAAATGGGCCACAATCAAGCACAAGAAGGGCGCGCTCGATGCCAAGCGCGGCAAGATTTTCACGCGCCTCCTGAAGGAAATTGCTGTTGCTGCAAAGGGCGGGGGCAATCCTGACAGCAACGCCCGGCTCCGCACAGCCGTAGCCGCCGCCAAGGCCGAGAACATGCCGCAGGACAACATCAAGCGGGCGATTCAGCGCGGCACAGGGGAGCTCGAGGGCGTGAGCTACGAAGAGATCACCTTTGAGGGGTATGGACCGGGCGGAGTGGCGATCCTTATCGATGTGATGACGGACAACCGGAACCGGGCGGTGAGCGAAGTTCGGCACACGCTGGGAAAGAACGGCGGAACCTTGGGAGCTGCGGGATCGGTGAAGTTCATGTTCACCAAGAAAGGCCTGATCGCAGTCGAAAAGTCTGCCGCCAACGAAGAGCAGTTGATGGACATCGTGCTGGAACACGGGGGCGATGATCTGAATGATGAAGGCGATACGTGGGAGATCGTTACCGATCCAGGAGCGTATGAGGCGGTGGCGAGCGCGGTGAAGGCTGCGGGGATTCCGACGGTGATGAGCGAAGTGTCGATGGTGGCGTCGACCTATACAAAACTCGAGGGCGCGGCGGCCAACCAGATGGTACGGCTGCTGGAGGCCCTGGAAGATCTGGACGATGTGCAGAATGTGCATTCGAACTTCGACATGGATGCCGAACAAATGGAGCATGCCGCGGGCTAATGAGGCCTGAATTCAGAGGATCAAAAGGCCGCCCGGTTGTGGCGGTCTTTTTGTTGAAGCAGGGAAGAGAAGAACGGGGAACAAGGGAAACAGGGAACTGGGGAACGAGGCAACACAGGTCGGGATTTGGGGGGAAGGTTTGAGAATTATTCGGCGAGTGGGCGGGTTTTTACTGTTCATGCTGGTTACGAATGTGGGGACGAAAGCGATCAGCGCGCAGGGTAGCGGGAGTGCGAGCCAGTCTCATCAGGTCGATTGTTCGAAAAGTGGGACAAACTGCGACTCAGTTGATAATCCAGTTGCGCAGGTGAGGCACGAAAGAAGCTGGGAATACGGGCCGTTTCTGAACTTCGGGACCGGTGTTGGCGACCGGTCGAATTACAAGTTTCTCTGGGGCGGAGTTGAGTTCGGGAAAATTCTGTCACCGGTTGTGCGCGCAGGATTTCTGAGCGGCCAGTTTCAGTTGGCGGCGAACATCATGCCGCTTTGGCAGGCATACACGCCGGCTCCTCACAATGAAACCTATACGTGCATTACTCCGGGAGGGCAGATGGTCACGTGCGTTCTGCCAACAGGGGGCGGAACGTTTTACGGCGTCAGCCTGACGCCGGTAATTTTTCGCTGGAATTTTGCTACCCGTTCGCGGCGAATTCAGCCGTGGTTCCAGGGAGCGGGCGGGCTGATTTACACGACGCACAAATTTCCGCCAAACATTTTGAGCAACAAGACTCAGGGAATTGATGGCGGCACGAGTGTGTGGAACTTTTCGCCGCAAGGGGGAGGCGGAATTCACTACTTCATCCGGCCGAAACGATCGATCGATTTGGGAGTGAACGGGGTGCATATTTCTTCGGCTTCGCTGGGTGACCGCAACCCCGGCGTGAATGCCAGCGTTCAGATTCAAGTCGGATATACATTCTGGAGATGAAAAGGCAGGGAACAAGCCACCCCAGCGGGCAAAAACCGTCCGCCGGGGACCCCGGCCGGGAACGAGGCAACGAGGGAATAAGGGAGCGAGGGAACGACGGACCAGGAAATAAAGACTGAGGGACCAATGAGTGGACCGCTCGTAGAGTGTGTTCCCAACTTCTCAGAAGGCACGGATGCCGGTCGCGTGGAAGCGATCGTTGCGGCTATGCGGGAAGACGGGGTACACCTGCTGGACTGGTCGATGGACGCGGACCACAACCGCTCTGTGGTGACGATTGCAGGAGAGCCGGCCGCAGTTGTTGAGGCGGCAGTGCGCGGCGCGGGCAAGGCCGTCGAACTGATCGATCTGACCCGGCAACAAGGAGTGCATCCGCGCATTGGAGCGGCGGACGTGATTCCGTTTGTGCCGGTGAAGGGCATCAAGCTGGAGCAGTGCGTGCTATTGGCACGACAGGCCGGTCTGGAGATCTGGCGGCGGTACGGCGTTCCGGTATTTTTCTATGAAGCGGCTGCGGCACGGCCCGATCGGCTGAACCTTGAAGACGTGCGCCGGGGACAGTTCGAGGGGCTGAGTGAAGCAGTGCAGAAGGAGGCATCGCGAAGGCCTGACCTGGGCGGACCGGGACTTCATCCGACAGGCGGGGCCTGCGCCGTCGGAGCACGCAAGCTCCTTGTTGCTTACAACATTTACTTCGATTCCGCAGATGTGGCTATGGCGCGGGCAATCGCCCGTGAGATACGAGCGTCGTCAGGCGGGCTGAAGGGTGTAAAGGCGATGGGCGTCCTGGCTCACGGCCGGGCGCAGCTTTCGATGAATATTACCGATTTTGAGGCGACACCGATCTCCCAGGTGCACCGCGCGGTCGTGAGCCTGGCGGCCCGGCATAAGGCTATGGTTACCAAAGGTGAGGTTATCGGCCTTATTCCCGAGGCGGCATGTGAGCGCGAAAGCGAATGGATGCGTCAATTAGTCCAGTTCGACCCCGAGACGAAGATCCTGGAGCGTCGTCTCGCACAGCCATTGGCGTGGCCAGGTGACCGATGAGGTCCGGAGCCGGCCCGGGAGCGGCCGAAAAAACGGCCTGCTGGGTACAATAGAAGAAGAGATCGGTGCATTTGCTCGCAGAACGGCCGGTCAGGACCTGCCAGCGCAGCGAATAGAAGACGAAAAACGCTGAGCAGAGGAATCTTTGGAGAGTGGTTGTGTTGAAGAGATTGATTGAATTCTCGATTGTAGTGACGATGCTGGCTACCGGCGCCGCAACAGTTCAGGCGGCCCAGTTGTCGACCGACGCTCGCGGAGCAATTCCGCACGATGTGCAGCAACTGGTAGTCGTCGACTACCGTGCGATGCAGAACTCATCGTCGGCAATGAATTTGAAAAACCGGGTGATGCCGCCAGAGTTGAAGGAATTCGATGAGGCGCTGACCCGGTCCGGGCTCAACGAAAATCACGACGTCGACCAACTCGCGTTTGTCCTGTTCCGACCGTCGGCCACGAGCGATGCGCTGCAAACAGTCGGCATCGCGCAGGGACAGTTTGACGAGCAGGACATCCTGGCGAATTTCCGCAAGCAGCGGCTGAAAGCCACGGTCTTGCGGGCCAACAGCATCTACCCAATGACCAAAGCGGGAATGGTGCTTTGCTTCGTCGACCCCTCGACGATGATCTTCGGCAGCCGGGATGCTGTAAACAAAGCTCTGGATGCGCGCGACGGGATGTCGGCCAGCCTGCTCACCAACGGGCCGCTGATGAATGCCATGCAGAGCGTTGACACCAATCCGTTATGGAGCGTTCTGGACGAAAAAGGAACCCAGACCATGATGCGGCAGCTGCTGGGCGAAGCCGGGTCAGTCACCGACTTTGAGAGCGTGCGCAAGAGACTGGAAGCGTCGTGGTATTCGATGGACTTTCAGCATGGTGTGGACTTCGATCTTACGATTCAGACCGGCGACACCTTCGCGGCCGCTACTGTTTCATCGCTGCTGACAGCGGCAGTGATGGTGCGGAAGATGAGCGCTTCGGACATAGAAAAGCAAGCCCTGGGCTCGACTGATATCGGCTCGGATTCAGGAAAGCTGGTGATTCACTTTGCCAGTTCCGACACGGAATTTGCGGCGCTGCTGCAGTCGCCGCTTTTCCAAACCATGGTGAAGTGAGAAACAGGCCCGCTACGAGCCAAGTCTCGTTGCCACTGGAAGGCGTTCACGGGCGATTCGATTTCCCGGGCAAAGATTTCTAATCATTCAGGCGGTCTTAGGCTCGATGGTTGCGCCCGGTTGGGCGCCGGCGAGGCTGGAGGCGTCCTGCGCGTTGTAGTTGCAGGCGCGGTTGCGGCCGGCGCGTTTGGCTTCATAGAGGGCCTTATCTGCGCACTCAATCAGAGACGAACCGTTCTGACCGAGTTGAGGAAAGAGCGTCGCGCAGCCCACAGAGACTGTGAGCACGCCAAGCGGATTGGCGCAGTGAAGAAGCTTGCGGTCACTCATTGCAATGGTAATTTCGCGGGCAATTCGCATCGCAGCCTGGTTTGGCGTGCTGGGCAGGATGACAGCAAACTCTTCGCCGCCAAAGCGGGCAACGAGATCGCCGGGACGCAGGATTACGCTTTGTGTTATCGATGCGATTTGCTTAAGGCAATAGTCCCCGCGCAGGTGACCGTAAGTGTCGTTGTAGGACTTGAAGTAATCCGCGTCGATGAGCAGCAGGGAGATTGGCTTGCGATCGCGCAGTGCGCGCCGCCACTCGGTGGTGATGCACTCGTCGAAGCGGCGGCGATTCGCCAGGCCAGTGAGCGCGTCTGTGCCGGCCAACGCCTCGACAGCGTGGTAGGCCTCGGCAAGTTGTTGCTCGGCTCGTTTGCGCTCAGTGATTTCGCGGATGCTGTTTAATATTCCCAGGGGAAGACCGGTGGCTGAGTCGCGAATGGTTCGCAGGCTCGCTTCTATCCAGATGTAGCCGCCGTCGCGCGTTCTGGCCCTGCATTCGACCAAAGCGCCATCGCTGCCGCTGCGCAAGGCAAGGATTGTGTCTTTCATTTTAGAAAAATCATCAGGATGAACCAGATCGAGACTATGGAAGCTCAGGAGCTCGTCCTGAGACCATCCACCCCAATTGGCGCCGGCCGCTGAAACGAAGCTGCGATTGCCTTCGAAATCCGCCATGATGATTACATCGCGCGAGTTGTCCATCACCAGCTTATGGAGAGCCGCGATCTGTTGCAGGCGCCGCTCGGTGGCGCGGAGGTTTTCAAGGACCACGGAGATTCCGTAGAGCATAAACATGGCAGAGGCCACGAAGAGCTGGAGGATGACGGCAGGGTCGAGCGGACTAACCAATCGCGTTATGGCAAAAGGACCCTGGCCGCGCACGGTGAACCAGCTTCCGATTGCAGCGACGAGGAGCGCCGCCATAGCCGCCGACCCGAGGCCAAGCCGAAGCAAAATGAGAACGAGCAGCGGATAAAGCAGAAACGGCAAGGGTACCCGGGATTGCGATAGAAGAATGATCGCGACCGCTGTGAAGGGCAGCAAGTAGAGCCAGTTTTGTTGAGGTGACAGAGAGTTGCGCAAGGATGCGCGGAAGATGGCGACACAGGCTGGCGTAACAACGCAGGCTCCAAGACTGTCGGCTGAGGCCCAGTCGTAGAATGCTGAGCCAAAGGCAGTGTGAAGCCAGAGCGCCTGCAGGAGGGCGCCGAAGAATGCTGTTGTGAGCGGCACGGCCAGAACGGCAAATGCGAGAAAGCGAATGATATAAGCTCCGCTGGTAAAGCGCGGAAGGATCGCGGAGCGCGGTCGAAGAAGGCTCGCGCTGAGCAAAGCCTCGCCCACGTCGAGAGGTGCGACGATTGCGGTGAGCTGCCACGGAGTGTGAATCAATACGTTACCGGCAAGATGACCCAGGAGTCCTGCGCAAAGATAAGCCGGCCAACGGTTGCGCGGAGCAAGAAGCAGGTAGGCAAGCAGGACGCCGTTCGCAACCCAGATGAGATATCCATCGTAGACAATTCCAGCGAGCGCCGTGGCGAGCGCAATGGAGATGGCGCAGACGGCGAGGCGCAATGCAAGACCACCTCTGCGCGCGCAGCAGGCGAGCATGCACTTGGCCTTCAATGCAATTTTGGCGCGCAACTCCACCCCCCCCCGAAATGGCTTATCGGAAGAATTTCTTAAAGCAATAGGCCGGAACCGTTTCTTTGATGTTTCGGGGGGCGCGACGGCTTAAGAGGTTGGTCGCGAAGTTGCGATCATGGTTGCGCAGTAAGTTGAGGATGGAATTCAGCCCTGGCGCCGGGCAAGAGGACAATTTGCAACTGGCCTTGCTCGTGCTCGGCGAGCATGGGGCCGGAGATATGAACTTGTTGCCCGTTTGCGCCGGTGTACTGGAGAATCAGTAGCCCGCTGCCGCGCACCTGAAACCGGTAATGATAGACGGCGCCGGTATCAAGATGATCGACGCCAAAGCTGGCGCTCGGGTAGTCGACCTCAAGAAGCTGAATGGCGGAGCCGGTGTGGTTCACGATATCGGTGTCGATGTGGAAAGAGTGGCAGGCAGTGGCGGCAAAGAGCGAGATGGAAAAGAGGGCCAGCGGAAGGAGCTTGCGGTTGCCGGTGCGGCCGGTCATTCTGTGGCCCCGTCTTTTTGAGCCGCGGCAACGGGCGGAGACTGAGCAGAGAGTTGTTTTTCGACGCGGTCAAGCCGCTTGAGCAACTCCGGCAGGCGCTGAAAGATGGTAACGGCGCGAAGCCAAACGCGGTTATCGAAGCCGGGGGAGCCGGAGATCATTTTGCCGGGTGGAACGTCGTGGGAGACGGCCGATTGGGCGGTGAGAATCACGCCGTCGCCGACGGTGCAGTGACCAGCAATGCCTACCTGCCCGGCGAGGATGACGTTGTCGCCGATCACGGACGATCCTGCGAGGCCGGTTTGCGCGCAGATGAGCGAGTCCTTGCCGACGCGGGAGCCATGGCCAACCTGCACGAGATTGTCGACCTTCGTACCGTCGCCAATTTCGGTCGCTCCGACGGTGGCGCGATCGATTGTAGCGTTGGCTTGCACGTCAACGCGGTTGCCGATGCAGACCGGGCCCGATTGCGGGATCTTTTCCCAGTGGCCTTGTTCGTTCTTGGCGAATCCGAAGCCGTCTGCGCCGAGGATCACTCCGTTCTCGAGTGTCACGTGATCACCGAGGACGCAGTTCTCGCGGACCACGGCGTGAGCGTGGGCGAAGAAGTGGCTGCCGATTTGAACGCCGGGATAGAGGACGACATGGGGCAAAAGAGTGGCATGCGGACCGAGGCGGACGCCGGGCCCCACGACGACGTAGGCGCCGATGTGCGAGTCTGCACCGATTTCGGCAGTGGGATCGATGACGGCGGTGGGATGAATTCCCGGTGCATATGAGGGCGGCCGGTAAAAGAATCCGAGTGCCCGCGAGAAGGCAAGATAGGGATTCTTGATACGGAGAGTCGCAGCAGAGATGTCCTGAAAATCGGGATCGACGAGGACTGCGGCGGCTTGTGTGGTGCGGGCCAGAGCGGTGTAGCGAGGGTTGGATACGAAGGTGATTTCAGAAGGGCCAGCTTCCTCAATGCCTTTGACGCCGGTAATTTCGAGATCTGCGTTGCCGCGGAGTTC
>CAZKJB010000081.1:0-13628 GCA_964552975.1 uncultured Occallatibacter sp. | reverse complement strand
TGACGACCACCAGCAGCACCATGAGCACAAAGGTCAGGCGCAAACCGAATTCTTCGCGGATCAGGTCGCTGAGTCCCTTGCCGGTGACTACGCCCATGCGGGCGCACATTTCCTGCACCACGATGAGAGCGATGGTGATGGGAATCATGGTCCACAGCAGGGTGTACCCGTACTGCGCGCCGGCCTGAGAGTAGGTGAGGATGCCGCCGGAGTCGTTGTCGACATTGGCGGTGATGAATCCGGGGCCAAGAACGGCCAGAAAAAGAAATATCCGGATTCGCCAGCGCTTCCACATGAGTCTGCGAATTCCCTAAGGTGGGTTCATTGCCTTTTGAGGTGTGCGGAAAAAGTTTTCCTCACTGACCATAACAGGAGAGACCCATCGGCGCGAACCTGGCGGACGAATTCTGTGAGCGGGAAAATTGGTCTTCAATTTGACTCGTGAGGTTGCCAAAGTGGTTCAATTTGGGAAAGCACCCAAACGGGGATTGCGTCGTTGCATGCGCACCGACCCGATTACAATACGTTCTGCAAAGATCGGTCTCTCAAGGGAGCGACGTATGGGAAAGTCTGATTCAACCAGGAGTTTCAGCGGACGGCGAAGATTGCTTGGATCACTGGCATCGAGCTTGCCCGCGGCAGCGCTGCTGGGTATGAATGCCCGGAACGCCGACGCCGCACCCGCAGCGGCTGGGGCGGATATGCCGGAAGCTTTATTTGCGCCGGCGCGCCTCAGGAGCTACAAGAATCAACGCTCTTCAAGCTGGGACCGCACGGGCGGCAACGCCGATTGGGTGGGTGTGGATCCGGGCCAGGCGGCCACTGTGCTGGATGTGCAGGGAGCCGGAGTGGTGACGCATATCTGGTTCACGATTAATTCGCCTGACGCGATGCACTTGAAAAATCTGGTACTGCGCGCATGGTGGGATGGCGAGACGTTGCCTTCAATCGAGGTTCCGATCGGGGACTTCTTCGGGCTAGGACTGGGCGAGTACTTTTTGTATCAGTCGGAGTTGCTGGCCGTGGCGCCGATGAAGGCGTTGAATGCCTATTTCAAGATGCCGTTTGCGACGGCGGCAAAGATCTCCGTGACCAACGAAGGCCCGGCGCGCGTGCGCAGCCTCTATTTCGCAATCGACTATGTGACGCTCGCGAGCCTGCCGGATGGTCTGGGCCGCTTCCATGCGCAATATCGGCAGGCCGCACCCTGCAAGGGCGTGGTGAGCGATGGCAAGAACATAAGCGGCAAGGATAATTACGTTTTTCTTGAGGCGACGGGCAAGGGCCATTTTGTAGGCGTGACACAGGCCGTAGTGCAGAATGAAAACGGCTGGTTCGGAGAAGGCGACGACATGATTCTTGTCGACGGCGATCCGATGCCGACGATCAACGGGACGGGAACCGAGGATTACTTCAACGGGGCATGGGATTTTGGCGGCCAGGCTTTCGCGAACCTGCACCAGGGCGCGCCTTATATCGTGGACCCGGAGCGCATTGGCGGACGGTATTGCCTCTACCGCTGGCACACGGAGGGCCCGATCGCATTTGAGAAGTCGATCAAGGTGACGATCGAGCACGGCACCGCAAATGATCGTTCCGATAGTTTTTATTCGACCGCCTACTGGTACCAGACGGAACCGCATACGCAGTTTCCAGCGTTGCCAGCACCCGCGGAGCGCGCGCCGAAGGTCTATGCGGTCGGAGGATCAAAGGGCGCGCAAACGGTGTCGGAGCCGGCAAACTAGGCGGCACGTTGCGGGTGAACAAAGCGAACAAGGATGAATTCATCTTCATGAATCCGCACTTGTTCCTTGAGCCGCGTGTCAGGCCTTTTGCAACAGATCCAGCTTAAAGCAGCGCCCGAAAAAACCCCAAAATACTGAAGTTTGCACTTGACTATTTAACGGCTGGGTCGAATACCGAAGCTGCCACTTCACTATTGGCAGAGAAAAGGAGAGACATGATGACAGCACAAGCGACAGAAACCACGGTCCACAACACCTTTGTTATTGAGCGCAACTATCCCCGGCGGCCGGAGAACGTTTTTGCTGCTTTTGCGCAGCCGGAGCGCAAGCGGCGCTGGTATGCAGAAGGCAATCACGACATCCAGGAATTTGCGATGGACTTTCGCGTGGGCGGCAGCGAGAAGTTTTGCTATCGCTTCAGGGAAGGCCACCCGATTGCCGGCTCGGAAATTGCGAACGAAGGGATTTATCAGGACATCGTGCCGAACAAGCGGATTGTACTGACAACGAAGATGTCATTGGACGGAAAGACAACCGTTGTGACGCTGGCGACGCTCGAGTTCGTGGCGGCGGGGGATGGGACGGATTTGATCCTGACGCACCAGGGAGTATTCATTGAGTGGGCGGATGGCCCGGCGATGATCGAAGCTGGATGGCGCTCGTTGCTGGAACGGGTGGAGAAGAATCTGGCGGAGCATTCAGGCAGTTAAGACGGCGGCGAGGAACAACGGAGGAAAGAGCCGATGAAAGGTCCGCGGATTGACGCCGACCGATTGTTTCACGCGCTGGGCGACGCGACGCGCCGGGCAATTCTTGACCGCCTGTCGGCAGGCCCAATGTCGGTTTCGCGCCTCGCGGAACCGCTGGGCGTCACCCTCACGGCGGTGGCGCAACACCTGCAAGTACTGGAGGAGGTTCGCCTGGTCCACACTGAAAAGCTTGGCAGGGTGCGTTCCTGCCGTATCGAGCCGGCGGGATTTAACGCGCTGGAGGAGTGGATTCGCGCGCACCGCACAACATGGGAGCGCAAGCTTGATCGCCTGGGCGAGTTTCTGGCCGAGGAGGAGGAGGATTGACACGCGGCACGCGAGCCGATTGCCCGAGATTTGCTAAGACGCGGCGGTCAAGACGAGCGTCGAGGCGAGTGCCGGGGCGGGTTCAGTCTGGGCAAATTCGGTTTGGGCTGGAAGGTCGGCGCTGAGGCTCAGTAGATTGTCGACTACGTCTCGGGCACTGTAACTCGTTTGGCCCGGGGCCATGAATTGAGCGACGATATTCAGGTCGTCTCCGACCGTGATGAGGGCCGGCTCGACTGCGCCGTCGTTGCGAATCTGCTGGTGGCCGATGTTGGCGAGAAGCGCGTTGCAGAGGCATTTGCGGCCGACGGTTTCTTCGACTTTGCCGCCCTTGGCGATATAGGTAGCGACCGGCTCGGCGGAGCAGCGGTAGGCAATCTTGCCGCCGCCGGCTGCGTAGGGTTCTCTCAGGTAGCCCAGATCGCAGAGGCGAGCGCGCCCCTGATAGACGGCGGGGCTCGACGAAGTGCCGTCAAGCTGCGCGACTTTGAACGGGAAGCCGGTTGGAGAGGCAAGCGGATCAGTAAAGACCTGCCCCGTACCTGCCGCAGCCTGGTCAAGAAGCGTTTGCTTCAAGTCGGGGCGCATGCCGGATTCGTTGCTGAAGGCAAATACCGTTCCTACCTGCACGCCGGTCGCGCCCTGTTCGAGCGCTTCACGGAGCTTTTGGGCATTGCCGTAACCGCCTGCCAGCCAGAAAGGAACGCCGAGCTTTCGCAGCTCCGCGATGTCGACCTGATCGCGTTGACCATAGACCGGTTCTCCAGATGCATTGAGCTGGAGTTTGCCGCGCGGGGGCGCATTGTGACCACCAGCGGTGGGGCTTTCGATGACCAGGCCATCGACTTTGCCGCTGGCGCGCCGAAGCATGGTGGTGGCCAAGGTGTTTGAGGAGACGATGGCGAGAAATCTGGGGCGTTGCAGCACCGGCAGAGAGCCCTCGGCGTAGTCTGTCGGATCGAAGCGCATCATTGTGTCTTCTTCGGCAAGTTGGCCCTGCGCCGCACCCGTCACCTGCAGCTTGTATTCGGCTGCGTGATGAGCAGCAAAAGCGTCGAGGACGCCAGGGATGTGCAGCGGGATGCCGGCGCCCATCAGGACATAGCCAACCCCAGCGAGCATTGCGCCGTAGATCGACGGGAGGTGCGGCATCTGCACCTTCTCAAGGAAGTTGATCCCCACTGGATTTTTGTGTCCTTCTTTGGCCAGAAACACTTCGACAAAATTGCTGACCACGCATAGCTCGATGAGCCTGCGCTGGCTCTGGCGCTCGTGCATTGGCATGGCCGGATACGGCGAACCGCTGGGCTTGCCGCCGGAGACAAAATAGTCGTTCCAGATGCGCTTTGCCATATCGGGAAACGGGAATGCGTCCAGACCGCGGCGCATGTGGCCGCCCTGGTCACCATCAGCGAGCCGGCGCACAAAAAGAGAATCGAGCGCAGTGCCCGATACGACGCCAAGTTGGCCGAGCCTTGAGACGGCCTGAGCGAGGCGCCAGTTAGACACACCTACACCCATGCCACCCTGAATAATTCGTGGAAACGGGATCATGACTGAATTGTTTCACAGATTGAGATTTTGGGAGCGATTTCTGGCGAAATGGGCCGGAAGTTGACCTGAAAATACGCAATTTGGTTGGGAATCGCGTGGAGAGGTCTCCGATGGAGTCGTCTTTCATTTGAGAGCGGACAACTACGTTCAGATATGAGAGGTGAACGGAATTCAATGCGGATGTTTGGCGTTGTAAGAGGCAATGCCGTTCACCAAAGCGTCGGCAGCATCCGCGATATCGTCATTGATTCGTGTGCGGTAGCCTCCGAGGTCACCGCCGGGAACTCGGTTCAAGGCATCGAAGGCGAACTTTAAGCTGTTGAGAGACGCGTACAACATGAAGTTGGTTCGCGGCGTCGGCGGCGGTGGGGCATTGAAGTTGGGGGATGCTTTGGGAGCCGGCGCAGAGGAATCGTCGTGAACGCGCGCGGCCGCCTGTTTGGTGTCGTCGAGCGCCTGGTTGATCGCCGCGATCGCCTTCTGCACGTAATCGCTTTGGTTCGTCGCTTTCAGCAGATTGTCGGCCGCATTCGTCAGAGTGTCGCTGACGAGGTCAAGAGCGATCTGGTTATTGGCTCCGGCCAGATATTGCGACCGCAGGCTGCTCCAGTTATAGAGTTCGTCCTGGGCGCCGCGGGTGTTGAAATTCGCGGGCTTCTCATGTGCGCCGCCTGCCACGCCGAATAAGGCCAGTTCATGGTGATCTTTGATCTTTACCCAGTTGTGGCCCACTTCCACTTCGGTCTGGCCTTTGAAGACCATAATCTTCGGGTGGGTAGCGTCGAACTCGTAGTAGCCCGGCTTGACCACTTGCGTGGTTACGCCGCCATCCACAATCTGCACCTGGTTTTGCGGAAAGGTCTGGTCCACTTGCAGAGCTGCGCGGCCCTGCTCGATCTCCACCTGCGTCTTGGCCGGACCTGGCGAGATCATCTTTACTGCACTGTGATCGTCGAGCCGGAGAAAGATGCCCGGTGTTAACAGAACCTCAGCCTTGCCGTTGCTCGTGGTCAGTACCTGCCCAGGGTTGAGCTCGGCGCTGCCCACGTTCTGGTTATTCAGTATTCTGCCATCGAGATAAGCAGTGCCCTCGATATAATTCACCGTGCCGGGACGGGCTGGGTCTGCGGAAATTGCCGGCGCGCAAATCATCCCCATCCCAAGCAATGCGGCCGTAATTCTCCAGTGCCTCATGGTATTCACCGGAATTTCCATTTTGACTTTCGGCTCGATCACGCGGCCTCTCATTCCAACTTCGAAAAGGAAATTCGGGTTTAGAGCTTTTCGCGCAGGAAGCTGATGACCTGCTCGGCCTGGACGACGCCCACCATGCGGCCCTGAGAGTCGACAACGGGAAGGGCGTGGAGGTTGTATTTGTCGAACATTTCGGCCAACTCGTTCTGGTGCATGTCGGCGGGGCAGGAAAGCACGCGAGGCTCGCTGAGCACGCTCAGCCGGGTGTCAGGTTGCGCCATGACAAGACGAGCCAATGGGACGGCTCCGCGAAGCATCCGTTTCTCGTCGAGCAAGAAGACTTCTGTCACAGTCTCCGGATCGCCATCGAAGCTGCGCAACGCCTGCACACCCTGCGCGACAGTGGCGTCGGCACCCAGATAGACGAAGTCGGTGGTCATGCAGCCGGCAGCAGAGTCTTCGTCGAACTCGAGCAGCTCCTCGACTTCCTGGCGCTCTTCCGGCTCCATTTCTTCGAGGATGGCGTCGGATTGCTCCTCCGACAGTTCGGAGAGGAGGTCGGCAGCGGCGCCGGGGTCCATTTCCTCGACGATGTCGGCGATGCGCTCTTCGTCGAGCTTTTCGAGCAGCGATTTTTGCAGCTTGGGGTCGACTTCTTCGAGCGTTTCGGCAGCTACTTCTTCGTCGAGCGAGGTGAAGACGGCCTCGCGCTCGGCAGGCGCCAGATCTTCAAGGATGTCTGCCAATTCAGAGGGGTGAATGCCGGCCAGGCGCTCGTGTTCGATGCGGAGCTTGACGCGCCGGGCGGGATCCGGTTCGATGACGTCGACAAATTGCCAGGGAATGGCGCGGGCGTGAAGCTTGCGGGAGATCGACTCGAGTTTGGTACGCGGCAAAATGCCTTTGAAGACCCTGCGAAACGCGCCGCGCATGCCAACTTCGACCTCGGCGACTCGCAGCAGATGGGCCGAGCCATGCTCCATCCACTCCAGGTCGACGTCGTTCACGCGGACCACTTTGCGGCCGTGGATGTCGATGATCTGCCGATCGACAAGATCCTGCTGAAGGTAGAGGTAGTTGCCCTCGTCCTTGAGGGGCGTCAAAGCTTCGGCTGACTTGAGCTCCAGAGTACCGGCAGGAGTCTCCATCACTTGTTGCGAGCTGACGAGCGAGAGCCCATTGCGGGTTTTCAGCACCAGGCCTGCTACCTTGCCTCCATCTGGCCCGGTGGCGACGGCAATATCCTTGAGTTTGCCGCGCAAGTGACCCTGCGAATCCGTCACCGGAGTACCGAGCAGGGCGGTGAGACTGACGCGGGTTGTGGAGTGGGACTCCATGGCTTGAGTGTAGACTCTGGGACGCAGTTTACTCCTGAGAAAGACGCGCGTGCCGGCGACGAGCCCAGTGTGGCACGGCGCGGAAGATTGAGGCCTGGGCTGGACGGCGCAACTAGATGTGGCGCTTGACACAAACGGGTGCAGACTTGAAACTGCGAGGGAGGTTGATGCCGGAGATTGGATGACTGACCCAAATCGAGAACGGCGAAGCTTCCGTCTTGCCTCAACCATGGAGAGCGTTGGCGAGGTGGAAGCAGCCGCAGATAAGCTGGCCGGCGAGGCGGGTCTCGACGAGGACCAACGCTTTCACATTGCGATGGCGATGCGCGAGGCTGCCATCAACGCCGTGCTCCACGGCAACGAGTACAGCCCCAACACCTATATCGACGTTTCGCTCGAGAATACGGGCGCCGATCTGATCTTTAAGATCGCCGACCAGGGACATGGCTTCGATCCCGAACATTTGCCGGATCCACTGGCGCCGGAGAACCTTCTTCGCGGCACTGGCCGCGGTATATTCCTCATCAGGTCTCTGATGGATGAGGTACACTTTCGACAATTGCATCCGGGGACTGAGTTGACGCTGGTAAAGCATCTCACGCCGGCGAAAGAAAAAACCTAGCATAGTGGCGGGGCGTGGCTGTAGGATGTTTCTTCCCCAGCGGGTGGGCCGGCCGCGGAGGTTTTCCGCAAGCCGGCGGCCATAAAGATGCTATAACCGAATTACCGAAAAAGGAGGAAATTCCGTGGCACTTGCGATAGCTTCCCGTGAGGTGGATAGCGTTACAGTATTGGATCTGAGCGGGCGAATCACACTCGGCGAGGGCAGCGTACAACTGCGCGACGCCATTCGCGACCTCATCGGCAAAGGACAGAAGCGCATCCTGCTCGATCTGGGTGATGTGAATTATATCGATAGTTCGGGTTTGGGCGAGATGGTCAGCGCCTATACCACGGCCAAGAACCAGGGCGCCAGCGTCAAGCTGCTCAAGCTGACGAAGAAGGTCCACGACCTGCTGCAGTTGACCAAGCTGTATACCGTCTTCGACATCTACGACGACGAAGCCAGCGCCATCGCTTCTTTCAAGTAAATCGACCGGGCGCTATTTCAACCCTGGACGAGTGCTCAAAGGCTGTTCTGAGTTTTCCCGTGGGCATCATTGCGAGCGAAAGTTCGTAGCAGCCTCTAGCGCCCAGACCGCGTCTCAGCGGCTTGGGCGATATGTTTTGAACCGTAATTAACTTTCCCGCGCGGCCAAGGCCCGCGAAGCCCACACCATAAAAACACCGAGATCCTGGCCGCAGGGAGGGGATTGAGATGAGCATCTTCGGAGATAGCGCCGACTCGCCAAAAGTGATTACTTCAGTCAGCGGACCGGAGATGGCGGATATCATCCGCGAGATGGGTTTCGTTCCGGAGCTGACCACAGATTCAGGGGGCGACCCGCTCATCAAGTTCCGGATCGAAGGCATGATGTGCCTTGTCTACTTTTATGGCAATAGGGATGGCCGCAGCGACAGCCTGCAGTTCTCCGCGGGATTTGCAAATAAGCCGGCGGTGACCAAAGTGAACGAATGGAACGCCAAGAAGAGATTCGTGAAAGCCCACCTGGATTCGGACGGCGACGTGATCGTCAACATGGACTTTGAGATTGACGGAGGAGTCACAGAGGCGTTCTTTCAGGAGCGGTTGAAGCGGTGGCGCGCAGTTTTCCTGAGCTTCACTTCATTCATGCGCGAGTAACGAGTTCCGTCCGCGCCGAAGGCACGGACGGACGCGATGAATTATTTAGAAATTGACACTTGGAACTGCCTGTGCGGCTGGACTGGCCGTGAAGTACGCGTTGTTCTTCTGGAATCCAGCCATGCCAGCCCAAATGCTGTTGGGGAACTGCAGGATGAATGTGTTGTAGTCCTGAAGGGCATCGTTGTAGCGCTTGCGCGCCACGCTGATGCGATTTTCGGTGCCGGATAGCTCATCCTGCAGGCGCATGAACTGATCGCTGGAGCGCAGTTGCGGATAATTCTCCGTGAGCAGCAGCAGGCGGCCGAGGGCTCCGTCGAGCTGGTTATTGGCCGCAATCTTCGCGGCAGGACCTTGCGCATTCAACATGCCCGCCCGCGCGTTGGCGATGTCGCCGAAGACAGTGCTTTCCTCTTTGGTGAAGCCCTTCACCGTCGAAACCAGGTTGGGAATGAGGTCGGCGCGGCGCTCCAGCTGTACGTCAACCTCGGACCACGCGGCCTGCGCCGCCTGATCCTTGGCTACCATCTGGTTTTTCGCGCTGACATAACTGCCGAAGATTCCAAAGACCACCAAAAGCAAAATGGCCACAACGGCCAGCGTAATTACAAGACCCTTGCTCATACAGTTTGTTTCTCCTCCGGCTTCCACTGAAGGAAGCCCCGTTTCAAAAACTTAGCAAAACCTACCAGCTACCCCCGGCGCCGCCGCCGCCAAAACTACCACCGCCAAAACCTCCGAAGCCGCCACCACCGCCGCCTCCCCCACCGGAAAATCCGCCGCCCCCGAAGCCGCCACGGCCTCCGCCTGCCAAAAGCCCAAGGCCCCAGGCGCCAAAGAGGCCAAATCTTCCGAGGACGCGGACCAGGTAGAAGATGATGACAAGCGCGATGATGATTCCTTTAAGGACCTGGAACGCAGAAGGAGCTTTTTCCGGCGGAGGCGCGGCTTCAGGAGCTGGCTGGTCTTGCAGAGTGACGCCGGCGTCGGCAGCGATGACCTGGGCAACTTGACCGACTGCCAGTGTAATCGCCCCGTCATAATCGCTGGCGCGCAAGTCGGGAACCATCGCGCGGCCGATGTCGCCAACCTTGCCGTCGGGCAAAATCCCCTCAAGACCGTAGCCGACTTCGATGCGGTACTTGTGGTCGGCGACGGCCAGCAGCACCAGCACGCCTTTGTCTGAGCCCTTCTTACCGATCTTCCATTTGGTCTCTAGCTGGTCGGCAAAATCGGCCGCATCGTCCCCGTTGAGATCGTGCACCGTAACGACGGCGATTTGAGAATTGGCGTTGGAGTGATCGAGCTGAGAGCAGATTGAATCAAGCCGCGCAATCGCTTCAGGCGACAGGACGTGCGCATCGTCGCTGACGTAGTCGGTGGGTTGGGGCAGGTCGGCAATGTTCTCGGCGCGGGAGGGCTGAGAAAAAAGAAACAAGAATGCCGCCAAAAGAGGCAGCAAAACGGCCGAATGGTCGTGCCGAAGGCCTTTCATCCTTCTCAATTGTACGCGGGCGGGCGAGCGAATGTTCCCGTGGCGGCAGGCTCTACACTGAATAGGAAATGACAGAAAAACAGCTCCCCTCCCCTCCTATCGCCCGCAAAGTCCATACCGAGACCATGTTGCACGAGGTCACGCTCGTGGACGATTATGCCTGGCTGCGCGATAAGGAGAATCCTGACGTGACGGCGTACCTAGAAGCGGAAAATGCTTACGCCGAGGCGGCAATGGCCCCGCTGGCCGGGCTGCGCGAAGAGCTTTACCAGGAGATGCTGAGCCATGTGAAACAGACCGATGTATCGGTTCCCTACCGGGACGGCGCCTGGTGGTACTACACACGCACCGAGGAAGGCCTGCAATACGCGATTTATTGCCGTAAACGTGGCGCGGCGGCAGGAACTGACAGCGATGCGGCGGAAGAGGTGCTGCTGGACGGGAACCAGCTGGCGGAAGGACACGCTTTCTTTTCGATCGGCGACACCGACATCACCGACGACGGCCGCTGGCTGGCTTATACGACCGATACGACTGGATTCAGGCAATACACGCTGCGGGTTAAGGACCTCGAAACAGGCAAGACACTACCGGGCGAGGTGGAGCGCGTGGGCTCCGTTGTGTGGGCGGCGGACAATCGCACGCTGTTTTACACCGTGGAGGACGAGCAGCAGAAGCGGCAGTTCCAGTTATGGAGATATGAACTTGGATCGGCGCACAGCGATGACGTGCTGGTTTACCAAGATGACGACGAGCGGTTCAACCTGGGCGCAGGGCGCACGAGAGACGGAAAGTACATCGTGGTGGAGTCGGGCAGCCATACCACGAATGAGGCCAGGGTGCTGCCGGCCGAGGAGCCTGAGGGCAACTTTACAGTCATTTGCGCGCGCGAGGATGAACACGAGTACTCGGTCGATCATCGCAATGGGCTGTGGTTTATCCGGACGAACGATCGCGGGCGCAACTTCCGGCTCGTAACTGCTCCGGTTGCGACGCCTGGCCGCGAACACTGGACCGAACTGATTGCGCATCGCGACGACGTAATGCTTGAAGATGCGGATCTGTTTGCTGGATTCTTTATTGCGTGCGAGCGCGAGGACGGGCTACCGCGATTGAGATTGTGGAAGTTTGCTGGCGACGGACCGGAGGCCGCGCCAGCCGGCGAGATCTCCTTCCCCGAGCCGGCCTATAGCGCGCATCCACACATCAACCGCATCTTTGAGGCGACGTCGTTCCGCTACGCCTACCAGTCACTGGTGACGCCGAGCTCGGTATATGAGTACGACGTGACCACGGGCGCATCGACACTGCTGAAGCAACTGGAGATTCCGGGCGGCTTCGATCGGAGTCTGTATGCGAGCGAACGGGTTCGTGCAAAGGCGGCGGACGGGGTTGAGGTTCCAGTATCGATTGTGTATCGCCGGGACAAGTTTGCGGGAGGCCGAACGGGCGCGGCGAGATCGGCGACCTCCCCGGTCCCCAAAGGCCAGGGACAGGGGGCGCCCAAGAATGCGCTCTATGTTTACGGATACGGGTCGTATGGGTACTCGCTGCCGCTCGGCTTCAGTTCGAACCGGCTGAGTTTGCTCGATCGAGGGGTAGTGATGGCGTACGCGCACATTCGCGGCGGCGGCGACCTGGGCAAACCGTGGCACGACGCCGGCAAGATGCTGGTGAAGCGGAATACCTTCACGGACTTCATTGCTGCCGTAGAACATCTGACGGACCAGGGATACGGCGATCCGAAACGCGTTGCGATTGAAGGCGGGTCGGCCGGCGGGCTGTTGATGGGCGCGGTGGCAAACATGCGGCCGGAGCTGTTTCGCGCGGTGGTTTCGCATGTGCCGTTTGTGGATGTGATGAACACTATGCTCGACGCTTCCCTGCCCTTGACGGTTCCGGAGTACGAGGAGTGGGGCGACCCGAACGAGGAGACTTACTTCAAATACATGCTGAGTTATTCGCCGTATGACAATTTGCGCAAGGCGAGTTATCCGGCGATGTTAGTCAAGACTTCTCTGCACGACAGCCAGGTGATGTACTGGGAGCCGGCAAAGTACGTGGCGAAGCTGAGGACGCTGAAGACCGACAGCAATCTGCTGTTGCTGGTGACGAACATGCAAGCCGGGCACGGCGGCGCGAGCGGGCGCTATGACTACTTGAAGGAGATTGCGCTGGACTACGCGTTTCTGCTCAAGGAGCTGGGGATCATATGTTAGTGTGGAGGCATTTTCACGCCATGGTGAAATCAATGCGAAGAACCTGTTCTCTTTTCGCATGGTTTGTGCTGTGTGTCGCATCGGTCTGCGCCCCACAGCAGCCGGTCTAATCGGCGGACAGCAAACCTCTGAGTACCAATCCCGCTTCACCCTTTCCTGACAAAGAAGGTGTCTATACTGTTGATCCTGGAATTACGAGCCCGATCTTACAACATCCCGCCATCGCCGGCCCGCCGGAAGTAGTAGCTGCTTGTTCGCCGGATTTGACGCTCGTTTCAGCGGTGGTCGCCGTGGATGGAACTGCGAACGTCCGCAATGTGTATCACTCCCGCAATAGCAAATGCGAAGCCGCCGCAATTTCCGCAGTAAAGGAGTCTGCATTTCAGCCGGGGCTGCTGAACAATCACCCGGTTCCAGTACTTGTGTGTATCGGCGTCCCCTTCTTGAGTCACATCAAATCGCCAGCACCGGAACTTCAGTCCTGCCCACGCGAAGAAGGCAGTGAAGAACTAAGACCGTGCCCTGCAAATCCCGCGCGGGATACTGGAAGTGGCGAGAATTCCGCAAAAAGTCTGATTGGAATTACGCCCCCAAAGCCCTTGCATCAACAAGAGGCCGAGTTTCCGGATGAGTTACTCCGCGCCCTTAAGAAGCAACACATTAAGGATTTCGAAGCCGTCAGCGTTTTGAGCCTCATTGTGGATGTCAGCGGCGTGCCGCAGGATCTTTGCCTTCTCAGGCCGGCCGGAAACGGACTTGATCCTAAAGCAGCTGAGGCTGTTCGGCGGTACCGGTTTGATCCTGCCCGCAAAGACGGCAAGCCCATCGCCATGCAGATAACCATCGAAGTAGATTTCAAGCTTTA
Organism: uncultured Occallatibacter sp.; assembly: GCA_964552975.1. GTDB lineage: Bacteria > Acidobacteriota > Terriglobia > Terriglobales > Acidobacteriaceae > Telmatobacter. Next base: position 399 of record CAZKJB010000081.1, on the reverse strand, counting down.
CTGACTCCCTCAGGTCGATGGGCGCGAGAGAAAATGTGGAATCGATTCACTCACCCTTCAGTTCCGCCAGCGTCTTCTCCAGGCTCGCCGCGTCTTCAACATTCAGCGACTTTAGAGCAGGATCGATCTGCTTGAGCAGGCCGCAGAGGACTTTGCCTGGGCCGGTTTCGATGTAGACTTCGGCGCCTGCAGATTTCAGCGCTCCGACACAATCAACCCAACGCACAGCGCCGGTGACCTGGCGAATGAGCGCGTCGCGGGCCGCATCGGCGGTGGTCACGAGGCTTCCGGTTACGTTCGCGGCGACGGGGATTTTGGGATCGTGCATTGCGAGACCGCCCAGTACGCGAGCTACTTCTTCCTGCGCAGGCTGCATGAGCGCGCAATGGAAGGGTGCGC